>MFLZ01000001.1:0-117 GCA_001781685.1 Candidatus Kaiserbacteria bacterium RIFCSPLOWO2_01_FULL_54_13
ACTACTATCTCGATCTGTGGATCGTCACGAATCGCCGGATAGTAAACGTCGACCAGGTCAAGCTCTTCCAGCGCACGGTCACCACATGGCAGTTCGAGAACATCCAAGAAATCACGA
>MFLZ01000001.1:138-6336 GCA_001781685.1 Candidatus Kaiserbacteria bacterium RIFCSPLOWO2_01_FULL_54_13
AGACCTTTTTCAACTACGGCTTCATCAACATCCGCACGGCGGGCCCGAAGGGCCGCCACGCCCGCATGGAGGGAATTCCGCGCCCAGATGACATAGCCGCGCTCATGCTGAAAGAGATGGAGAAATACCGGGCGCTCGAGGAAACCACCAAGAAACAAGAGGCTCTGCTCCACACCGTGAGCCACGAGGTAAAAGCGCACCTCACGAAGGACGAGGCGGCCTTCGCTTCAATCGTGGAGGGAGACTACGGAGAGGTGCCGGAGAAGCTGAAAACAATGGTGAAAACCGCGCTTGCAGAAACTCGCAGTGGCGTTGCGATGGTGATGAACCTGCTCTCCTCATCAGACTTTAAAACAGGGGCAATGCGGTTCAAGATCCAGCCCTTCGATTTTTCAGCCACCGTGCAGAGAGTATTCTCTGAGCTCAAAGCTGGCGCTGAGCAGAAGGGCCTTTCGATAACTTGCTCCTTCCAAAACGGCTCCTACACAATTAGAGGTGATGAAGAAAAACTCCGGGAGCATGTTGTCCGAAACCTCGTGGACAACGCGATTCACTATACGCTGCGCGGAGAGGTGCGCATAAGGCTCTTGCCCGTTGAAAACGCCATTGTGCTCATCGTCACAGACACGGGCATTGGCATCCCCACCGAGGACCTCCCGAAACTTTTCACCGAGGGCGGGAAGGGAGTGCATTCAACAGCAATAAATCCGGGGAGCACAGGCTTCGGCCTCTCCATCGCGAAACAGATCGTCGAGGCGCACGGAGGCGCCATTTGGGCCGAGTCGGAGGGAGCAGGACGCGGCTCCACGTTTTATGTGGCATTGCCTGCCCCGACCGGAGTGTCGGGGCCTACCCCGGCCGTCGCTTCGAGGCAGACGGTAGCGACGGGACCGGATGCCGTTGGAGACAAAATTGTCGAGAAAGCTGAGCACTGACAGGCGAAAACTGTGATAAAATCCCGTAAATGACAAAAAAGGACAAACTCTCGACCGAAAACTACAAGGGCGTGCGGGATTTCTATCCGGAAGACCAGTTCATACAGAGATACATCTTCGAGCATATGGAGCGCGTGTGCGAGCTCTTCGGATATGAAGAATACGATGCCTCAATTCTCGAGCCTGCAGAACTCTTTCGCGGCAAAACTTCCGAAGAAATTGTGAATGAGCAGACCTACACGTTCGTCGATCGCGGCGGCCGCGAGGTGACCTTGCGCCCTGAGATGACACCGACTTTGGCGCGGATGATCGCGGCGCGCGCGCGCGAAATCGCACTTCCCGCGCGCTGGTACACGATCGCAAACGTCTTCCGCTACGAACGACCGCAGCGCGGGAGGCTCCGCGAGCACTGGCAATTGAACGCCGACATCATCGGCGTCGCAGGAGTAGAAGCCGACGCCGAGATAATCGCTGTTGCCCATGGCATTATGCGCTCGCTTGGGGCGGACGAGCACAACTTTGAGATACGAGTCTCCGATCGCCGCCTCTTGGACGCCGCATACGATCAGGTCGAGATAAAGGGAGATATGCGCGCGGGAGCAACCCGTCTCCTCGACCGCCGCGCAAAACACGAGAACTTCGAGGAAGCTCTCTCAAACCTGATTGGCGGAAAAGCTGCCATCGAGCTCATCGACATAATAGACCGCACCACCTCAAGCGCGTTTCTCGAAGAGCTCCGGGGGCAACTCGAGTACATGGGCGTGCGCAACATGATCGTGGACACGAAGATAACCCGCGGCTTTGATTATTACACCGGCATGGTCTTCGAGGTGTACGACACCGACCCTGCCAACAGGCGCTCACTCTACGGCGGCGGCCGCTACGACAATCTGCTTTCTCTCTTTGGAACTGAAAAGACTCCAGCCGTGGGATTTGCGATGGGCGACGTGACCGCACGGGACTTTTTGGAGACACACAACCTCCTGCCCACTTACGCGCCGGGAACCGAGCTCATGATCGCTGTCATCGAAGAGGAAGCCACCGGGCACGCGATAAAACTCGCGCAAGATTTGCGCCGCGAAGACGTGACGGTCGCGGTAAATTTCTCGGGAAAACGCGTGGGCGACCAGATCCGCCAGGCGGACAAAATGAAGATTCCATTCGTGATTGCCGTGGGCACGAAGGAGCGCGAGAGCGGCCGATACACCGTGAAGAACCTCGCGACCGCCGCCGAGATAACGCTTCCTGCTGATAGGATCGCAGAACACCTTTTTTCCTCACTCGGCTAACGATTTACAAAATCGTTATGCGCACGGTTGTTTTCGACATCGAGACCGCCAACTGGATGGATGAGACTGGCTCGGGTGATCCGGCAGATCTTACAATCGCACTCGTAGGCATTCACGATTCGGAGACAGACACGTATTCCAGTTTCCTCGAGCACGAACTGCCGAATCTCTGGAAAATACTTGAGCGCACGGACCTTCTCGTAGGCTACAACTCGGACCACTTCGACATTCCCCTCTTGAATAAATACTACCCGGGCGACCTCACGCGGATTCGAAGCCTCGACCTCATGCAAGAGATGTACAAGAGTGTCGGGCGGCGCCTCAAACTCGACACGATCGCCGAAGCGCCACTCGGGGAGAAGAAAATCGCAGATGGTTTGCAGTCTCTCAAGTGGTGGAAGCAAGGCGAGGTGGAGAAGGTACGCGAGTACTGCATCAAGGATGTGGAACTTACGAAGCGCATCTTCGATTACGCCCTCCAAAACGGCTTGCTCAAGTATCGCGACTTCGGCGGCGTGAAAGAGACCAAGCTCAACACTTCTCACTGGCTCGTCGGTGACGCCAAACCAATGACCTTCACGATGGGATTTTGAGCGCTTGACGCTCGCATGCCGATCAGTAGGCTTTGGCACTAGGTGCGGGCCTGCGTCCGCACGATAGGTCCACCTTTCCGACAGGAGATCCTGATGGTTTCGATCATCTACGCACGATTGATCATCGCCATAATATGGGCGATGTTCCGCTCGGGCGTACCGTCAGCGATCTCGGTCGCGCGGTTCGCCTCAGTTTGGTATCTGCCTGAACTTATGCAGGCAGATTACCGCTCCACCTTTCTGATTGTCGCGATCTGTGCCGCGCTCTCAGACTGGTTGGACGGCGAGCTCGCGAGAAAGTGGGACTGTGCAACCAAGCTCGGTGGCGCGCTCGACCTTCTCGGAGACAAAGGACTTTGTATCATCCTAATGTATCTCGGAACATACGTCTGGGATAGCGTCTGGTGGTACATCGGTCCCTGCATCGTACTGGTCATTTACCACACGACTGTGATGTCGCTACGCCTCATAGGCGTAGTCCGATATCAATCCAGCCGCGTCGCAAAGATCAAAATGTTCGTTGAGGTAACTGGCCTGGTTATGTGCTTCAGCTCTTTCGGACTCGGGCCCCTGTTCGGCTGGGCCGATTGGCTCGGCCTTGCACTCGTCTGGGGCGCAGCGATGCTCGCGTTCTGGTCGATGCTAGAGTATCTCGGCTACATGCCCGACTGGCCGACATGGCTGTATCCGAGAAGAATGGACTGACCACGACTCGCGCGCCCGTTCCCTCGGTGGGAGCGGGCACGCACTTTTTGGGCACGATTTAAATCAATATGATATAGTTTTGCGCACGCCCAGATAGCTCCCGCCTTCGCTCGTCGCTTACGCTCGAGCTACGGACGGGCAAGCAGGTAGACTTTCGCGCTACTTATTGTCCTTCGTAGCTCCGGCAGAAGCCGGAGCAAAGTAGGGCCCAGATAGCTCAGGTAGTTAGAGCATCCGCCTGAAGAGCGGGGGGTGGTCAGTGCAAGTCTGACTCTGGGCACCGAAATTATTCTTGCGACGAAAACCCGTCCTGAAACTGATTGAGAAAATTTTGAAGATCGCCGAACTGCGCCTGCGCCTTGGCACCCGTCCCCTGAATCTCCTGATAGGTGTCGAGCATCTCCCCCATGATCGGCGCAAGGTACGTGGTGTAGAGCCAGAGAGGCGCTACCACGAGAACAAGGACATAGAAAACAAATTTGAGAAGGCCTCCCAGGATGGCGTCCCGTCGCATCTTATGGAGCATGCGATTACTATCCTTCGTGAGTCGAAGGATCTCTCTCAAATCCTCATTCGGAGGCATGGCTATATTTTATCACCAACAAGATGATACATTACACGTACCCCGTGTAGTTCAATGGACAGAACTGCCGCGTCCTAAGCGGTCAATCTAGGTTCGATTCCTAGCGCGGGGAATAGCAAGGTCCGACATGCCCCGTTGGAAGCTTAGCTTTCCAATCGGGGTTCCGGACGAGGGGATTAAACGGCAAGAAGCTCCTTGAGACGCTCTTCATCGAAGCCAACGACAAGCTCTCCGCCAACAGTGATGACGGGCACACCCATCTGCCCGCTCTTCTCAATCATCTCCTTGCGCCTCGCAAGATCCCGCGCCACATCGTGTTCGGTAAAGGGAATCTTGTATTCAGAGAAAAACTCCTTGGCCATATGGCAGAAATGACACGTCGGCGTCGTATAAATTGCTACGGGTTGCTTTGCTGCCATATTAGATTTTCTTGACGAATGGAATGAGTTTAGCAAATCTTATACCCGCCTAAATCTTGCTTCGCAAGATTTTGCGCGGGTCAAATGTTTGTAATTCGCTACGCTCATAACAAACATCTGAGTATATCATGCCTCTTCCCGCGCCCGCTTGAGTGTTTTCGTCCACCACAAGAGCTGCTCGAGCATTTCCTCGGCACTTCGCACATACGGTTCGAGTGACCCCGACTTTAATGCACCTTTTTCATCAAGTAAATTCCAGTGGGCCTGAATGTGAACTGCATTCCTGATCGGCACCATCTGAAGCTCGATAGCAACCTGCCGAAGCTGCTCGACAGCGCGAGAGCCACCAACACTCCCGTATGCGACGAAGGCCACGGGTTTGTTGTTCCATTCTTGGTATACGTAGTCGAGCGCGTTTTTCAACACCGCGCTGTAGCCGTGGCTGTACTCCGGCGAGACGACAATATAGGCGTCCGCCTCTGCGATCTTAGCCGTCCAGTTGGCGACGGATTCATGCGTGTATGGCTTGCTCTTATACCCAGGCGTCTCCGCTTCGTTAAAAAACGGCATCGGGTAATCCCGCAGATCGAGGAGCTCGGCCTCCACTTCTTCCCTCTTATCGAGGACTTCAAATATCCAGCGTCCGGGATACTCGCTAAATCGATTCGGCCGCGTGCTGCCGAGAATTACTTTGATTCGCAACTTTTCTGCCATACCTTTTGTACACCAACGACTAATCTATTTTCATTTTATATACTCCGCAGTCTATACGACTCACTTTACTTTGTATAGTGAGTAAATCTGTGATAGTGTGGCGTAATGTTGCGGACAGGAAGCCAGAGGAGAAAACTGTGCCCGAAGAGCCCCGTTGCGCGCGTCGTGGACCTCTTAGGGGATGCCTGTTCGCTCCTCGTCATGCGCGATCTTCTCGAAAAGCCTCAAAGATTTGGTGCATTGGAAGACTCGCTCGGCGGCATGAGCCCGCGCACCCTTGCAAAAACGCTCCGACGGCTCGAGAAGGATAGACTGATAACACGCAGACATTTCAATAAGCCCGTCCGCTTCCACTATGAACTGACGCCAAAAGGAAGGGCGTTCCAAAAGGTAGTCGACGCGATGCGCGCGTACGGCAAGAGATACTTGTGAAATAGCTACTTCTGGAACTTGTATCCGGAGTACGCAAGAAACCCTGCGCCAAGGACGGCAACCCAGCTTAGCCACATCGGAACTTCCCATCCTCCGATCGCTGCGTCCCACCCGAGAAGGGCACGCGCGAGATGCAGAAGTGCCACGAGGCCGAATATGCTGGTCGAAACCTTCATGTATGTCTTATGGTCCATAGTAAAGTGAATAATTAATAATGACTCATTCTACCTCAGATTCGCCGAGATCTGCAGATCATCCACCTGCAGTAGGAAACAGCCATGTGGTATTCTCTCCGTACTGCGGAATTAGTTTAGTGGCCCTCCTTCGCACAAGGCTACGGACGGGCAAGCAGAACGACTGCCCCGCAGGAAATTGCTTCGCAATTCCAACGAGGTAAACTTCCCTAGCAAGTGTACGCGAGTGTAGTTTAGTGGCAGAACATGTGCTTCCCAAGCATAGGGCGGGGGTCCGATTCCCCCCACTCGCACCAGAATTAAAGCAGAGTCAGTTTCAGGAATTTTTTCTTTG
>MFLZ01000001.1:6435-7326 GCA_001781685.1 Candidatus Kaiserbacteria bacterium RIFCSPLOWO2_01_FULL_54_13
CGGCAAGAGCAAACTGCTCGCGAAGCGCTTCTTCAAGTCCGCGATCGGTCCTTAGTTGCGCGATATCGAGCTCAAGCTGCGTCTGCCGGAGAAGGAGATCCGCTCGTTCGGTCTCTGCCTGAAGGCGGAGCTTTTTTGACTCCCGCTCCTTGCTATAAACATCCAACACACTCGAAGCTCCCAAGAAAACGAGGCCGAGGAGTGCGAGAAGCGTGAGCCTGCGCAGAAAAAGCCGTGCAGCATTCTGACGTTGATTGCGCGACCACATACCCGGTTAGTACAATTTGGCATGGTTTCTGCCGCTGTATAATTCGAGCATAGTGGACAACTCTAAATGAGAGTGGTACCTGTCGATTTCTCGCGAATAAATACAACCAAGGCAATGCCAAATTGTCCTACCGGGCATACGCATCCAATTTTAACACTCCGGGAATTGCATTTTTCCCTATACCCTATATCCTATACTCCATACTTCTTCTATGAGCTTCCTCTTTGACAAACGCACCAAAAAAATCTTGAAGGTAATGTGGGGCGTCATTGCTGTTCTCATTATCATCAGCATGATCCTCTTCTTCGCCCCCGGTCTTATCCCCGGTATCTATTAGTAGTTATAGTAGTTCGTACTTATGGTTTTAGAAAACCCCTCGGATAAAGAAGTCAGAAAAGCTCGTTTGAGAAGTCTGGAAGACCGTCTGCCTCCTGATGCGCACGGCGAGGTTGTTTTACCAGACCCTGCAGCAAGCTTAGACAGGCCTAATGGCAACGAGCAGCCCAAGCCTCCAAAAACCCCCGAAGAGCTGAGGAGCGAGGGCCTGATTTGACCGTGCTGGATTCGCGAGCATTTTAGTTCTCTCGCACAACTTTCAAAAAGACGTCATGAGGTATATCAAC
>MFLZ01000001.1:7353-9091 GCA_001781685.1 Candidatus Kaiserbacteria bacterium RIFCSPLOWO2_01_FULL_54_13
CATAGCGGATTTACGGCGCGCGGCGATGATGCGTCCGCCAACCCTTGCCTGAATCTTGAGCTCGAAGAGCTGCCGCGGCAGAAGCTTCTCCAACTTTTCAACCATAGCTTCCGCTTCATTCTGAATTCTCCGGCGCGAAACGATACGCGCAAAGGCCGGCACCGGCTCCTCGGCAACCAAGACATCGAGCCGCACGACGTCCGCCACGCGCATGCTCAAAATCTCGTAGGAAAGCGAGGCAAAACCACTCGACACGCTCTTGAGACGGTCGAAAAAACCCCGCATGAGTTCCCGTAGCGGCATTTCTGCATGCATCTCGAGTTTTCCGTCCGGAAGCGTTTCCGTATTTCCCACGATCGCCTCGTGATCATAGAGAAGCTGCGTAATCGAGCCAACAGAATCCCGCGGTGTGATGACGGAAACCTTTGCCCATACTTCACGCACCTGCTTCATATTCCCCTCATCGGGAAACCGCGCGGGTGAATAAACCTCTTCCGTTCGGCCGTCCATGTACGTCACTTCATATACGGTTGTCGGCTGAGTAACGACGAGAGCAAGGTTGAACTCGCGCCGCAGTCGCTCAATGACAATCTCGAGATGGAGCATTCCCAAGAATCCGCAGCGAAAACCTTTGCCCATGACGCCCGACGACTCTTCCTCATATGAGAGCGACGAATCGCTCAGCCTAAGTCGTTCTAGCGATTGACGAAGAAACACCAAATCGTCCTGACTTTCCGGGTACACACTCGCCCAAATGACCGGCGCGGGCGATTTGTAGCCGGGCAGAGCTCCGGCGGCGGCTCTCTGCGACGTGACCGTGTCGCCCACAGAGGCGACTCCCGGTCTTTTGATACCGGTCACGATGTAGCCTATCTCTCCTGCTCCGAGCTCCGTCTGCGAAGACTCCTCCGGCGTGAGAACACCGACCTCAAGAGCGGAAAAATTAGCATCCGCAGCGACAAACTTGAGTGCGCTACCTTTCGCGACACTGCCGCCGAATACACGCGTATACACGATGACGCCGCGGTGATCAGAATATCCAAAATCAAATACAAGCGCCTGCGTAGACGCTCCGCTCGAGCTAGGTGGCAAAATTCGTTCGACGATTGCATCCAGAATCTCTCTTACCCCTTCGCCAGTCTTTCCCGACGAGCGTAGAACCTCACTCTCCGGATGGTTCAAGAGGAGCGCTATTTCACTCACGATCGTCTCGGTCCGTGCATTCGGCGCATCTATCTTGGAGACAACCGGTATGATTTTGAGATCGAGCTTCCGTGCAACGGACAACACTGAGAGTGTTTGCGCTTCAACGCCCTGCGTCGCATCAACTAAGAGTACGACTCCTTCGACTGCAGAAAGCGCTCGCGATACTTCGTACGCAAAATCAACATGGCCGGGTGTATCAATCAAATTAAGGATGTATTCAACACCGTCTTTTTGCCACTTCATTCGGACAGGGGCCATCTTGATGGTAATCCCCCGCTCGCGCTCGAGCTCCATTCTGTCCAAGACCTGCTCCTGCATGCGCCGCGGCTCGATGGTGCCCGTAAGCTCGAGCATCCGGTCTGCAAGCGTCGACTTGCCGTGATCAATGTGGGCAATGATTGAGAAATTCCGAATATTCATAACGAACTCACATCCTAACAAAATTATGACTTCAAGCGAGAGGGGGCATCGCGCTCTGAGGGTCTTCGCGGAGCGCGACGGCGCGAGCGGGAGCGTCCCGCCAACAGGCGGG
>MFLZ01000001.1:9099-24263 GCA_001781685.1 Candidatus Kaiserbacteria bacterium RIFCSPLOWO2_01_FULL_54_13
GAGGAGTGCGATGTCCTTCGAGCCACTCGCCTATTGCGGACTCGACGGGCCGATTTCCTCCGCAGAAGCGATCGGCTGCGCGAGAGGAAGCGGCTCGCGCCACAGCTTCCCTCGTATCGAGGAAATTGTCTCGAGATACTCACGACTCCCGAGGAGCCAGTAGATGAGAGCTCCCGCCGCCACCCCCGCAATACCTCCGGCAAACCCTCGCAAAAAGACCGAGAGCAGCGTTGATGAGAGCGTGAGAGGACCAACAAGGACGAGGGTCGCATATGCTGCCGCCCCCGCGCCTATCCCTGCGAAGATACCGTGCCAAAAGGCAGAGGCAATACGTAAGAAAAACCCTCCAAAACGCCGTTCAAAATGCAGCGCGAGCACGAGCGTCGAGAGAATCGAAACGAATGAGTACGCAAGCGGAAGTGCCAAAATCGAACTCCCGGGGACGTCTTCGATCCGCATGATATTTTCCACGAAGCGCAAGACTCTTTCATCCGCCAAGAGATCTATAAGAGAGCGAGCAAGAAGAATCGTTATCGTGCACGAACCGACAGCCACAAAAAAAGGAACAAACGTACGCCCCGCTGCATAGTATGCGCGTGCTAAGAGGAGTGTGAGCCCCTGCGCTGCGAGAGAGACCGAGAGGAGCACGAAAACAGCCGCCGTGAGCCGCGTGTCGGTCCAATCGAAGGAGCCGCTACCCAGAACCACCCGCACGACATGCGCACGAAGAACGATAATGAGCGCAATAACTGGAATCGACCAGAACAACACGTAGCGCGCGGCAGTCGACACATATCCCATGAACTCACTGACGCGTCCGTTTGAGAGAGCAGATGCGAGCGTCGGGAACGCCGCGACCGAGTACGATGCCCCGATTACGGAAAGCGGAACACTCATGAGGTTGAACGCGAACATAAATACGGCTATCGATCCTGTCGAAAGCGCGGAGGCGAGCACTGTCAACCCCAAGAACGCAACCTGATTCATTGAGAGCGTGAGCGTGCGTGGAATTGAGATAGCCACTGTCTCAATGAGCGCCGAGGGCTCCCGGAGCCGCGGCCACGCGCGAAAAAAACCATCGCTTACGACTGAGGGAAGCTGGATGCCTACATGGAGAGCTGCTCCGAGCACAACACCCCACGCAAGTCCGGACATCCCTAAAACGGGGTAGAACACGAGGAGCCCCGCTACGATGCCGAGATTGTAGAGGATTGGTGATAGAGCGTAAAGCATATAGCGCTCCTTAGACTGTGTGATGCTAGCAAGAATGTTCGAGAGCCCGAGGAAAATCGGCTGGAGGAGCATAATGCGTGAGAGAGAGGTCAGGGTCGAGAGATACCCTGCTGATGCAAACTGCGGGAAGAGAGCTTCGAGGAGATCGGGTGCGAAGTAGAAAGCAACGAGGGACAATATCGCGGCGAGCGCGGAAAATCCAACGACGATCGTATCGATGTAACTCTTTTTTTCGTCTTCGGAGCGCCGAAAAAGCTCCGGAATGAGAATATAAACCGAAACTAAGGAACCTGTCGCGACAAAAATGAGGTCCGGAATGCGAAACGCAGCATAGTAGAGGTCGAGCTCGGTTCCCGCGCCAAAAGCATGCGCGAAGAGACGGTCGCGCAGGAGCGCGAGGATGGAAGAGAGGAGCGCGGATGCAGCGAGAACGTAAACCGCCGCCGAAAGAGAGCGCACGGGGGTGGCGAGAAACCGCAAGGCCTCACGCACCATACCCGGTCAGTGCAATTTGGCATAGTGTCTGCCGCAGAATATTTCGATTACCGTAGAAATGATTCACTTCTCCTGCAATTCTGATTCCAGATATCATGCCTCCACCAAGGCAATGCCAAATTGTCCTACCGGGCATAAAGCGCTAGCGAAAAGCAGGACCGAGATCCGCGCCTCTCTCGATCTTTCCGATAAGATCAGTGAGCGTTGCATCTTCCAGATTAAATGCTGCAACCGCCTTAAGTGCTCTCAGCGCGTCATCTCTCCTCTCGAGCCTGTAGTACGACAACCCTAGCAGGAAAATGGCGTTCGCGTAGTTATTTTGAATCGCAACCGCCTGCTCGAATGAAGACGCCGCGTCCTGATAATTTTTCTCTGCATAGAAAATCGTTCCGAGGTTGTACCATCCTAAGGAGTCCTGCGGCGAGATCTGAATAACGGACGCCCCACGCTCTCGCGCTTTCGCGAGGTCCCCTGCTCGCGCATATATCTGGGAAAGCAGGAAGTGAGCAGCCGCAAGGTTTTGCTTCAGCGTGAGAGCGGTTTCAAGATTCGCCTTTGCAGCTGAGTCGTCCCCCTTCCCAAGATCGAGCTGTGCCTCACCGAGGTATGGGAGCGGACTCATAGGATTGTTCTCCCGTGCTTGCGCGTACGCATTACGCGCACTCGCCTCCGCGTCTTTGACCCCTACCCCTGCAAGCTCTCCGTAGAGGCGCGCGAGCGTGAGCCAGTTCTGGTAATTGCGGCTCTCGATAGAAACAGCCGCAAGACCGTGCTCAATGGTTGAGGTGAGAGTCGTCTGAAGTTGTGTCTGCGCGCTCTCGCTCGCGTCCCCCGCGCGAGACAACTGAGCAAGCTTGAGGAGTCCAAGTTCGACTCCCGCGCGATGGGCACGATCGTTGTGAGGCAACACGCCAACTGCCCACGAGATCGCGCGTGACGCTCTCGCCAAATCTTGCGATGTGTTGTACTCCACAACAGCACGGTTCACGAGGGCGTCAGAAACGAGTGCGCGCACTGCCTGCACGCTTCCCGCGAATACCACGAGCCCGCCAAGGGCGAGCGCTCCCGCGAAGATTCTCCTCTTCCACGTCTCCCACGAAAGTGACACAACCCATTCGCGAATCGCGCCCCCCGAGAGTTCTTCGGAGACGAGCGCGCCGAAAATAAGAAACGTCAGGAGGGAGAGTGCGGAGCCGGGAACGTAGAGCGCGTGGAAGAGCGTGAGAAAGAGGGCGCCTCCCATGAGGGTCGTGCGTACCGCTCCGGCCGACGGATCACGGAGTAGTCGGTACAAACTCCACAGAAGTGCGACGCAGACAGCACCCCACGCGATGAGTCCGAGGATGCCTGTAGTCACGAACGATGTCGGGATAAATCCGACGCCGTAGTAGAAATCGGTGTTCCAAAACTGCGTCTCGTTCACCGAAAGAGGTTTGTGTATCCCCCATTCCCTTAGAAAAGAATTCGGGCCAGAGCCAAAAAATATCCGTGTGGGCTCCGCGAAGATCTGCTGACCGATAGCAAATGTGCCCTGCCACGAAGGTCTCACCTCAATCTGCACGACTTGCAGAGGTGCGGGCAGTCTCGCCTGCACCACGTTCCCGCCGAAGTACATGCCGAGAGACACGGCCGCACACAAGAGCCACAGCACAATGCCTCGCACATTACGAGGACCACCGGATTGCTGACTCCGGTAGAGAAAGAAGGCTGAAAAGAGGCTGAGCCCCGAGAGTCCGAGCCACACATCGCCAAAGTTGATAACGACTAAAAGCCCGAGACTCGCGAGAGCGACGATAAATGCAAGGAGGTTCCAGTAACCCTGAAGTATGGAGGTACGTATGAGCGCGAGTGACATGAATACCATGAACGCGAGAAAAATCCCGAGGTCGTGCCAGCTGCCTACGATCGATGTCGCGGGAAGCGTAAGTGCTCCTCCGAAGGTAAACGAAGGCACGACAAGATGAGTGATCTGAACCGCGATGACCGCGAGACTTCCTATGATGAGAAGGCGAAGTGCAGGAATGGAGCGCGAGCCCCCGAGAACTTCCGCCGAGATGAGAAACGCAACGTACAAAAGTACGAACCCGACAACCGTGTCTTGTCCTCTCCCATCTCCAGTAAAGGACTCCCACGAAACACCTGTGGCAAGTGCGGAGATTAGGTACGCGAGGGGCACGAGCGCGGCAGCAATGAGAAGCGGACTCTTGGGAAATCGAAACTCCGAGGAGTTGAGAGACGCCGCAACCCACGCGAGAAGTCCGACCGTGACGAGGAGAATGGCAAGCAGTGCCTTAGACTGCGCAACGCTTACCCACGGCACAGGAACAAAGAAAAAAGGGACAAGTAAGAAGAGGAGATACACCGACCACCGCGCAATTGTTTCCGAACGCGCAAGATTCTGCATTGCCAAAAAGTATACCACGTCAGAAACCCGCCATGCGGCGGGTTTCCACAATGTCGATACTCGCTACGCTCGTTTTACTTGTTTGGCCCAAAAGCAAACGAGCAAAGCTCGTTTGCTTTGCTCGCCTGCACTGCGTAATAAGCCGGATTCTGTTCCGCCAGCCGGCGGAGGGCGGTCATGTGTCTAGCTCCTCGATTACTCTCGGAGTCAAGCGGCTCTTCCAACAGTGATTTCAATTGAAAATCACGGCTGGACACGGCCTTGCACAGAAGTAAGAATTTTGCCGTTGCACCCACGTCTTTCGGCGTGATTATTCCCGAAGGAATCCTCGGCCTTTCGGCTTTGGCGTCACTGTTCGCATCTCTCGCCTCGCGGCGGACGGGCGTTACCCGCTACCCTGCTGCCCTTCGATTTCTCTCAGGGCCTGTGTCCGGACTTTCCTCCCAGCTCCAGTTTTGATTAAAAGATTCTTCGAACCAAAACTGGGGCTGGGCGACTGCCTAACGCAGGAACACAATGTATCATTCCATTGACACCTCCACAACTGTGGTTACAGTTCTAGCGGCATTCCGCCGCAGGAGAATAATGTGATGCTGTGGGCCCGAAAAAAGCACCCCTTCGGAATCGATCCAGCCGGCTACATCCCTCAGAGAGAAAAGGGAATCACGATCGAGGTCGAAGGCGACGAGAATCCGATTGGGTTTCGGCCGGCTGACGAACCCATCTTCGAATTGGTCGCAAAGGTAATCATGCTCCGTGGGAACGCGGACACAATGATTACGAACAGTCCGGAAGAAGGTTGCGCCCGATTCACCATCACGGGATGGGACCCGATAAGACGCCAGCTGAAAGTCCAGCTGACCTGACGCCCGATGAACGAAGAAAGTGCCCGACAGGCCTTTCGGTTCGTCGGGCGCTTTCTTTTTTACTGACCTATCTAATCCGAGACTTGTACATATGTACAAGTGTGGACTCCATGATTACGCAGATGCTACGGACACTTTCTTTTTATCTCCGTTCTCTTCCAGCCAAAGTGAGTATGGCGTGTGTGATGTGAGTGTCTTCGCGCACGGTTTTTCCAACTACCACTTCCCGCGAAGTGAGACGCGGCGCGTGCTTTTCGGGGTGTCTCGCGGCGCGATGGCGCGAGAGGCAGCGCCGCCGCAGCAGCGGCAGATAGCGTCTCCAAAAAGTATGCGGCGCGACGAGCTTCGCCTTTTCCCCTACTCTATCTCGCACGTCCCGCCTGCGCAGGCCAATTCTTTCTTCGCGTCAGTTTCGTCGGTGCGCTCGTAGATGATAAGCTTTGAATAATCTACTGCGGGGAAACGCGCGACGAGTTGTTCATAGGTTTTCTTGTCGATGGCCTCATAAGGCGAGAGGCGGTACACGTGGTTGGTTCTCGGCAGGAAAGAAAGCCCGCCGATGATGTCCCAGTTTTCATAGAGCCACGCAACAACCTGCACCCACTCCTCTTCGCCCACTGAGATAGTCGCCGAAGGATTGTGCTCCGTAAAATTGAGCTTCACAGTTTTCCAGTACTCGAGCTGCTCGAGCGCTGAGAGGTCGTCTTTGAAAACGGAGCCCGCGGGCGCCTTCACTGGAAAATCCAAAACATATGTGTTTGCCTCGCCCGCTGTTTGCCCGACTTCCGGATGATGCGGAAGCCCCTGATCGCGCACCATCTTAAAGAGGGAGTCTGTCGCGCTGATCCTAATGCGCCGGATGTAGTACTGGGAGTGACGGGGATGAATGCCGGAAGAGCAGTCAAACGTCTGCGACACGGTGCCGGAGGGCTTCACGCACGTGATCGAATGAGAAGGATTGATTCCGAAGCGCTTCGCATACGTCTGATTCGCGTGAACGGCTGTAGCGCGCATCTTGCGGAGCGTCGCGGCATTCCGCACAACGGGAGAGTCCCACTGTCCGGTGATCGAAACCCCCAAAAGTCGCTCTTCTTCGCAATTCTTCTTCCATTCATCCGAAATGTACCTGAAGTTTGTGAGAGTTGACTGATAGGTCCCGAGGAGTGTAGCGAGCTTGGTCTTCCTAAGAAGCATCGCCTCCGTGTCGTGGGGACGAGCGATAACTTCCGAGAGATTGCAGAATTCGTGGGACTGCAGGATGATTTCCGCGCATGGATTTGTTCCAAGCTGGCCAATAAAGCCATTTTTCTTGCCATACTTCTTCCTGAGGTACTTCAAACGGCGCTCGGGCAAGGTCTTCGCAAGCGAGCCGCGGTTGAAGATACCGCGCTCACCGGTCCCGCTCTTCATGAGAGCGACCCACTCATCCATCAACTCGGCATTCGTAGGCTTACTCTCGTAGACAGCGGAGTTGTTCGCAACACTCCTATGAGGGTCCGTCAGGAAAAACTGACCCCTCTTGGCGTCCCGAATCTCAACGTCATCCAGATCTGAGAGTGAAATCATAGCCGTGCGACGCACTCCTCCCGCAACCACACACTCCCCGATCTTACAGATGATATCGTGCGCATCGATATTTCGTAGACGCCTTCCCTGCCGCTTCAAGATTCTGTCGCGTGCAAACGAAAGTAGCGAGCGAAGCGGCTCAGGACCCGAGGCCTTTCCGCCCATCGTTTTGAGGCGCGCGCCTGCGGGGCGAATGAGCGAGAAATCGAATTCGATGTCGGAACCCTTGTACCACGTCCTGAGTCCAAGGGTTAGGGCATCGCACCATCCTTCTTTTGTATCTGCGATGACGTGCATTGGAAGTTTCTCTCCGGCTTGCTTTTCAATCTGATGGAGTTGCTGAATGTTGTAACTCTCAACAGCGTATCCCACGCCGCACCCCTGCATCGAGAGGTACATAATTTCTGCAAAATCCTCGAGCTTCACGGGCGCAATGAAGCTGCAGTTGTAAAAACACGTGTTGCACTTGCGGGCAGGATCACCCGAAAATTGCATTGCGCGCATCGATGGCATTACCTCCTGATTGAGGATCGCTTCGCGCACCTCTGCGTATTCGCGCTTCGTCAATTTGTCTCCAAGATTCTCTTTCATAAAATTCACGTAACGATCTACGGTCTCGATCCATGTCTCGCGACGCTGCTCGCTTTCGATCCAGCGCGCGTACGTGCGCAGGTATACAAATTCACCCAGAGGATTATTCTTAAAATATTTTTTGCTCTCCTCGGAGAGCTTCCGCACATGCTCGGGCACCTCGCCCTGCTCTTTGCGAAGCTTTGAGCGCTCAGCGCGATATAGAATGTATGCCTTCGACGTCGCAACGTAATCCGAAAGTATGAGCTGTCGCTCGACTTCGTCCTGACAACCCTCCACCGTCGGCAAAAAATTCTTGTATGTCTTTGCAATACGCATCATTTCGCCCGCCACTTTGTGCGCGATAACTACCGCTTCCTCAGCAGAACCCTCGCCAGTCGCTTGCATGGCCTTCCAAATAACGTTCACGATCTTCTGAAACTCGAATGGAACGATGCGTCCGTCCCGTTTTTGGATCTGCGGGAGATATTTTTTGTACACGCGCATCGATGCGCTGTCTTGAATTACACTGATGCGTGCCGCTTGAGGACGCGTTCTCGCCGACCGCTCCCGAATTGTTGTTTTTGTCATGCGCGTGTCATTAGAACTTTAAGGGACGTTTATTGTACCCCCCACGATTTCAAGATTTTCTACGTGAGACCTGTGGAAAACCCTCGCTCCGACCCAAACCCGGATTCTAGAGTCGCACAACGTCTCCGACTTCGACACTGTACTCCTTTACCCATCCAGCAGGAAGCTCTAGCACGTATCTCGCCTCTATTCTCGGCTCGAAGACAGCGGGAAAGGTCTCCGGAGAGACATTTTCTCGCACATCCACGACTACTCCTTCGCGAGAAATCCACAAAATGTCAATAGCAAAACGCATGTCTTTCATCCAAAAGGAATACACTCCATCCTCGGGAAAGATGAAGAGCATCCCCTCATCCGGTGCAAGCCCGCCCCGACCGCTCAATCCCCTTTCTCGCTCCTCATTAGAGTCCGCGACGGTAACTCTCACTGTGCGATCATTGAGCTGAACAGTCGACGAGGCGACAGCGAGAGTATTGGTAGCACTGATATCCGCCGAGGGAAGTCCCGGGAGCTTGGTGTAGACGAGTGAAATGAGAATCGCGCATGCCGCTAAGAGAAGCGCGACTGAGAGAGTTTGTTTCACCCCGTTAGAAGTAGGACGCGGACTATCAAAGTGACCACCTACGCGTTCATCGCTCATATATAAAATGGGGTGCAGACACTGAGCTCGCGTGTCCGCGACTTCTAACGGGGTTCATCCCCTAATAAAAGCACAATTCATGAGCGCGCAAAAGTGATTCAGATGCGAGGCGCGGAGAAGCGGTGCGCGAGACGTATTGGACAATACGGTGAGCGCGACGCAGAGGCTCCGCAACGAAGCAGTTGGATTATTTTTGCGCGCTCAAAATAGGAGGACGATTGCCATCGCGATGAATGACACCAGCCAATAGAGCGCATTGATGAGATACAAAGTGAACGGCTTTTGCTCCCAGAGAACTATTCCAAGCATCGTGGGTAACACGAATCCCGCCCAGCACCAGAAGCCCAGCTCAATCGCGCCGATCACTTCGTAGACGCCCCATGCAATTCCAAAATAGTTCATCACATATGCCGCGAGCATGCTTGCCATGAGTCCGAAGAATGCCATGAGTGGCATTTTCTTTTTGCCGCGCTCCACCATCTCGGGTGAGAGATTGGTCATTCGCATCCATGCGCCGCCAAAGACGCGCGGGTGGTACCACACGAAGCCGATAGCTACAGAGGCAATGCCTGCAAAAAATATCGAGAGAAACTTCACTTCGATCATACACACATCGTAGCTGAGTCACCGCAGGCGTCCAGTCCCGAGTGTGCACATTCAGACACAGTCTTTGGTATTCCCGCGAGATAGAACTGTGTTATCTCATGGGGTATACTTTTGGTATGTTCATGCTGCGCAAACCGAGTGAGATGCCTTCCGGATCAAGTAACGAGAACGAAGAACGTGAGCCTGCCCTGAAAAGCAGCTCGTCACTTGAAGTACATTGGTCTGATGTAAGGATGTGGCAGGAGTTCCTCAGAGAATTCAACCTCGAACATATAGACCTGAACAAGAAAGAGATCATAGTCTATGGTCTTGAGAACAACGTTGCTATCACACGCGCCTTCAGGCTCGAAAACTCGGAGCATTTCACTGCCTTAACAGAAAGTGAAGCAGAGGCCGACATGCTCAAGAGCAAGGGAAATATCAGGGCAGTAAAAGGAGAAGCAGAGTGGCACAAATTCGACAAGCAAGGATTCATCGTGGTGGCTATGAACGGTGATATCCACGTCACCAAGCATCTTCTCAAGAACGTCCAGCTCGGAGGATGGTTCCTTTGCGGTATACACGTAGCGAATGCTCTCCGCGGAACGGGTTATAAATTGATGGGTTTGATCGATAGAAGCCACGGGCACCCGAGTGTAGATAGGAGTATCAGCGACGAGATCTGGGAGGATGTCGCAGTGACCAACGAAAGCGAATATGATTCTGCAGAAAAGATTGAGGGTATGGTGACTAAAGATGAGATGAGGAAAAAACTCAAAGCAGCAGGAAGAAAGCCGGGCAAGGACGTCGTCGCCGATTACATCGAACTACTCGATGATGCAAAGGATCAACATAACCCACTCTCATCTGACGGCAACGTGATCTTCAAGACGGAGCAAGACGGCGTTGAGATAGAAGTCAAGCTTAATACCGTTCTTCCAGTCAAAGAGAACGAGCATCAGAACAAAACATTCGTCATGAAGCGGGAGATCTAGCTCTATTTCCTCAAGAATGTCTCTACCCACCAGCACCTCAGTGAGAGTCTAAATATGAACAAGGAACTTTCCGAAATACTTGTTGGATTTCGGAGAGTGCTCTCGCTCTTAGAGCAATCAGAAAGGGCAACACTTCTTCTCGCATCATTGGTAATGCTCATCGCAGGTGTGCTTACAAACATCCCCGCTCTCATTCTTGGACGATTGGTGGACAGACTCGTAGACGCTCCCCAGATAGAATTCTCATCGGCGGCTCCATATATCGGATTTATCATTGCTGTTATCCTCGCGCGCGAAGTGCTCACTGTTGTGCGAAAGTATTTTGTCGAAAACATCGCGACACAAACCGAGAAGAAACAAACCGTCCGCGCAATCGAGCATATACTGAAAGTAGACATAGCGAGCATCACTGCCCAGCAGATCGGCTCGCTCCATGGCAGGATTTTTAGATCTATCCAGGGACTCGTGCGCATCATCAAGCTTGGGTTCCTCGATTTTTTTCCGACTTTCTTTGCTGCTCTCGCGGCGATAGGAATCGCTCTCTACCAAAAGCCTATTCTCGCAACAATCATGATTCTCGTCATTCCCGCTGGTCTTTTTATCGTCATCAAACAGATAAGTTCACAAAAGGGAATACGTGTATCGCTCCTGCGAGGGAAGGAAAAAATAGACGGTACGGTAGTGGAGACGCTGGGCGGCATAGAAACAGTGCGGGTCCTTAGCACTGAGAAGCAGGAAGTGGAAAAGGTCGAACGTGTTGCAGAGGAGTTGCGGAAGCGTGAAATCAAGCATCATATCTCGATGTCGTTTTTTGATGCCGGAAAATATCTGAACGAGGGTTTTTTCTACATTCTCGTCATTAGTATCGCGATACTCTTCTCTGCAGAGGGCGCTATTACCAAGGGAGATATACTTGTGTATTCCATTCTGTTCCTGAGTATCACGGCTCCTCTGCGCGAAATCCATCGCATACTCGACGAGGCACATGAGAGTTCGATCCGAGTGAACGATTTGTACGAACTGTTGGAGCAACCCGCCGATGCTTCTTTCCGCTCGCAGGCTCTGGAAAAAATCTCCGGGGACACTGAAGAAGTAATTAGGGTTGATGGACTGTCTTTCTCCTATCCCGACAAGAAATTCGAGGTCTTAGACAGAGTGAATTTCGCAGTCAAAAAAGGAGAGAAGATTGGGATCGCCGGGGCCTCCGGTGGCGGAAAATCGACCCTTATAAAGATCTTCTTGCGCCTTGTTCATGGGTACTCTGGCAACATATACGTCTTTGGTAAAGATCTGCGGTCAGTGAGCCGCGATGAAATCGCAGACAAGATTGCGTATGTTCCGCAAAAAACCTACATCTTCTCGGGAACGATCAGAGAGAATATTGTCTATGGGTGCGCAAGAAAAGACATTTCAGACAAAGAAATTGTAGGTGCGGCAAAATCCGCGAATCTTTTTAATGAGATCGAGCACTCTCTCGGCGGCTTGAGCGGAATCGTAACGGAAAACGGAAACAATTTGAGCGGCGGCCAGAAACAGCGCATCGCGCTCGCGCGCCTTATTCTCAAGTCGCCGGAGATTCTGATACTGGACGAGGCGACTTCCGCCCTCGATAACACAAACGAAACAGCAATACAACGAAGTCTTGAGAAACTGTTCGAGAAGAAGACAATGCTGATAATCGCTCATCGTCTGACCACTCTCAAAAACTGCGACCGGATTCTTGTGTTCGATAAGGGAAAAATCTTGCAGGAGGGAAGATTCGACGAACTTGCAAACAAGAAAGGCCTTTTTCAAGATTTCCTTCGTCAAAAAGAGCCTGTCACCTAAAATGATAGAATGATTGCGTGAACGAAATCAAAGAATTCAGCCTCGAGGCGTTCTACCTCGCGAAAGAGGTGCTCTTGGACAAAGCAGCGGAAAAGCTCGAGAAAAACTTGATAGGCAGGCGCCGCGAATTCTTGACTTACCTCTTTGGGCCGCACGAGTTCATGTTCGTCTTTTCCTTCGGCGCCGTGGTCTTTGTAAACATCGACAAGGATACCCAAACCGCGACGAAGAAAGCCTTGCACAAATTTCTGCGCGCTCCCGTCAGAAAAGACTCATACCACGAATCGTACATATTGCGCCAAGGCGAGAAGGAGCTGAACGTGGGAGAAGCAGCCGCGGAACTTCCTTCTATAAACACGGGAGAGATTGAGATCGCGGCGAGAATTTTGGCGCAATCTGTTGCACTCGAATACATCGAAGACCTCACCGATGAGATACTTTCGAACATTGAGTCCATCAATTCCGGCCTCGAAAAGGGAAAGCTCCCGCAGAGTTCACGTGCGGTTCTCCGGCTTTTTGCGCAGAACAACAGCATCATTCAGTTTGTAATTTCGAAGCTGGCGCTTTTGGATAAGCCCGACATTGCATGGGAGAACGAGCGGCTCGAAGTCCTCTTCTCGCAACTTGCAGACATGTTCGAGCTCCGCTCGCGATTCCGCAATGTTGAATACAAAATCGGCTTCGCGCGCGAAAATTCCGAATTTATACTTACTGCCCTTCAAAGCCGCCGCGAGAGTTTCCTCGAGATAATCATCATTGTCCTCATCGCGATAGACATTCTTCTCTACTTCTTTGGTTAGACGCTCTCTCCGACACAAAGCGGAAGGGGCGAGATTTAGTCGTAAAAGGCGATCATTAATGCAAGCAATAGCAGTGCCACACCAAGAAATATATTTGCGACATGTTTGTACTTCGCAAATGTGGCTCGAATTTTGCTTTGTGTGAAAAATACAGAAAGGACCGATGCCATTACAAACGAGTTGATAGGCATCGCAATCCACAAAAACCCAACTGCCCAGAAAGCAGCGCCGGACGATATTAATGTCGCGAAAATACTTGCGAAAAATAGAGAAGCGTTTGGGTTCAGAATATTGGCAAGAAAGCCCGTTTTGAATGCTTCAAGCGACGATATGTTTTCTCGCTCTATTGTAGTCTCAGACTCGCCCGCACTTGGTCTTGTAAATACGATTTTGAAACCGAGATACGCCAGATACCCCACGCCCAAAAATTTGAGAACCGTGAGCGCCGCGTCGGATATCGATATGAGTAGCGTAGCCGCCGCAATCGAGTACGCAATGTGAACAAAATTGCCGATTGCGATTCCCACCGCTGTCCATATTCCAATCTTGCGCGAATACACGAGCGCGTTTCGTATGATCAGCACAAAAAGTGGTCCCGGAGTAAGCCATGCAAAAACATGTATGGCCAAAATTGTGCTGATGAGAATAATGTTTTCCATTGGCGGAGGGTGAGAGATTCGAATCCCTAGGGGATCCCTTTGGGACTCTCGGTGCCTTGTCCCAACGGGAAGTCTTAGACTCGGCACACGCGCTCTCCAAGTGTGCAATCCGCGCCGAAGGCTTCCCTTCGGGAAAGGGTCCCTGTTGGGGCTAGACCACGCTGCGGCGAGCAATGCGGTCTTTACTGTACAACATTCGAACCTACTTTGGCGAGCATCCGGAGGATAACTGACGCACGCGCCGAGCGCGTGGTAGCTTGAAACTGCCTCGTACGCTCCGATTCCGTGCCAACGCGACAGAAGCCCCGCCCGCCGCCGCACTCGACAGCACGATGAGGCATCGAGTACGGCGGCAACCCCGAAAGAAAACGCTCCTCGCATTTCTGATTTGGCGGGGGGGAATGCATTTTGAAAAAGGAAAGGGCGTTTTCTTTCGGGGTTCTGCCCTCCAAGTATTCGGGCAGGGGCGGCGGAAATGCGGAGCTCGCGAAAAAAAGGAATTTTTGTTGGAGGAAATTTTTTGTGCGCGAAACTCAAAAAAGAACAAAGATTATTTATTCACCTCCATTTTCTTTCTTAATTCGCTAACTCTTTCTTGAAGCCCCTCTTTTACTCCCTTCGCGCCCTCGTCCTTCACAAAAAATCCGCCAAATGGATCGGGCGCAAGCTCACCGACTGCACGCAATGCTCCTTTCCCAAAAACACTTTCTATTTTTCTCAGCCACATTGTTTGTCCATTGAAATATGCGCTCTGCAATTCTTTCCATACGTCTGCCGAAGCTTCATCATACGACTGTTTTGTTTGAGCGGAACGGTCGAGTGCAACACCGTCGAGAATAAGATCCAAAATCTCAATCCCGTCTTGATATGCGGAACTTTCCGATGGTTTGAGCCATGCATCCTTAATATTCTCGACGGTTTTGCCTTCTGCAATTTTTTTATAAGTATCCAAAAAAGATTCCTCCATTCGTATTTGAACATCGGCAAATTCACGTTCGCTTTTTATCATTGAATTCGTATACTCTTCAAGAGTCTCTTTCTCCCACGCAACCATCTGCGGACTTTTCGCTTCAACTTCTATTTCGCTCAATCTCTCTTTCATTTCCCGCTGTCGTTCCTCGATTTGCTTTTGAGCATCTGCGAGAATTTGTTTTTTCTTTTCCTCAAATTTTTTTCGATCTTCTTTGCTTCCTGCGTTAATATATTCCTGTGCTTTTTGTATGTGCTGTTCGTATCTGTCCATGTGTTTACGGGGCAATGCTTCAACTTCGTCTTTGTGTTTCTGTGTTATTTCACGAGCGATTTTTTCCGTTATTGCCTCGTTCAATAACAGAAAATTTGTATCGCGTGTTTCTCGTTGGAGCCATGCAGTCGAAAATCCAGTCTTTGCAGGGCGGATATTTGAAAACGCCTCGACTTCCTCTTCGGGTTTGTATTGCCATTCAGACGAATGCGCGTGAAGTGATTCGTGAACAATAGTGTGGACATTTGCTTCGGATACCGCCGCTGAAAGCACTATCCAATCGTCTTTTTTATTCCACGAGCCTCTATCGTTGCCGATATAATTTACAAAGGTAATTCTGTGCGGATCAAATGACCGACCCTCAATACCAAGTCCGCGCAGATATTCTTCCACATAGGAAGTCGCTAACCCGACCGCTTCTTTTTGTACCGGACTTTTTTCTATCTCGGAAAGACGTGTGCCTGCTACTTCGATATCAGCAGGACGGCGGGGCGATTCTTCTTCAGGCTCAAGTTCTGAATGAGCCTGCAAGTCTTTGAACTTGGATATATGCGGCTGTCGCTCTGGCATGGATTCAGTATACCAAAATTTTCAGCTAAGATTTTGAGCATTATTAGCGGCAGAACCCCGAAAGAAAACGCCCTTTCCTTTTTCAAAATGCATTCCCCCCCGCCAAATCAGAAATGCGAG
>MFLZ01000001.1:24286-25846 GCA_001781685.1 Candidatus Kaiserbacteria bacterium RIFCSPLOWO2_01_FULL_54_13
CGGCGCGTGCGTCAGTTATCCTCCGGATGCTCGCCAAAGTAGGTTCGAATGTTGTACAGTAAAGACCGCAAATTTAGAAAATCGGTTTCCGGAACCCCAGAGGAGCCGCCGCGAAGCGGCGGCGCTTTTGCATTCCCCCCACAAAATCCTGATTCTGAAAGGATTCGCCACGCTCCGCGTGGCTCTCCTCGTTTGCCAATGCAAATTTAGAAGTGGTACTATTTGCGCTATGGATAGCGTGAGAAAATTTTTTATCTATACGCGCAAAAGTACCGACACCGAAGATCGGCAGGTGAGAAGCATTTCGGATCAACTGGCCGAACTCAAAGAGTTGGCGGTTAAAGAACAGATTGATGTTGTTGATATTTTTGTCGAGAAACAAACCGCTAAGATTCCGGGTCGGCCAGTATTTGATGAAATGCTTCTGCGCGTTGAGGCCGGAGAAGCGACGGGAATTTTAGCGTGGCACCCTGACCGATTAGCGAGAAATAGTGTTGATGGTGGAAAAATAATCTACCTTTTGGACATTGGCAAAATCACCGAGCTAAAATTCCCGACTTTTTGGTGCGACCCGACACCACAAGGGAAATTCATGCTCTCAATCGCTTTTTCTCAATCCAAATACTATGTCGATAATTTATCGGAAAATATTAAGCGCGGACATCGCAACAAAGTGAAGGAAGGAATATGGCCTCAAATGTCTCCGCTCGGATATGTGAATGTGAAAGGCGCTGGAATCGTACCCGATGAACATATTGCCCCACTTATCAAAAAGACATTTGAGGTCTATGCAACTGGAAATTTCACTTTGCGCCAACTTCGCGACAAATTTAACGAACTTGGATTGAAGCGAAAAAGCGGAAAGGAACTTGCGGTGTCGAACTACCAGCAAATACTCAAAAACCCAATTTACACTGGCCTCATGCGCTACAACGGCGAGATACACGAAGGAAAGCACGAACCGATTATCACAAAGAAACTTTTTGATTCCGTTCAAGAAGTGATGATTAGGAAATCTAAACCGCATAGTAAAGGACTGAAACCATTTTTGTATAGAGGATTTTTCCGTTGCGGAGAATGTGGATGTTTTATTACGACCGAAACACAAAAAGGTCATAACTATCTCCGATGTACCAAACGGAAAAATCCTTGCGAGCAAAAATATGTTCGCGAGGAAATCATCACTTCCCAAATCCAAGAGGAAATCAAAAAAGTTTCTTTGCCAGACGATTGGGCACAATGGATGATTGCCGAAAATGCAAAAGATCGGCAATCCGAAACCCAATCGTCTACGCTTTTTGCAGACAACACAAAAGCCGAAATTTCTATTTTGGATACCAAAATTGAGAAGCTGATGACGGCGTACCTGGAGAACGCGCTTTCGCTAGAAGAATATCGTGTTGCTAAGAATGTGCTGGTTGCGTTAAAACAGCTTCTCAAAGAGAAATTATCGGCTTTTCAGCAAAAAGCGAATAATCGGTTCGAACTTACCGAGCGATTCCTAAAAACCAACAACAGCAATATGGAATTGGCAAACGAGGGAACGAATGAAGAAAATCT
>MFLZ01000002.1:0-11531 GCA_001781685.1 Candidatus Kaiserbacteria bacterium RIFCSPLOWO2_01_FULL_54_13
GTCACCAGTGCAGTATTTGTTACAGTACGAGTCATTAACAGCGGAGTGCAAAACTACCTGCGGTCATACAACGCCTTGCGCGAGGCGTCAGTCTTGTCATACTGATTCCAATGAGTTTGGAGAAGAGCTACCGACGGCGAGACGCTCATGAAGCTGCCAAACGCCGCGGTGCACTCCCGGATCCTGTATCTGGTGAATCTCTGGATCCTGACGAACATGATCGCCCTCTTGCGGAGATATTCGGAAATACGAGAGAGCATGACCTTTTCGTCAACCACTATCTCTACCAGCTTGATGCTACGAAGGGGAAGGAGGTCGCTGAAGCACTTGAGGGCGGGACAGTCCTCCTGCCCGACCAAGAAAAGTTTCTTGAGAAAGCGCGCGTAGGGTACAACACGCAGCGTGCCCGCTTGGAATCTGTTCAGGAAAGGATAACGCCCGAGGAGTTGAAGCGCATCGCGTTTACCGACAAACGCATCGCAGAAGTTGTCGGCAAAGTGGGACCGGAGAAGTTTGTTCAACTCCTGAATGCGCCTGTTGAGGAGATGGCAATGGGTGATCCTAAACAATTCAAGAAACTCTCCGATCTGCTAAGGCTAGTTCATGAGGTTCGCACAGGCCGCGATGCGAGACTCTTGGATAGGCGAGTCAGCGACAATCTCACTCGTTATGGCATTAGTGAAGAGCAGTACACAAAGGCGACCGAATCTGGCCTCACACTCACAAGCAAGGACAACCTTGCAGGACTCGTGCGTGAGCAATACGGGTGGTTCAAAACAGCTGTCGACTTTGTTTCAAGCGGCGCGCTTTCCCACCGCGGCGGTCGGAAACTCTACACGAACCTGCAGGAGGAGCACCGGCTTTTACAGGCATGTGATGTACACCTCAAAAAAGTTGGGAAGATGCTCGCAGGAACACTGAACACAGACATGCGTCTTGCGATGCAGAAGTTTATGCTCGAAGGTGGCCCTATAGTGGCGGAAAAGAATGAGTATGACCTCCGCACCATTGGCGACTTCAGGCACGCAAAAGGCAGGCTCGGCGATGAAGCTATCAAACGGCGTTTTGAGGAAGCAAAAAGAGCTGAAGCGAAACGGCTTAGGAGAAGAGTTGGTAGTCTCATGCCGGCCGACATCGACAGAGTCAAAAATTCGGTCGCGCAGGAATTCTACGATCAACAAAGAAAATATAAGGGTGCTGGGATCTTGGCAGCACTTTTCGGGTTCTTGTTTGGGACCCGCACCAGAGACGACATCAAGAGTGTACTTCCATAATGTATGACTCCTGAGGAACTAAGAAAACAGCTTGATGTATTGCTTGAAGCAGGTGACGAAAAAGCGCTTGAGCGCTTTGTACTCGACCATTTCACCGAGTTTCCGGAAGACGTGCAGGGCAAACTCGCTCTGTCTTTCTACACCGATGCACTCGAAAAGGAAGCTGCAGACGGAAAGGTAATGGACATTCAGGAGAAGGGGCTCGAAACAATGCGAAAACTCAAGGAAATGAAAGAGGCGCTATCTTCGAAAGAGGAGAAGAAGAGTTGACAAAACCTCTTTTTCAGGCTATTATTTTCCTAGAACCGTGTGCGAGTTCGTCGCTACGGTGGAAATTCAACCTAGATCTGGCTCGTTGAGCCGGTCGCATTGGCATGGGAGGAAATCATGCCGTCTGGAACTGGCATACCTGCAGGCGCAACGATTACTTATACTGAGACCGACCGCTGGGAGAAGCTCGGCTACCAGTCGATTTGGGCATTCACGGCGGCGATCATCGTGATGCTCGGACTGCCCGGCAACATCGGGCAGGCCCATCCGCTTTTCGACTTCATCCACACGTTTCTGGCGTATGGCTTTGCGCTCGTGTGCCTCGGTTATCTCGGCGTCAACGCAAAGATGATCAAGGAGCGGGACACCGACCCGCTCAAGACTCTCGACATGGGGATGAAGGACTACTCGCGATCGCAGTGGCCGTGGTACGCACTCATCGCCATCGTAGTCGGCAAACCGCTCCTCTATGCCGGATTCATGGGCATATGGAACCCGTTCGTCTGGTTCGCGCCGTGGCAGTGGCTCGCCGGCGTCGCGGCGTTCGCAACAGTCTACTTCGACGTGATCATCTTGTCGTGGCTCGGTTTCCGGATCACGCAGCTCCAGAACGAGCTCACTGTCGAACGGTCGCGTCGGTAGACGACCGATCAGGAACATCGAAAGCACGGCGGGCGCCTCGCGTTCCGCCGTGTTTCTTTTATAGGGCACTGATTTTCGTAGGTTTAGAGCCAAGTTTCGCTATTGACAAAACTCCCTTACCTGTTATATAATAACAACCGCTCCGTCGGAGTACTTTCTTCAATTTCCGACGGCTTTCACCGGCCGATGAGAAGTCATCGGTCATTCGCAACTGGCATCAAGGGAGAATCATCATGACGCCAGGAAAGGTTGCCCTCTGGGTAATCCTCGTCATCGCCATCGTCATTGGGACGAATTACATTTTCGCTCCCAGCTACGACAAGTCCAAGAACGAATGGACGTGGTCAATGCCGAGTTTCGCACGGCGCGACGCGCTGCCCGCAGCTCCGGCAGCTTCAATCCCCAGGCCGGCTCCGACCACCACCGCACCTGCGGTTCCGACAGCCACAGCGGCTACCGATACCCGACCGCAGGGCGCCTGCGGCACCGGGTATTGGCAGGGAACGCGGGACGGCCAGCCGTGGTGCAATCGGCGCGAGTGGCCCGGCAAGTAGTCGAGGCCTGTCAACTCTCGGAAGCGACGCACATCGCGTGCGTCGCTTCCGGAGAACTTTTTGTGATTTTCCGATACAGATTGACTTCCTTAGCATCATGAGGTCAACATGTGTCGGACTCTCGCAAATGCAAACCCGCAAATGCAGAGTCGCCTCAACCCGTCTCTCTGAGACAGGTCCTTCCATGGAGGAATTCATGAGGAACAAGATCCTTTACTCTTCGGCCGCGATCGCCGCGTTGGCGCTAGTCGGCTTCACCCCGGGCTCGGCGGAAGCCGGCCAGCGCTGCCAGTGGCAGCGTCCCGTCCAGCACTGGCGGCCGCCGGTGCGGGTGTGTCCGCAGCTGCAGCCGGTTTACCGGCCGCCGGTGGTCTACCGTCAGCCGACGTGTCCGACGTCGGCGTGCGCGGCTCCGGGCTATGTCGGTCCGGTTGCGGCGCAGGCTTTCGCGCCTCCGCCGCCGACATGTGCAGCGGGGTATCACCTCGGTGTGGGCCCCGGCGGGCGGCCGTGGTGCAACCGCGCGTTCTGATCGGCGGTTACTACACTGGAGGTTGTCGGCAGGCGCGTTTGCCTGCCGACACCTTCTCTCTCTTTTACTACTAGAAAAGTTTTTTGGGATGACGTTGAGGTAAAACCCAAAGGTCTTGACAATCCAATTTAGCCTGATATAATGCCACCGTTTTCAAATTACAAGTTTATTAAGCTTATTAGTCAAATCATAAGAGAAATTATGACAAGTGCATCAAAAGTAAACGCGGTTCTCGTGCTGTTTGTCGCCCTTGCGCTCGGGCTTGTATTTTCTTTTGGCGCATATGTCGGAATTGCTCATGCGGATGATGGTTACGATCCCTTTGGCTATGACCCATCGGGCTATGACCCTTCAGGTTACGATCCATCAGGTTATGACCCATCGGGTTACGACCCCTACGGTTACGATCCATCAGGCTATGACCCGTCTGGTTACGACCCCTACGGTTATGATCCCTACGGCTACGATCCTCTTGGCTATGATGATCCGTTGGGTTACGACCCTTACGGCTACGATGCATGTGGCTACGACTGCTCCCACACCACGTGTGATTACGGCTGCTATACGGAAGGGGGTGTGATGTACTCATACACGCCTAGCTACTCGCAAGGCTGTGGCTCTAGTTGCTACAGCTACTCGACGCCGGGGTGTGCGTACTGCTCGACGCCTTCGTATGCATCTTCGTACCCGATCAAGGTGACGGCGCCGAAGTATTCTTCTTCGTACCCGGTGAGCTACCCGAGCCCGCGGCCTCAGCCTCCTGTTGTAACGCGACCTTCGTCCAACACGGCCAGTACCAACACCAACACGAACGTCAACGTGAACACGAACACGATTACGAACACGAACACCAACGTCAACAACGTCGACAACAGCAACAACTCCATCAACAACAGCTTCAACGCGGGTGTGGCACCGGTGACGCCGGTCTACACGACTCCGCCCCAGTACCTTGTGCAATACACCTACCCGCAGACCTACACATACCCGCAGACGATCTATCCGACTCCGATCTATCCGAACATCTCTTGCACCATTTCGGCCTCTCCTACCAACATCCAGAACGGCCAGACTGCCTTCTTGAGCTGGACGAGCTATGGTGGCGGAATCACGAGCGCATGGCTCTCCGACGGAATCGGCATGGTTGCCCCTAACGGCACGCTTGCCGTGCGTCCGAACGTTTCGACCAACTACGTTCTCACTGTCTCCGGCCCCGGCGGCACGCGCACCTGTGCGACATATGTGAACGTCTCCGGTACCTACGTCTCCTTGACGCAGATCCCGTACACCGGCTTTGACTTCGGCACATTCGGCAACCTCGTGTACTGGGCCGGGCTCTTGAGCTTCGCGCTTGCCTCGGCATACCTCGTGCTCTACTACAAAGGTGGTGCCGCGGTATTCGTCGGCTCGGTTGCGGGCAACGTGCGACTTCCGAATCTCGGCACGAGGAAGACTTCAGTAGAGACCCCAGCGATGTTCAAGAATCAGCTTCCAGCTACCAGCTTCCAGCCTTCGGGCACGGAAACGCGGGAGAAAAAGGCCGAACGCGAGCTCGATAATTTGCCGATGAGGCGCAGCGTCTCGGCTCCTCGCGACTCTATGAGCTTCACGCCCGCGATGGAAGGAGAAAACCCTCGCATCATCGTGACGCGCAGTTAAACAAGACGGGTGCAAGCTCCCCTGCTTCGCACAAGGCTACGCAGGGCACAGAAAGTAACAAAAACTCCCACTTGAAGCGGGAGTTTTTGTTCTTAGACTTTCTGTTCCAATCTCGTAACGCGGACTTCGAGCTGTTTGCGCTTATCAACATCAGTTTTTAGGTCATTCTTTATGGTATTGAGGTCGCGCGTGTGCTCATTGAGCGTTTTCTTGATTTCGTCTACGTCATCCTTCGTTGACATATTGTCTTTGATAAAATCGACTGTCTCTATGAGGGACTCGACATTTTTATCCTTCCGAAAGACTTTCTTTTTCATAGATTGGGATTATATCACGAGGCTCGACTGTCCACCTCTTTTTGTAATTGGAAAATGATCTCTTCGACAAGGAAGGTGCCCACTTTGCCGGCACGGCCTTCGAGGGTCGCGGTCTTTGAGCTCACTTCTTCATCGCCGATTACGAGGAAGTAGGGAACTTTTTGTATTTTTGCTACGCGTATGCGTTTGCCAAGGGAATCAGTAGCATGAAGTTCTGTTCGTATGCCAGCCGCGTTTAGTTCTCTTGCGACATTCTCAGCGTGAGGGAGATGTTTTTCTGAAACAGCCAGCACCATCACTTGGATTGGCGAAAGCCAGAGGGGGAGCTTGCCTTCGAGGTGTTCGAGAATAACCGAGAGGAAGCGCTCAATCGAACCCATAATTGCGGCATGGATCATCACGATGCGCTCTTTTTCGCCTTTTTCGTTCACGCACGTGAGGTCAAACCGCTCGGGCATGTTCATGTCGAGCTGAATCGTCGCGACCTGCCAGTCGCGCCCGAGGGAATCCTTCGCCATGAAGTCGAGTTTGGGGCCGTAGAAGGCGGCTTCGCCGATTCCTTCTGATGTTTCAGCGCCTTTTTCCTCCGCGATAGCGCGGAGTATGTCTTCTGCGACCTTCCACTTCTTTTTGTCGCCGAGGTATTTTTCGGACTGTTTCGGGTCGTGGAAGGAGAGGCGGATCGTGAGCTCGAATCCGAAGGCTCCGTAGAATTCCTGGACGATGTCCCACACCTTGAGAAACTCTTCCTTGACTTGAGATTCCCGACAGAACGTGTGCGCGTCGTCTATGGTGATTGCGCGCACGCGCGAGAGGCCGTTGAGCTCTCCCGACTGTTCGTCGCGGTACATCATGGTTGTCTCGCAGTAGCGTTGCGGCATTTCGCGATAGGAGTGCGGTCGGCGCGCGAATATTTGGATGTGGTGCGGACAGTTCATCGGCTTGAGGGCAAGTTCGTTGCCCTCGCGGCTTTTGATACGAAAGAGGTCGTCCTTAAATTTGTCCCAGTGCCCACTTGTTTCATAAAGTTCTTTCTTGGTGATGTGTGGAATTCCTACTTTTTGATATCCGCGCTTTTGCCGAAGCTCCCACACGAAATCGTCTAGGAGGTTCCTAACAAGTGTTCCGCGCGGAGTCCAGAGGGGGAGGCCGGCGCCGACGACATCGGAAAAGACAAAAAGATCGAGCTCGCGCCCGAGGCGCTTGTGATCGTGCGCGCTTGCTTTGGATGGTTCTTCCGGCATACGTTGATCGTTCCGAACAAACAAAAACGCCCAAGTGAAGGCCCCTATGGGGCACTCACTAGGGCGATCTCACTTAAAACCGCGGTTCCACCTAGTTTTCCAGCTCCAGTTTTGAGTTTTAGAAACTCCTATTACCCAAAACTGGGGCTGGACGCTCGTTTCCTCGTCAGATTAGGCCTTTGCTCCCGCCTTCGGCAGGACTCCGGTTCGTAGCCGGAGCAATCTCTGACACGCTCAATCTAGCGCATATTCTCGCGCTGTCAACCATCTATAAAAAAACGAAGCGGCGGTCATCATGTCAGACATGACCGCCGCACCTCGTGCTTGTCACGGGGTTCGCTGGAGAGATGCGTACGCATGATCGAACGCAGCTCTCGTACGGTTGCGCCGGATTCCAATGGAGATTGCGTGGCACATACGTAGGGCATGCGAGTGATCCTGTTCAACTTCCGTGCGGCATCGCTCTAGCCTGCTACTCACCATGGTCCGGATCGCTTCTGGATCAGTGGGCGCCTCGAAGAATGGGCCCTCATTAATGTTGAGGATGCGGCGCCATAGTTCGATGTCGAACGACGCAGCGCCGACCTCTTTGAGGACTTCGCGACAGAGCCGTTCGAAGAAAATCCTCTTCTCAGCTTCCAATAAATCATTCGCTTTCAGGTACAAGAGGGTATTTTCTGCTAGCGATAGCAGTGGCATGTTGTCGCTCCCTGTTAAGACCAGCAGTCTTGCTTGTAACTTATTTTTTTGAGACTGTCCAGCGCTAAAGTGCCTTCGCGCGTTCAATAACGAACGACGGTTCCCCGTTACGTTCCGAAAACTTTCCTTTGACCGCGATGCATGCACCGGGAGCGAAGATGCCACCGTCCTCCTTGAGGACGCGGGGAAATGCAACGATTTCGATGCCGTCGGAGTAATCGGCGAGGCGGCCGAAGAGCATGCGCTCGCCGTTCTTGGTAAGAATGGGCTGCACTGTTTCGAGAAAGCCCGCGATGACTGTTTCGACGCCGCGCGGAAACTTTTCCTTGCCCGTCTTGATGTCCATGCGCTGGCGCGTCAATTTCTCTTTGTACTTGTCGAGAGGGTGGCCGGAGATGTAAAGGCCAAGAAGTTCCTTTTCCCACGCCAATCGTTGTTCCAGTGTCGCTTCCGCAGCTGCGGGCAGTCTGAGGACGGCCTGTGGTGAGCCAGTCGAACCAAACAAGGAGCCCTGATCCGAGGGCGTCTTCATGTGCTCGCGATGGTACTCGAGAAGGAGATCAATGTTTGCGAGCAGATTCCCTCGCTCCCCGATTTCGTCGAGCGCACCGGACATTACGAGAGATTCGAGTTGCTTTCTGTTGAGATTCTTGTCGGGGACGCGCGAGAGGAAATCCGCGATGTCTTTGAATACTCCGTCTTTTTCTCTCGCTGCAATGATTGCGTCTGCGACGCCTGCACCGAAGTTCTTTATCGAATGTAGCCCAAATCGTATGTTCGACTTCGTAAGTCGTTCATCGGATGAACGACTTACGAAGTCGTTCGTTGCTGCATCGGAGATGACGGTGAAATTGCCAAAGCTTTCATTCACACTTGGTGAGAGGACTTTAATTCCCATCCGTTTGCATTCTGCTACTGTCTCCGCGATTTTCTCGACGTCTCCAGCGTCTGCGGTGAGCAAGGCCGCCATGTAGTCGACAGGGAAATTCGCCTTCATGTAAGCCGTTTTGTAGGCAAGGTTGCCGTAGCTTGCCGCATGCGCTTTGTTAAATCCGTAGGCTGCGAAGGTTTCAATCTGCTCCCACAGTTGCTGCGCCGTCTCTTTTTTCATGCCGCCCCCGACGCAGCCTTTGGTAAACTTCTCCTTCTGCGCACGCATCTCGGCAGGTATTTTCTTGCCCATCGCCCTGCGCAATTTGTCGGATTCGAGCCAACTGTAGCCGGCGAGTTTGACCGCGATTTCCAAGACGTCGTCTTGGTATGTGATAACGCCGTATGAATTCTTGAGGATCGGCTCCATGCGCGGATCGAGATACTTCACGAGCTTCGGATTCTTCTTGCGCTCTATGTAGGCCGGGATGAACGCCATGGGGCCGGGGCGGTAGAGCGCGACCATCGCGTTCAGGTCGTGAACCGTCGAAGGCTCGAGATCGGTGAGGTAGCTCGTCATGCCCCCGCCCGCGAGCTGGAAGACCCCGTGCGTTTCGCCGCGGGAGAGCATCGAATAAGTTTTATTGTCATCAAGAGGCAGGCGATCGAGGTCGATCTCTGTGCCGAGTCGCTCGCGCACGCGCGCGACTGAATCGGCGAGGACCGAGAGGTTGGTTAGACCGAGAAAGTCAAACTTAAGAAGGCCCGCGTCTTCGACTGCGTGCATGTCGTACTGAGTAATCACTTTTCCGCCTTTCGGATCGAGCTGTATGGGCACGTAGTCTGTGACAGGAGTAGGTGCGATGACGACGCCTGCGGCGTGCACACCGACGTGCCGCGCGTTGCCTTCGATTTTCTGCGCGAGATCGAGAACCTCGCGGCTTGCGGCGTCACTTTCATACACTTGCTTGAGCTCGGGGACGCTCTCGAGCGAACTTTTTATCGAGACCGGGAAGCCTTGTTTGCCAAAAGGAATGAGTTTCGCGATAGTGTCGCCCAAGCTATATGGATGGCCCAAGGCACGCGCGACGTCGCGGACGGCCGCGCGCGCCATCATTGTGCCGAAGGTGCCGATCTGGGCCACTTTGTCTTCTCCGTATTTCGCCCTGACGTAGTCGATGAGCTCGTCACGCCTGTCGTCTGCGAGATCCATGTCGATGTCGGGAGGCGATGGCCGCTCGGGGTTTAAGAAGCGCTCGAAGGGGAGCTGGTACTCGAGGGGATTCACGGTCGTGATGCCGCAGAGGTAGGAGACTAGTGAGCCTGCCACAGAGCCGCGAGTGTTGGTGAGAATGCCTTTTGCGCGCGCTTCGCGCAGAAGGTCTGCGACGACGAGGAAATACGGCGCGAAGCCCTTCTTCCCGATGGTCGAGAGTTCGTATTGTGCCCTCTCCTGCGCCTCTTTGTTTTTCTTGACGTTTCTCTCTGTGAATCCTGCTTCCACGAGCACCTCGAGCTCCTTGTCAGGCGAACTTCCCGTGGGAATAGGAAAGGTGGGGAAGACCCACGAGCCGAGTTTGAGCTCGAGGCTGCACTCGTCTGCGATATTGGCGGAGTTCTCAAGCGCCTCCGGGAGATTAGCGAAGAGTTCTTCCATGCGCGCGCGCGGAATGAACGAAAAATCGCGCGGCGCATTCTCAGCATCTCGATTGAGCGTGCTGCCGGTGCGGATTTTATTCACGAGGTCGCACGCGAGCGAATCATCGGAAGCGAGGTAGTAGACGTCGTGCGCCGCCACAAGCGGGAGGCCGATACTTTGCGCGCGCGCGATCACGTCCTGCATCTGCTCTTCGTGATCGTGTATTTCGGGGTGCCGTGTTATCTCGACGTAACATCCGCCAGCTGGCGGATCGCCAAACATCTTTTTGTGCCAATGCATTATTTCCTCCGCTCGTGCCGCGGAGCCATGGCGTATCGCGTGCGCGTGCTCGCCGCCGTACGAGGGAAGAATCGCGATGAGGCCATCGCGATAGCGCTCGATGAGCTCTCGATCGATACGAGGACGGTAATAGAATCCTTCGAGGTGCGCCTTGGAGACGAGTTGTATGAGGTTGCGATACCCCGCTTCGTTCTTTGCAAGAAGCACGAGGCGCGAGGTCTGATCGTCCACGCGGTGCTCCTTCTGCGTGCGCGAGCGCGGCGCCACGTGGAAATCGACGCCGATGATCGGCTTTACACTCATCTCCCTGCACGCTTTATAAAACTCGATGGCGCCGTAGAGGTTGCCGTTGTCGGTAAGCGCGAGCGCACGCTGTCCATCCCTCGCCGCCGCCGCGACGAGCTCCGAAATTTTCGGGATCGCCTCAAGCAGCGAATAGTGACTATGGGTATGAAGGTGTACGAACTCGGGCTTCATACCAAAGGCGAATGAGTGCCTGCCCCGTAGCCAACGCGAAGCGTTGTGGTACCGGGGTGGAGATGAACAAAATCAGTTGTCATAATGCGCGCGCTTGTCCCGCCGTAGCTTTAGCGAAGGCGGACGACATGTTGGTAGTATACACCCGTGTTTTTTCACAGCCTTGCTATCATGAGATTGTGAAATTTCTCATAGGAGTGGACGAGGCGGGGCGGGGGCCACTCGCGGGGCCGGTTGCCATCGGGGCGGTGATGGTGCCGAAAAAGTTTGATGTTCTGAAAATGTTTCCGGACGTGAAAGATTCGAAGTTACTCTCACCGAAAAAGCGCGAAGAGATTTACGAGGAAGTTGTCGCGCGAACAAAGGCAGGCGAGATGCGATTTTGCGTGCGATTTACCGAACATACTTTTATCGATGCATATGGAATAACGAGAGCGGTGCGCCGGGCCGTCCAGAGGAGCGTGAGCAATCTCGTCCCTCGACACGGCTCGGGGCAGGCACCGTCGCCGCAAAACGTGCATGTGTTTTTGGACGGCCTTCTCTACGCTCCGAGTAAGTATGAGCAGGAAACCATCATTCATGGCGATGTGCTCGTGCCTCTGATTTCTCTCGCGTCTGTTGTTGCGAAGGTACGGCGCGATAGGCTTATGATTAGTCTCTCGAATAAATTTCCGAGTTATGGATTCGAGACGCACAAAGGATATGGGACCGAGCGGCACCGAGCGGCTTTGAGAGAGTTCGGACTTTGCGAAATTCATCGGGTGACGTATTGCACGAGCCTTCTTAAGTAATGATCAATTTTCAACTTCCAATTAATTCTCAACTTCAAAATTGACTGAAAATTGGGTCTTGAAAATTGGAAATTCCTGCAGTATACTGAAGGCTATGGTAGTCAGAATGCGTCGGAACAGGTCGCAGAGTGCAAAGCGCCGGAGTCATCATGCGCTTCTAGGCGTGCGCACATCGAGGTGTGAGTGCGGCGCACTTCGCCTCTCGCATCGCGCATGTCCGGAGTGCGGTAAGTATAATGGGCGCGTCGTTATCGACGTGGTCG
>MFLZ01000002.1:11546-24463 GCA_001781685.1 Candidatus Kaiserbacteria bacterium RIFCSPLOWO2_01_FULL_54_13
CGCGAAAAACGGCGTCAAAAAGAGCTGCGCGAATCAGGACAAATCAGGGAAGATAAAGAAAAGGAAGAAGTACAAAAGTCATAATTGCGTAATCGAAACACCTTGCTCTTTCGTTCGTCATAGAAATTGTTATGAATGGAGTGAATTACAATTTCTTGATCCCGCCCCAGTTTGGCATCCGTAGAATAATGTCAGATGCCGGAACTCTGTTGAGACGAACTCAGTGGTATCTCAATCTCGAGATACGGTTGCGGGATACCAAACTGGGGCGGGATGTAAGAGCTTCTAAGCTCGTTGCCACTCGCTAAGAATCTCTAACATGGCCAATAGACATCTAGCCCGTTCTGTCGTTCTTCAAGTCCTCTTCGAGCGCGACGTGTCCGATAGAAAAATGTCGCTCGAGGAGTCCGAAAAGCGCTTGGCTGACTACGCCAAGGAGTTCGGTGCGCGCGAGAGCGACATGTCCTTTATGAAGCAGCTTCTTCACACTGTCGCTGCGAAACAAAAAGAAATTGACGAAGTCATCGTTCGTGCCGCGCCCGAGTGGCCTATCGAGAAAATCGCGGCAATCGATCGCAATGTCCTTCGGCTCGGCCTCGCGGAGCTTCTCTATGCGGACCGTACGCAGGTGCCTGCAAAGGTCGCTATCAACGAGGCGATTGAACTCGCAAAAACATTCGGCTCGAACTCCTCTGGGCGTTTCGTAAACGGCGTTTTGGGCGCGGTCTATATCGAGCTCGGCGAGCCGGGCAAGAGTGAGGGAGCGGCGCGCAAAAAGGCTGCGCAGAAAACCGGAAAGATGCCGACGGAGCACCTTGCTGGAGCAGTCGTTTATGCACAGAGCGGTGGCGAAACGTACCTCGCATTCGTGCATGATATATTCGGGCACTGGACTATCTCGAAGGGGAAGATCGAGGAGAATGAAGACGTACAGAAGGGTGCTGCGCGCGAAATCAAAGAGGAGATGGGTCTCGACATCAAGATTGTGGAAGAGCTTGGTGTGAACGAGTACATCGCGAACGACTCAAAGGTCGACGGAGGCAAGAAGCGAAAGCGTGTGACGTATTTTCTCGCCGAGGCACCGTTCACAGAGCTTCGGCTCGGGCCCTCGGGCGGCCTAGACGATGCGCAGTGGTTCCCCCTCTCCGCGGTGGGCGATTTGAATTTCTATGATGACACGCTGAAAATTATCATTCCTGCGATAAACGTACTAGCGCAGAAGGGGAAGAAGTAGCAAGAGGTATGGAGTTTGGAACATTCGAACAAAAAATCGGTTATAGCTTCAATAACCAACGTTTATTGGAGCAGGCATTCACTCATCGCTCATACCTCAACGAGAACCGAGAACTCAACCGCGAACACAACGAGCGATTGGAGTTTTTGGGCGACGCAGTTCTCGAGCTAGCAGTCACGGAGTTTCTCTACGCGAAGTATCCCGATAGCCCGGAGGGGGACTTAACCGCCTACCGCGCGGCACTCGTAAATACGCAGAGCATTTGCGATGCCGCGACGAAACTCGGCATGAACGACTACCTGCTGCTTTCGCGCGGAGAGGCGCGCGACACGGGTCGCGCCCGGCAGATAATTCTTGCGAATGCGTTTGAGGCTCTGATCGGCGCCATCTATCTCGATTCAGGATACGAGCGAGCTCAGAAATTCATCGAGTCACAACTCTTCTACAAGACCGATGACGTCGTCTCCAAGCGCCTCTGGCAGGACGCCAAGAGCCGTTTGCAAGAGATTTCGCAGGAACTCCACGGTATCACGCCGAAGTACGAATTACTCGACCAATCGGGCCCCGATCATGATAAGCGATTCGTTGTTGGCGCATACATCGGGCAGGAGCGTGTCTCAACTGGCGAAGGTCGCTCGAAACAAGAAGCGGAACAAGACGCCGCACAGAAGGCGCTTACAGCGAAGAGCTGGTAGCGCCTGGATCTCGCTGTCATCACGTGCCTCGTGTGTCTTCATTGGCGTTTCGCTTAACGGATGTAAACCAGTCAGGAAGTTCATACTTGTACATATGTACAAGTGTAGACTAAATCAATTTGAAGTACTTTTTGAGGTCGTAGGAGTTATCCACGTGATTTGCTTTGATGAAAGAAATGAAAGGCAGAATGTCGAAAAATGCCGCAATCTCCCGCACTTCATCCTCCATCGCATAAGGATAGATCCACACTGAGCGTTGGTAGAACACTAGCCCGAGTTGCTGCAAATGTCTGATGAAAGCTATTCGTATGTTTCTTCTCTCCTGCGGAATGTCGAAGACCACAATATGCCAGGTGTCGTCCCATTTCTTTGGCGTCTGGATTCGCAGGTTCCAAAGTTTTTCTTTCTCGATAATACGCTGTCCGATTTCTGATAACTCGTACTTCTTTGGAGATTTCTCGATGTACCCGCGATGGCTCATTTCCCAGATTTTCCGCTTTATCGTTCGATGGTTCTGTTTCGTATCTTTGAGTGCCAATTCCTTGAATATGCGGCTCACTGCTCTCGGGGAGGGCACCGCTCCAATTCCCATGAGTACGACGCCTAATGCCACAAGTTTGAGAATCTGCACCGTCTTTTCTCTGCGCCGCTTTCTGTGTGTGTCTGTATGTTGTTTTTGATTAGGTCGATACTTGTACATATGTACAAGTATCGTATCACACGTCCCTTCAGAAATTTATGCAGAAACTCGTGGCACAGAAGGCTCTCCTCGCAAAAGGCTGGTAGGGAGATGCTCGCTGACATATGCGCTCTGGCGTCGCGTTTGCGACTGCTATCGCAACGCTGCCGCTCGGCCCGTCGGACTGCGCGAACACGCCAGAGTCGCACATGCCCGCTCGCTTAGGTCTTTTGTTCAATATTTTAGCTAGCAGCTATCAGCTAAAAGCTATAAGCTAGTGATAATGTATCTCAAATCCGTGGAGCTTTCGGGATTCAAGTCGTTCGGGAAAAAAACGACGCTGGAGTTCGGCTCGCCCATTGCGGCTATCGTGGGGCCCAACGGCTCGGGGAAGTCTAATGTCGCGGAGGCGTTCCGATTCGTCCTGGGCGAGCAGTCTATGAAAAGCATGCGCTCGAAGAAAGGCGAAGACCTAATCTGGGGCGGCTCGCCATCGCTTCCGAGAGCTAATCGCGCGGGCGTCAAGGTCACTTTTGACAATTCTAAACGCCTGCTCGATATAGATTTCGGGGAAGTTGTCATCGAACGTGTCGTGCACCGCGACGGGCAGAATGAGTATATTTTGAATGGGACAATCGTACGTCTCAAAGACGTGATTCGACTCCTCGCGGGCGCGAACATCGGCGGAAGCGGCTATCACATCATCTCGCAGGGCGAAGCTGATCACATCTTGAATGCCAGCCCACGCGAGCGGCGGGAGATGGTGGAGGATGCACTAGGCCTTAAGCTCTATCAACACAAAAAGGCCGAGAGTGAGCGCAAACTTGAAGAGACCGCCGTGAACATCGACAAGACGAAATCTCTCCGACGCGAGATCGCGCCTCATCTCCATTTTCTGCGGCAGCAGGTAGAGAAAATAGAAAAAGCACGCGAAACGAGAGAGACACTCGCGGACAAACTTCGCGAATACCTCGCTCGCGAGCACGCATGGATCTCGCAAGAAGACGCCCGTCTGCGCGATGAGGCAAAGACATATGAGATAGAACTCAAGAAGTTTTCGGAATCTATTTCGCGCGCGCGAGCCGCGCGCGCCCCGGCCGGTGCTGGGTCTCTCGCGGAGCTACAAAAGCAGCTTGAGGAGCGCGAGAGAAAGCTCGCAGAAACGAGGCGCGAGAGCGAGCGGCTCGCGCGCGAGCTCGGTCGCGCAGAAGGCGCTTTGGAGGCCAACACTGTCACTGTTGAGGCGCTCGTGCCGGTACCACATGTGCGCACGTTTGCCCGGGAACTCGATGCAACGGTCTCGGAGCTTGAGCGAGCCGACGACGTCTCACGCATACACTCTACTCTCGCTGAGGTTCGGGCTCGCATTAAGTCGTTCATCGAAGGGCTCTCCGGCGCGGCGCCTGAGACCAGTCAGGAAGCGCGCGAACAGGTGAAAGCACTGGCCTCTTCACTCGAGCGCATGCAGAAAGAGGAAGCTGGCCTTTCGGGCGGGCTCGAGAAACTCCGCGCGGAGATCGCCGGCGCGCGCGAGAGCGGATTTGCAGCCGAACGCGACCTCGTAGGGCTCGAAAGTTCGGCGCGTGAAGCACAGGGAAAGCTCGCCGCTGTGCAAACTGCCCGCGGGCATGTTGCGTCCTTCCGGCAGCGTTTCGAAGAGGAGGCGCGAGAGGGTATCGCGCTTGTCGGAGAGTCACTCAGAGGTTGGGAGAGAGCAGAAATTCCCACCGGAGCGCTTTCAGAAGATCGCTCTGTGCAGGAGAAGCGGCGGCGCGAGATTGAGCGGCTCAAGATAAAGATAGAGGAATCGGGCATTGGCGAGAGTGACGCTGTCGTCAAAGAATTCATTCAAACGAAGGAGCGCGACGAGTTTCTCTCCCGGGAGCTCGCGGATTTGGAAAAATCAGCGGCTTCTCTCAAAGACATTATCGCTGAGCTCGAGAAGACGATTGATGAACGCTTTCGCGAGGGACTTACGCTTATCAATGAAGCGCTGAAAGGATTTTTCCAGAAGCTCTTTGGGGGCGGGGAGGCTAAGCTCAAAGTCGAAGAGCCGCGCCGCGTGTCAAGGACCGTCCTTGACACGGCAGATGACGAGGACGCGGACGAAGGCGAGATCGAGGACGAAGAGGAATTGTACGCGGGGCTTTCGATATCGGTTTCGCTGCCGCGCAAGAAAATCCGCGGACTCGAGGTGCTCTCGGGTGGCGAGCGCGCACTCACCTCGATCGCTCTCATCTTTTCGATGACTCAGGTGAATCCCCCACCATTTCTTGTCTTGGACGAGACCGACGCTGCCTTGGATGAGGCGAACAGCAAGCGCTACGCCGACATGATCCACGAACTTGCCGGCAAGTCGCAACTTATCGTTGTCACGCACAACCGCGCGACCATGGCCGCCGCGGGCGAGCTCTACGGTGTCACGATGGGTGGCGACGGCATGTCCAAACTTCTCTCCGTCAAACTCGAGGAAGCCGAACGTGTTGCAAAGTGACGCTACTCGTCAAGGATTTCCTTGGCGATATCCGGTCGCTGTCGCAATAAAGAGTTAATTATTAGGGGTTTTTTCTTCATTTCTTCTGCAAGTGTACCCGGTGTAACCCTTTTCTCTCCAACTTCTCGTGCTCTTATCCGACGAGCCGCTTCTCGCAGTTCGTCGTACGCTTTCTTAATTGAAATTTCAGTTCCTTTCTTGATCAGCCTATCTTTAGCCAACTCCCTCTCATCAACGAGTGGGAATTTCCCACGCAATTCGGCACTTCGTCTCCACTCTGAGATGACTGCGCGGACGTGGAAACCGCCTTCGAGTGCAATTGCTGTGGCGGTGACGTTTCCATCTCGCTGCAAAACCTTGGTTGCCGCATTCTCATAATCTTTTTGTATTTCTTCATGCGTTCGACTCTTTATACCCAGGTGTTTGATAAAGTCTCGCTGTTTTTGAATTAGGCTATAAAAACCAGCACCCCTTTTTCCTCCATAGCCAAGTCTACGTCCGAGGTTTTCTACTGTAAGCTCGAGGCCTTCTTCGTTCAAGAAGGCAGAGGCAATAAGGATAGCCCTGCGATCAATCAGGCCCTGAATGTACTCCTTGGGATTTTCTGCATCAGCGGGTACCCATCTTTTATATTCCTTCTCCGCACGACGCCATATCTCTTCAGGTCCCCGTGGGTCATACGGTCTTTCTAAGCCATGTTGGCTCATGGAAACATAATATCATGTGCGTCATCGGTAGGAACGTTTCCATTTGATTTTTCGGCCTATTTTGATACAGTGCCGCGACATATGCTGAAGATTCGCATGCAGCGCACCGGCAGGACGAACATGCCATCGTTTCGCATTGTCGTCGTGGAGCACACCGAGAGTCCGAAGACGGGGAATGTTGTCGAGAAGCTTGGTACCTACAATCCGAGAACGAAGGAACGCAATTTGAGTACTGAGCGCATCAAGTACTGGCTTTCGGTAGGCGCCAAGGCATCTGACACGATGCACAATATGCTTATTTCGGCAGGTGTCATCGAGGGCAAGAAAGTGAATGTGCTTCCGCGGAAGAGCCCGCCGAAGCCCGCCCCGACCGAAGCGTCGGGGAAAGAAGAAACTCCTGCGGAGGAGAAGACAGAAGCACCTGCTGAAGAAACAAAGGCCAAGGAAGAACCAAAAGACGAGGCAAAATCGGAAGAATCCACACCTGCGGCCGAGGAAACTGTTCCGACCAAGGAATAATTGATATACTCTCGCAAGGTCGCATTACTACTTACCACACTACTAATTCAGACTATTCTGTATGGAGCGAGATCAGCAGTTCTTGGAATACGTTGTGAAGGCATTAGTCGACAATCCGAACGACGTCAAGATTAACCGCACTGTAGATGAAATGGGCGTTCTTCTCACGCTCTCGGTCAACAAGGACGACATGGGCAAGGTCATCGGAAGAAGCGGCCAGACCGCGAAGGCGATACGCACGATTCTGCGCATCGTCGGAATGAAGAACGACGCGCGCGTGAATTTGAAGATCGAAGAGCCAGAAGGGAGCGAGCGCGGCTTTGGCGCACCCCCACAAGAGCGTCCCGACAGATCGGTTGACGACGTCATTGATTCCCTCAAGAGCGAGTAATGCTCCATTTCCACGTCGTTACGCTTTTTCCCGAAAGTATCGAGCCCTACCTCAAGAGCTCGATTATCGGTCGCGCGATACAAGCGAAGAAGATAAAGGTTTCCTACTACGACCCCAAGAAATTCACTCGCGACAAATATGGCCGAGTGGACAGGCGGCCGTATGGCGGCGGGCCCGGCATGGTCCTGGAGCCTGATGCTGTCTTGCGCGCCGCAGAAAAAGCAATAGGAAAAAAGAGGGGAGCCGAGAGAATCTTCTTTTCGACCGACGGCGCACAGTTCAATGAGTCCCTCGCGAAGAAGCTTTCAAAGAAGAAAGATATTCTTCTCATTGCCGGACACTACGAGGGGGTTGATGAGCGTGTCGCCACAATCCTCAAAGTGAAGAAAGTCTCAATGGGTCCGTTCGTCCTCACAGGCGGCGAGCTTCCCGCGGCAGCTCTTGTTGACGCAGTTTCCCGTTTCGTGCCCAGCGTGTTGGGCAAAGCCGAGTCCCTCGAGCGTTCCCGCGTCTCTTCTCCGGAGGTCTACACACGTCCAGAGATCTTGGTGTGGAAAGGGAAGAAGTATCGCGTGCCGAAAGTCTTGCTGACCGGCCATCACGCGAAGATTGAGGCATGGAAGCGTGATAGGCTATAAGAGCTGGTATATGTCAAGGTTGACCGTTGTTCCGGGAATGATACAATCCCGCGACATTTGCACAAAGTCTGATTGAGTTGCGGTTGTGCTTTGGGAGGCAAAGAGGTCCGACAAACTGAAAAGTTTGACGGATAGGCATCGAAAGATGCGTTTTCATACGAAAATTTAATAGCGATCAAACCTGCAGCGCGAAGGCGCTGTACGGGTACGTTGTTGTCTAGAAGCTGTATGAGCGAAGCGAATTACAGATTCTTGACCCGCCCAAATTTTTCGCAAGCGAAAAATTTTGCGCGGGTGTAAGAGCTTCTAAGCTCACTACGCTCACTAAGAATCTCTAACATGGCGAAAACCAAGGCGCGACCGCAGAAATATTTCGGGAAATTCAGGGAGCCTCTCGTGAAGCTCCCGTCCTTGGTCGAGGCGCAAATCGCCTCCTTTCAGGAATTCGTCAAGGGAAGCGCCGAGCGCGTATTCAAGGAGTTCTCTCCGATCAGCGATCACTCCGGAAAGAAGTTCGAATTGAAACTTGCCAAATTCACATTCGGCGAGCTTCGCTGGGACGAGCACCATGCAAAGAAAATGATGCGCACGTACGAAGCGCCACTCTCGATGATCGTGCGGCTTAAGAACAAGACGACGGGCACGGAGAAGGAGCAGGAGATTTTCCTCTCGGATTTCCCGTGGATGACGGAGCACGGCTCTTTCATTATCAACGGCGTTGAGCGCATCGTCGTGCCGCAGCTTGCAAGAAGCTACGGCGTGTTTTTTGATGCTGTTCCCTATCGGGGCAAAAACTATTTTGGCGCAAAAATAATTCCTTCTCGCGGGGTCTGGATTGAAATCGAATCGGATCCAGATGGAGGCATGTACGTCAAGATCGATCGCAAGCGCCGCTTCCCCGTTACGACATTGCTTCGTGTTCTCGGTCTTGCGACCGAAAAGGAAGTCCGGGCGCGATTTGAGAAATCCCGTCCAGCTGGCGAAGCGGTCGCAGCAACCTTGGCGCACGATCATGCCCACACGCTTGACGAAGCATACGTCGAAATTTATCGCAGGCTCCGCGACGGCGACATCGCAACACCCGAGAACGCGCGCGAGCACGTGAAGGCTATTCTCTCCGCGGAGCGCTACGATCTCTCGCGCGTGGGGCGATTCCACTTCAACCGTCGTTTTGGATCCTCGACGAAAGAGGCAGACCTTGCACGCTCGACGCTCTCGGTCGACGACGCTGTAAAAATTGTCACGCACATTGCGGAGCTGAATGCAGACCCTGCCGCGGAGCCCGATGACATAGATCACCTCGGCTTCAGGCGGGTGCGCTTTGTGGGAGAGCTTCTTGAGCAGCGAATGCGCGTGGGGCTCTCGCGCATGAAGCGCAACATTCAAGACCGGATGGCGATGGTGGACGCGGAGACGACGCTTCCAGTTCACTTCGTGAATCCGCGTCCATTTCAGGCTGCGATTCGCGAGTTTTTCACGACCGACCAGCTCTCGCAGCTCATGCAGCAGTACAACATTCTCGACGAGGTGGAGCATCTCCGGACGCTCTCGACCTTGGGCCGCGGTGGACTTACGAGCGAGCGCGCCGGGCTCGAAGTGCGCGACGTGCACTCAAGTCACTATGGGCGCGTCTGCCCGATCCACACGCCGGAAGGCAAGAACATCGGGCTTGTCTTGCACATGTCTTTGTATGCACGACCTAATGAGTTCGGCATCATTGAGACGCCCTACGCGAAGGTTGAGAAAGGGCATGTCACGAAAGAAGTCGTGTATTTGAATGCTCTAGAAGAAGAAGGCTTTGCTATTGCACACGCCGCGACGGCTCGCGATGAAGAAGGACGGATCACTTCGAAATTTGTCGAAGTACGGCAAGGCGGAAGACCGCGACTCGTGAAGCGGGAGGAAGTGAATTTCATCGAGGTTGCGACAAATCAGCTATTTTCAGTTGCGACATCACTTATTCCGTTCGTCGAAAATGACGACGCGAACCGCGCTCTCATGGGCTCGAACATGCAGAAGCAGGCAGTGCCTGTGGTGCTCCCCGAAGCGCCACTCGTTGCAACGGGAGTCGAGTCTGTTGCGGCGCGCGACGCCGGTCGTCTCGTTATTGCGGAGGAGGCAGGCGAAGTCACCTACGCAGACGCACAGATGATAAAAGTTAAGGGATCGGAAGGCAGAACGAAGGAGTATCCTCTGGTGAATTTCTCGCGGACCAACGGATTCACGACCTTCCATCAGCGGCCGGCGGTTTCTGTCGGCGACTCGGTGAAAAGGGGAGCCGTGCTTGCGGACACCTCCACCTCTGTAGGAGGACAACTTTCTATAGGGCAAAACGTGCGCGTGGCGTTCCTGCCGTGGTTTGGCGCTAACTACGAGGATGCCATCGTCATATCCGAACGGCTTGCTAGGGAAGCGCGCTTTACCTCCATCCATATGGAAGAATTCGTGTGCGTTGTTCGTGACACGAAGCTCGGTCCGGAAGTCACAACGCACGACATTCCGAACGTAAGTGAGTTCAAGCTCCGCAACCTAGATGAGGACGGCGTCGTCCGAATCGGCGCGGAAGTCCGCCCCGGCGATATCCTAGTGGGGAAAGTTACGCCCAAGGGCGAGACGCAGCTAACGCCCGAGGAGCGCCTCCTGCATGCGATTTTTGGCGAGAAGGCGAAAGACGTGAAAGACACAAGTCTGCGCATGGAAGGCGGAAAACGAGGCCGCGTCGTTGGCGTGAAAGTTTTCTCGCGCGAAAACGGAGATCAGCTTGAGAGCGGCGTCATCAAGCGCGTACATGTGGAAGTGGCACAACTGCGGACGGTTTCCGTGGGTGACAAGCTCGCGGGCCGCCACGGCAACAAGGGCGTCATTTCACGCGTGCTTCCCGAGGAAGACATGCCGTTTGACAAGAACGGAGAATCCGTCGACATCATTCTCACTCCCTTGGGCGTGCCATCGCGCATGAATCTAGGACAGATTCTCGAGCTTCACTTGGGGCTTGCGGCGGAGACCTTAGGCTACCAGGCTGTTGTGCCATCGTTTGCGGGCGCAACCCCGGAGGAGATAGGCGAAGAATTAAAGAAAGCGGGTTTTGACGAATCCGGAAAGCGCATTCTCTTCGACGGTCGCACGGGGGAGGCCTTCGCGCAGCCGGTCGCGGTTGGGACTATGTATATGTTGAAGCTCCACCACATGGTGGAAGACAAAATCCACATGCGCTCTATTGGGCCATATTCCTTGACGACGCAGCAGCCTCTGGGAGGCAAGGCGCAAAACGGCGGCCAGCGCGTCGGAGAAATGGAAGTCTGGGCATTCTTGGGCTACGGCGCCGCGTATAGCTTGCGCGAGATTCTGACATACAAGTCTGATGATATTCTCGGAAGATCCGCAGCGTTCGACGCCATCGTCTCGGGCCAGCGCATCGAAGAATCTCACACGCCCGCCACGTTCAACGTTCTGGTACGACACCTCCGTGGTTTGGGAATTGACATGGAGTTTATGGGAGGAACGAGCAGATAATTATCAATTTTCAATTATCAATCAATTTCCAATGACCCAATTTCTAATTGAAAATTGCAAATTATTTCTCTATGCGTAAGAAAGACGTCATCCCGCAGGATTTTGAAGCAGTCGTGATGCGACTTGCATCCCCCGAGCGTGTTCTTGAATGGAGCTCCGGCGAAATCACAAAACCGGAAACCATCAACTACCGCACGCAGCGCCCGGAAAAGAACGGGCTCTTCGACGAGCGCGTCTTCGGTCCCGAAAAAGATTATGAGTGCTACTGCGGCAAGTACCGCGGCATCCGCTTCAGAGGGATCGTGTGCGAAAAGTGCAGCGTCGAGATCACGCGCGCGATCGTGCGGCGCGAGCGGATGGGGCACATTGATCTCGCTACACCAGTTTCACACATCTGGTTTCTTCGAGGGATTCCCTCGCGGATTGCCTTGATGCTCGGCCTCTCAAGCGCAGAAGTGGAAAAGGTCGTGTACTTTGCGGGTTACATCGTGACGCACGTAGATGAGAGCGAACGCGGGAGGCTCTTGAAGGAACTCGAGCAGGAATTTCAGGCCAAGACGAAGGCTGCGACAAACGCAGAAGCAAAAACCACGCTAAAGGAGAAAGCACAGAAGGCAAAAAAAGAAATCGATTCTATTCAGGTTGGTTCGGTTCTCGACGAGGCGGCGTATCACCTCTTTGCAGTGAAGTACGGCGCCATGTTCCGCGCTACTATTGGCGCCGAGGCGCTCTACAACATCCTGAAGCAGATTGATATCGGCGAGTTTATCAAACGCATGAAGGAAGAGTACGAGGATGCCCCGGCTGCAGAGCGTGACAAGTTGCGCAAACGCCTAGCGCTCGCAGAGGCTCTGAAGAGGAGCGGAGTGCGGCCCGAATGGATGTTCATGACGCGGCTCCCAGTCGTCCCGCCGGCCTTGCGCCCCATGGTTGCCTTGGAAGGCGGGCGTCACGCCTCAAGCGATCTCAATGACCTCTACCGCCGCGTCATCAACCGCAACAATCGTTTGAAGCGGCTTCAGGCAATTCACGCGCCTGAGGTGATTTTGCGCAACGAAAAGCGAATTCTTCAGGAGGCCGTCGACGCCTTACTCGACAACTCGATGCGTCGCGGAGCAGGTGTCTTGGGCATCTTGGGCGGCAGGCGGCGCGCCCTCAAATCGCTTGCCGATTACCTTAAGGGAAAGCACGGCTATCTCCGGCAAAACCTTCTCGGCAAACGCGTCGACTACTCGGGCCGCTCCGTTATCGTGGTTGGACCTGATTTGGCACTCGACGAGTGCGGATTACCCAAGCACATGGTTCTTGAGCTCTTCAGGCCGTTTGTGATACACGGGCTTCTGTCGCGCGAGCTTGCGTATAACATCCGCGGCGCCGGCCGCCTCATCGAGGACGAAGCGCCGGAGGTGTGGCCGATTCTCGAAGAGGCCATTAAAGGGAAGCACGTGCTCCTCAATCGCGCACCGACCTTGCACCGTCAGTCGATCCAGGCGTTTCGGCCCGTTCTCGTAGAAGGAAATGCAATCCAGATACACCCTTTGGTGTGTCCCGCCTACAACGCAGACTTTGACGGCGACGCGATGGCGGTCCATGTGCCTCTCTCCGAGGCCTCGCAGCTCGAAGCAGCGAAGATCATGTCAGCCAACAAAAACATCTTAAAGCCGGGAAGCGGCGACGTCGTGGTTGCCTCAAAACTCCTCGACATCGTCTTGGGCTGCTACTGGATGACCAAGATGCTCGAAGGAGCGAAGGGCGAGGGAAAGAGCTTTCCCTCCACGAACGCCGCGATTACTGCGTACGACTTCGGCGCGGCTAATCTTCGCGCGAAAATCAAAGTTCTTCCGGGAGACAGCAAAAAGTACGCGCATTTCGGAGGGAAGGTTTTTGAAACAACTGTCGGCCGCCTCCTCTTCAACTCCGTCTTGCCGAGCGATTTTCCCTTCGTGAACGAAGACGTGACCAACAAGCGCATGGGTGCTCTCGTTCAGGAACTCGTCGTCCACTACAAGCTCGACGGCATTCCTCCGATCCTCGACAAGATAAAAGA
>MFLZ01000003.1:0-2448 GCA_001781685.1 Candidatus Kaiserbacteria bacterium RIFCSPLOWO2_01_FULL_54_13
GCTCTTTTCATGAGAGAAACGCCATAAAGTGATAACGCCCGCACTCTACATAGGCCAGAGTCCGTAGTCAACCTCCTGTCCGTTTCTATCGCTTTTAGCGGGGAGTTTCGTCTTCGCGGTGCAGGCGAACACGCTTCAACGTTTTGTAGCCGATGCCTCCCCTGTGCGGGCTCGCCAAAAGTTCTATCGCCTCCACGTCCATCGAAACCGGCACGTTCTTTCCCACATGGTGATCTCTCCACGAATCGCCGTAGGAACCAATCAGGCGAGCAATCGTCACGTGCGGCGTAAACGGCACCTCCTCTTTTCTTCCAAATGCCTTGAGGAGACGTTTCTTGAGCTCGATCAGCCGCTTCGATGCTTCGCACGACACCCAGATAAGGCGGGGGTTGTCGGTATCGGGACCATATGAGAGATACTTGAATTTCAATGGAAATGTAAACGGCCGTTCAAGAGCATCTCGCATGCGCTTCGCGGCTCCCGCGATGTCTTTCTCCATCCACGGCGGCACGAGCGTGAGGTGGAGATCGCGTTTCGGAATGATGCGCATCGGAATCGGCGGAAGACCATCCTGAAGTTCGACGAGTCGTTCGAGCGCATCGCCGTTGATCCGAATGCCTACGAAGACGCGACGCCCCACGCCACCCGGCTCTCCCCACCGGCGGCGATGCACCTTAGGCCGCTTCCTCTTTGTCAGTCTACCGTCGTGATATTTCATATTTCTTCATTCTACGTCATCAATTCAAGTGTCGCCTGTCAAGGCGACGCCTTGACAGTTGTTGGATGTCGAATTTCTCATCTTGCGACACCCTGGCTTCGTTGTACGCAATCGCCTTAATGTCCTCCCTAACTAAGCTCTTGCTACTTCAGTGTTTCTAGCATTCTCTTGAGTGGCAGCGTATTGATAATGTCCGCCTCGGATGCCCATCCTCGACGCGCGGTCGCGATTCCGAACTTCAGAACTGAAAATTGTTCCGGTGCATGCGCGTCGGAATCGATGCTCATCAAGACGCCCGCTTCCACACACTTCCGTACGTGCTCATCCTTGATATCGAGCCGATCCGGAAAAGCGTCGATTTCGAGGACCGTGCCGGTGCGTTTCGCGGCACGGACGATCTCGTCGATATCGAGATCTATAGGGTCTCGCGTATTGATAAGGCGCCCCGTGAGGTGAAAGATAATGTCCACGTGCGGATTTTCCATCGCCCGTATGATACGCCGTGTTTGCTCTGCCCGCGAAAGCCCGAAATGACTGTGTACGGCTGCTCCGACGACATCGAGCTTTGCGAGCGCATCGTTCGCGATATCGAGCGAGCCATCCTTCCCGATATTGACTTCCGCTCCCTTGAGGATAACGACCTTCTTGCCTCTACGTTTCCGCTTCTCATTGATTGCATCAATCTCCTTTGCCTGTTTTGCGAGACCCTTCTCGTCCAAGCCGCCGGTCATCGCGAGACTCTTGGTGTGATCTGTAATCGCGATGTACTCGAGCCCCGCTTCTTCGGCCGCATCCGCCATTCTTTCAATCGAAGCGGCGCCGTCCGTCCAACTTGTCTGTACCTGCAAATCGCCCTTCAGATCATCGTAGCCGACGAGTTTCGGAAGCCCGGGACGTACGCCTTTCGCCTCACGAAAAGCTGCTTCTATCTCGCCGGTCATCTCGCGCATCTCTGGCTCGATGTAAGAGAGACCGAGCGCTTTGTATAGATCCTGCTCGGTTTTACCCGCGAGCATCTTGCCTTTTCCGCCGGAGGCGGATCCGCCTTTGGCGGAGAAAAGTCCATACTCATTGAGCTTCCAGCCTTTCTTGATAGCCAATTCTCTCAGAGCGATATTGTGTTGCTTGGAGCCTGTGAAGTAATTCAGGGCCGCGCCCCACGACTCTTCAGGAACCACCCGGATGTCCGCGTCGATCCCGGACTTGAGCCGCACGTTCGTCTTGGTCGGCCCCGTGCCGTAGACATGAGCGACGGCAGGGAGCTTTATGAAGCGCTCCATGACCTTTTCCGGCTTCTTCGAGACGGCGAGTATGTCGATGTCGCCGATTGTTTCCTTCCATCTCCGGATCGAGCCGGCAACCACGAGGCGCTCGACTTCGGGAAAGCGTTTGATTGCCGCTTCGAAACGCTTCACTTCGGGAAGCACGAATCCGAGAAGAGAGCGCTTGCCCGAACGTTTGCGGAATTCGATGCTTTTAAGGATTTTTTCCTCCGATCGTCTTCCGAAGTGTTGCAAACGAGCAATTTTGCCGGCCTTCGCCGCTCGCTCGAGGTCGTCCATACTCTTCACCTTGAGCTTCTCCCACAGGGTCTTCACGGTGCGCGGCCCGACGCCCTCGATCGAGATGAGCTCCAAAATGTTCACCGGCACGCTCTTTTTCATCCGCTCGTACTCTTTGAAATGCCCAGTGGTAAAAAGTTCTTTGAGATGACGTGCAATTCCCTTCCC
>MFLZ01000003.1:2474-3510 GCA_001781685.1 Candidatus Kaiserbacteria bacterium RIFCSPLOWO2_01_FULL_54_13
CGCCGCCGCGTCGTAGGCGCGCGGCTTGAACGCGACGCCCCGCATCTCGTAGAGCGCGGCCATCTCGAAGAGGACGTTCGCAATTTCGCGGTTTGAAAGATGGCGCTTCATAACAATACTTTTATCCGCGCCTTTTGCCCTTATGCTTGAAAAATTCGATTTGACGCAAGCGTTTCTTCGCCTCTTCAAGAGTCTTGTATGTCCCGAAGCGCCGCCCTGTCGTTTCAGAGAGAGCCACGTATTTGTCCTTCACCTTCCTGATCATATTCATTCGTGCGCCGACTTTAAGAGCCTGATGACCTCATCGTCTTCGACCTGATAGAATCTCAAATAATGAGCCCCGACCGCGCCGAGAAACTCCTCAGGCGCTTCGAGTACGACGACCTCATCGGCGCCTTCTTCTCTGAGCTCGCGAACGGATTCCGGCGGCGCCACGGGAACTGCAACGATAATCTTCTTGGCACCCTGTGCTTTTGCAGAACGAACAGCAAGCTGCATCGTAAGACCGGTCGCGATGCCGTCGTCCACGATGATAGCCGTAGTCTCTCTGATATCTATTGGTTTCCTGCCCGCGCGGTAGACCGAGCTCCGCCGCTTTGCTTCCGCACGCTCCCGTTTGGTTTCCTCGGCGAGCCACCTTTTATCAACTGCCGCCGTTTCGACTTCGTTCAAAATAGTTTTCCCGCTCTCGTCGACCACGCCGATTGCGTATTCTGGAGATGAAGGGTGCCCAATCTTCCGAACCGCGACGATATCGAGCGGGAGCGACAGCGCTTTCGCCACTTCGTAGCCGAGAACCACACCGCCACGCGGAAGTGCGAGTACGATCGCATGTTTTCCCCGATATGACTCGAGCTTCTCGGCAAGCTTTTTCCCCGCTGCCTTTCTGTCGGCAAACATGCCACCACTCTACATCATCATTCCTTTTTCTCCTTCCGAATCGCTCTCTTTTTCTTCCGCACCGGCTGCATCATCGCCTCTTTCGCCTTGCCCTCCATGCGAGGCGGGCGCGTCAGACGCGTCTTTTGCCGTATCT
>MFLZ01000003.1:3611-5971 GCA_001781685.1 Candidatus Kaiserbacteria bacterium RIFCSPLOWO2_01_FULL_54_13
ATGGAGCCGTGCCCGAGGTCATAATGATACGCGCTGTCTTGCCACGATACAGCCGGTGCCAGAAAATTGTCCTTTCGCCTGTTTTGGTCTTGATGTATCGAAAGGCCGAACCGGGAAGCCACGCGCGGTCGAAGAGCCCCTTGAGGAGCGCTGACATGCCCACCCACCAGACAGGGTGGATGATGACGAAGTGGTCGGCCCAGCCCACGTTTTTCTGGAACAGAACGAGATCGGGCTCCAGCTCCTGACGTTCACGATAGCCTCTACGAAGTATGGGATCGAACTTCATCTCTCCGATATTCATGCGCACGACTTCGTGACGAGATTCTTTCGCACCTTCTTCATACTCATCGGCGAGAGCACCGCACAAACCGGTTTTGTCGGGATGCCCCAGAAGTATGAAAATCTTCTTGCCACGCATAATGGTGAGGTAGGTGTAGAGAATTATATACACCACCTACATGTATTCGTACGGATGATACTTCGGTTTAATTTCCTCGGGAGATCTGCCGGGGCTCATTCTCGGGCCGGTTTCCGCCTCTCCTTCCCCCTTCTTGTTCTTGTCCCTTCTGTGGTCTGCTTCATTGCGCGGAGCCCACGGAGCGAATTCTTCTCGCTGCGGGGGCGCAGGCTTCATCTGCATCCGCGGTTTATGTTCACTCTGTGAAGAAGACTGCTCCTCGAACTCGCCCACTTCGTCGTGTTTGCCCACGGTATTGAGCACAAAAGCGCGTACAGTCTTCATGTTGAAATAGAACGCGACAAGAAAGACAACGGCGACGAGCTCGCGCAAAATGAATTGTAGCCATGTGATTTCAGAATAATGATATAGAGCCCACGTCTCGTACACAACAAGCCCGACGCCCGATGCGACAGCGCCCACAAAAAACACTGATTTCTTGTGAGGATTGGCAAGCGCGGCAAGAGCAACCAGGACCAAGGCACCCGCTATCTCAAACGGAAGTTCGGTGCGGAGAGAGTCGGCATAAAACGGCGCCCCGATGAGCATGAGAGCCGCCGCCGAAACGAACAATTGCCGTACCGCATCCCCGTGGTAGTGGGGAATGTTCTCTGCGTACGGATGCGGTGCATAATCATCCATCAAATCGAATTATCCCCTGTCGCACGATTTTTGGCAATCTCGATCACTGCATCGGGGTCGTCGCCGGAGAGGACTTTGTTCCTGCGCTCATGCCCGCAGCGCACACAGCGGTGAACGATCGTGTACGCGGGCGACGGCCCTTCAAGACGAACGGGCTCCATCATGCCTCCACATGCGGCAGCCCTATCCCCTGGGTACACGTCAACATGCTTGCTCCAGAGACACCGGGGGCAATGATTGGTATATCCACTGCCCGCTACGCGTGCGCCACAATGTTCACAGACGAAATCCTCTATACGTCTCTGGAATACCTTGCCCATTCAACTACTCTACGGGGATGGAGACACTCTGACTAGGCATCTTTGAACCTAGTGAATTCGTGCATTGAAGCGTGAAATCCCATTTACCCGTTGGTCCTGCTTTTGTCGGTAGAATTTTCGTTCCTTCGTTCGCCTCGGATATAAGCGTTTTCGTGCCGCCAATGTCAAGAGAAACAGTGCATACCTCGGTCGCACTCATGAATAAACTTGTCCACGACACCACAATTGGGTCCCCGCGAAGGACCTTGCGTGGCTGCGCGATGATGAGACTTGGCGGTTCGATCAGAGCGGACGACGTCCGCGACTGCAGAGACACCGCATTACTTTGTAGTTGCTCCTGTGTAGAGCCCTGAGGAGACTGCGAAGCATTTATTAGTTTACTATCCTCTTGCTCATTGTATGTGGTCGGGTAAGTCCGATATGGTGCGGCTGGAGGGGTTTGTGTATATGGCCGCGAGAGTGCCGCATTGCCCGCAGGATCCATCATCCTGCCGATGGTCGGACCTGCATAAGTACCAGTGTAACTCGTGACGCCCGTAATCCCGGGCTGATTCATCTTCGCGGCAAAATAATTATAGACGCCGGCTATCGTGCGACCGTTGAAGACTCCGCCATTGTATCGCGCCTCCGTGGGAAAGATTTGCGCAGCACTCGCATTAGGATTTTGAGCCAATGCTGCAAAGAACTTCCCAGCGCCGGCGGCTCCAAGAAAATGACCCATATAGAGACCAACAGAAATATCGGCGTTCGCTTGCTGAATTCGTGGCCCGATGAGAGAGCGTGTGTAGGCAAGACTGTATGCCGTCACCTCAGTTGCGATGAACGGATTGAAGCGCGACTGCGGATTGCATCCCCCGTCACAAGGTTTGTTTTGTTGCTGATACATCTTACGCGCGGCGTCGTACCAGTATCTTGGAATCCATTGAAATAAGCCCCCG
>MFLZ01000003.1:5984-30626 GCA_001781685.1 Candidatus Kaiserbacteria bacterium RIFCSPLOWO2_01_FULL_54_13
CGCTTTCAATCCTGGCTATTTTTGCCATGATTCCCTCAGGCAGCTGGTAATGTCTCTCCTGCTCGGCAAATTTCGCGAGCACAGCGTCGCTCATGGGAATTGCAGCAAACACCGTCGAAGCCATAGCAGCTGCGATAAAGCCAATAGCTAGCGCCATGCGCATTTGCATTGATCAAGTATAGCTCGTGTATCACTTACCCCGGATCAAATTTGTTGAAAACCCCCCAGGAGGCACACTACAGAAGAACAACTGCGCGGTTTTCGGATACTTCCAAGACGCCGCTTTCGACGGGAAATGTTCTCGGCTCGCCTGCCGTTTCTCTAACGATAATCGATCCCGCTTTCAGTGTCGTTACGAACGGCTCGTGGTGCGCAAGTACGGTAAGTTCACCGTCGGAGCCGGGAAGTGTTGCCGAGACTGCGGGGCCATCGAAGCGCGTTTCGCCAACAGATGCGATGACGAGGTGGAAGGTGGAAGCCATAGCTCAAATTTTCAATTCTCAATTTCCAATTTCCAATGAATGCTCAAATAGATGAACTCCAAATTGGAACATTGAAAATTATTTGAAAATTGATAATTGGAAATTAAAAATTACGATTGCACTTCTGCAATCGATCCTTTCATATAAAACGCCTGCTCGTTCAGCACATCGTGCTTTCCGTCCAAAATCTCTGCAAATCCGCGCACTGTTTCCTGGAGCGGCACGTATTTCCCCTTCGCGCCAGTGAACGTTTCGGCCACGGAGAATGGCTGCGAGAGAAATCGCTGGATCTTGCGCGCACGATATACGAGCCGTTTGTCTTCTTCTGAAAGTTCTTCGATGCCGAGAATCGCGATGATGTCCTGCAAATCTTTGTAGCGTTGGAGAACACGTCGCGTTTCGTTCGCGACACGATAGTGTTCTTCACCGACGATTTCCGGCGTGAGAGCCGTTGAGCCAGAATCGAGTGGATCTATCGCAGGATAAATGCCGAGTGATGCGAGCTGTCGCGAAAGCACGATGGTCGAATCGAGATGCGAGAAGGTCGTTGCAGGCGCTGGATCAGTGAGGTCGTCGGCCGGCACATAGATGGCTTGCACTGAGGTGATTGAGCCTTCGGTCGTCGAGGTGATGCGCTCTTGCAAGAGTCCCATTTCTTCCGCGAGCGTGGGCTGGTAGCCCACGGCCGAGGGCACGCGGCCGAGGAGCGAAGAAACCTCGGAGCCAGCCTGCACGAAGCGGAACACGTTGTCCATGAAAAAGAGTACGTCCTTGCCGCCTTCATCGCGGAAGGCTTCCGCCATCGTAAGACCCGAGAGCGCCACACGTGCGCGTGCGCCGGGAACCTCGTTCATCTGCCCGAAGACGAGCGCGGTTTTCTCCAAGACGCCGGACTCCTTCATCTCATTGTAAAGATCGTTTCCCTCGCGCACGCGCTCGCCCACTCCCGCAAATACCGAGTAGCCACCATGTTCGGTCGCAACGTTGTTGATAAGCTCCTGAATTAGAACGGTTTTCCCCACGCCCGCGCCGCCAAAGAGACCCACCTTTCCGCCCTTGATGAAGGGAGCCAAAAGGTCAATTGCTTTGATGCCAGTTTCAAAGACCTCCGCCTTAGTACTCTGACGCACGAATTTTGGTGGATCTTGATGGATCGGGAGTCGCTTCGCGCCTTTGGGAGCTTCCTTGCCGTCAATCGGCTCACCAACCACATTGAACATCCTCCCGAGTGCTGACTTACCGACGGGAACGGAGATTGAAGCACCGGTGTCGATCACTTCCACCTCGCGCGAGAGGCCCGCGGTGTCCTGCATCGCGATGCAGCGCGCGCGGTTCAATCCCAGATGTTGAACAACCTCAAGCACCAAGGTCCGACCTTGGGAGCCCTTAAGGTCGGACCTTAAAGAGATTTCAAGCGCATTCTTGATGGGCGGCAAACCCGCATCGAATCGCACGTCCACGACCGGTCCGATGATCTGCGTGACAAAACCTTTTGCCATAAAAGATGCCGGAATGATACCAACTCAAGCAAATTCAGCAAGCCCAGTTGTTAAATTTCGGCTAATGTTTTTTGCCGTCAGTGAGACAATACGATCGACAACGCAGTAAAGATTTTAAAACTTCGTTTCGAATTCTCAGTAGTCGCCTTCGGCAAGCCGAAATTATACAAACTGGGCAAGGAGAATTTCACGAGCTTTTGCGAGTGCACGGCCACGGTGGCTTACTCTGCTTTTCTCCGTGAGTGTCATCTCTCCGCCAGTTTTGCCAAGCTCGTCGCTGAAAAAAATCGGGTCATACCCGAAGCCGTTGGAGCCTCTCGGCTCATCAACGATGTGGCCTTGCACTATTCCCTCGCACGTGCGGATCTTGTCGCCTCGCTCGGGATCGAAGATTGCAACGACCGCGCGGAACTGCGCTCCTCGCTCCGCGTACGGTATTCCCGAGAGCTCGGAGAGTAATTTCCGGTAGCGATCTTCATCGCTTCCTTCGGCGTAGCGCGCCGACATAATGCCCGGCCGCCCCCCTAGCGTATCTACCTCGAGTCCGGCATCTTCGGCAAGTGTGAGCTTGCCGCTGCGTTTTCCAAACGTGAAAGCCTTAATGAGAGCGTTGCCCTCAAACGTGCTTGCAATCTCTTCGGCTGCGAAGTCCGCCGGGATACCTGCCTGATCGGGACTCACAATCTGAAACGGCATGCCTGCGAGCCCTGCCACGATCTCCGGCCACTTACCCTTATTCCTCGTCGCAATCAAGAGCTCGCGCATGTTTAGAAAACTCAATTACTGTCAACCCACAGTAGCAATATCTCTCATGAACCTAAAGAGCGCCTCCTTCTGGTCTTTGTCTTCTGTCTCTTTCAATACATAGTCCTCGATCCTACGCACCAAAAAATTCCGCACCTGTTGACCAAGTGTCATGCCTTCGTAGTAAGAGCTCCGATCGAAAATGTCACTAACAAAATCATCGATTGATACATTGAGTGCTTCGAGGACGGCACCTTTGGTGTTTAAGTCAAGTTCATCGCTAATTTTCGCATTTTCCCTGACGTTACGCGTTAGACTGTCAAGTGCTGACTTTTGAGCAGCTCTTTCTGCCTGATTAATCTTCGAGAGTCTTTCAAGATTCGTCATGACTATTTCATCGCCTCGATGCCGGAGGTGATTTCGGAAACTTCGCGCGTGATGGCGGCTTGATTAGTTCCTCTTATCATAGAGTTCCTGTACAGCTGCCTTAAATGACAGGATATCTGTCTTGATGGTGTCCCAAACAGCTTGCACGTCCACCTCGGGATAATCGTGAATAAGAAAATCGCGCATGGCCGCCGCTGGACGCCAGGCTATCTTCGGATGAGCAGTGCGAACATCGTCGGGAATTCGCTTCGCCGCTTCGCCGATAACTTCGAGATTGCGCACGACTGCATCTTGTGTTTTACGATCTTCGGCAAAGTCTTCGAACGACATTCCTTCTGTGTACGTTTCGATACTCGCAATGGCCTGCAAAATGTCCTTCAAATACACGTTAGGATCGCGCGGCGCGCGGATCATACGATTTGCACAGCATCGCGCAGTGCGTGCTCTCGAATGCCAGGTTTTATCATCGAGTACTCTACAAGGTCGACTCCTCTCCCAAGCGCATCTTCGAGATCTATCTTCAGGGTCAGAAATTTGAAAAGGCCATAGGGACGTTCCATCTCAACGAGTAGATCCACGTCGCGAGCATCCATCTCATTCCGCGCAACCGAACCGAACACCGACGCCCGCTTCACGTGCGCGTTCTTAAGTATAGGAACGGCCCTTTTTTTGACTTCATCAAGAATCATGATGTTACTATATCATAAAGTGTGCTATCGCATCGCCTCGATGCCGGAGGTGATTTCGGAGACTTCGCGCGTGATGGCGGCTTGGCGGACTTTGTTGAAGGTGCGCGTGAGATCCTGCGCCATTTCTTTTGCTTTGTCGGTCGCATTCTTCATCGCAACCATGCGCGCCGAGTGCTCGGATGCTTTCGATTCGAGCATCGCATGAAAAATCGCGATGTTGAGGAGCTTCGGGAGAAGCACGCGAAATACCTCGTCGGGATCAGGCTCAATCGTGTAGACATCGGGCCCTTTCTCAGTTTCACTTGCCTGTGGAGCATACTTGCCTTTCACTGGCCTAATGTGCTTCACCATCTCCGCCACCATTTCCGTGGTTATCGGCACGATCTGCCGCACGCCCGCTTCCTGCTCGAAGGTTGAGAGAAAATTCTGGTACGCGACGACGCACGTCCCGATGTCACCTGAGGCGTGCCACTCGAGGATCTTGTCGGTCACCGTCCGAATCTCTTCCTCTGAGACGCCATCGGCAACGTTTTCATGCTTTACACGCACATCGTAGCCGCGCGAGGCAAAATAGTCCCCGCCACGCCTTCCTACAGCAATCATAACAATGTCATTCTTGGGAAGACCGCGCGAGTGAATTTCCTCTTCCACGCGGCGGATGACGGCGCTGTTGAGGGAGCCTGCCAAGCCCTTATCACTCGTGACGACAACAAAGCACGTCCTCCCTTTTTGATCGCGCACGAGCGCGTGACGCTCGGCGTCTGCCGTCCCCGCGAGCCGCTTAAGTACGGAGAGCGCTGCGGCGGCGTACGCGCGGCCCGAAAGTGCGCGCTCCTGCGATTTGCGCATCTTCACGGCCGAGACGGCTTCCATTGCGTGAGTCACCGTCCCCGTCTTTTTGTACGAAACTATTTTGGTCTTTATGCTTTTGAGATTGGCCATGCATTATCAATGTTATCGATGTCCGACTTCCATATATGGATGTCCGACATCCATAATTTACTTACCGGCAAAAAGTTCGGGATGCGCGAGGCGGAATTCTTCGAGCGCCTTATTCAAAGCTTTTTTGGTTGCATCAGTAAGTTCCCCGCTCTTCTTAATCTCTGCGAGCGTTTTTGCCTGCTGTGCGTCGAAGAATTCCGCGAGCTGCGCCTCCACAGCGGGGACTTTCGCGACCGGCACGTCGGCGAAAAACTTCTGTCCCGCCGCGTAAAGAATCGCGACCTGCATCTCCATCGCGATTGGCGCGCCGTTCTTCTGTTTCAAGACTTCCACCATGCGCTGTCCGGAGGCGATGCGATCCGCGGTCGCCTTGTCGAGATCTTGCGCGAATTGCATGAACGCCTCGAGCTCACGGAATTGAGCGAGTTCGAGCTTCAAGCCTCCCGCGACCGCCTTCATCGCCTTTTTCTGCGCCGCAGAACCTACTCGCGATACGGAGATGCCCACATCGATCGCCGGCCGAATGCCCTTGTTGAAAAGTTCGGAGACGAGAAAAATCTGCCCGTCGGTGATTGAAATGACGTTGGTTGGGATGTAGCCGGTGACGTCGCCATCCTGCGTTTCGACGATCGGGAGCGCCGTAAGAGAGCCTCCGCCCTTCTCCTTCGAAAGGCACGCGGCGCGCTCCAAGAGGCGCGAGTGCAGGTAGAAAATATCACCCGGGTACGCCTCGCGTCCCGGCGGGCGGCGCAGTAGCAAAGAGAGCTGGCGATAAGCAACGGCTTGCTTCGAAAGATCGTCATAGATAACGACAACGTCCTTTCCGCGATCCATGAAATATTCTCCGATAGCGGCCCCCGCAAACGGCGCTAGATATTGAAGCGCGGCGGGAGCAGAAGCCGGAGCATCCACGACAATCGTGTACTCGAGCGCTCGTGCCTGCCGCAGCTGCTCCACGATGCGCGCGGTTTTGGATTCCTTCTGACCGACTGCGACATAGATACAGACGGGGCGAGTTTCTTTTGGCTCGTTCCTCTGACTAATGATGGTGTCGATTGCGATGGTTGTTTTGCCGGTCGAGCGATCGCCGATGATGAGTTCGCGCTGGCCGCGTCCGATCGGAATCATGGCATCGATCGCTTTAATGCCGGTCTGCACGGGGACCGATACCGAGCGACGGTCGATGACGCCGGAGGCCTGCCGCTCCACAGTCATGAGGGTCGTTTTCTTGAAGAGGCCCTTCCCGTCGATGGGCTCGCCGAGCGTATTAACCACGCGACCCAAGAGCTCCTCTCCAGAAGGCACGGAGAGGACGCGGCCCGTGGATTTCACCGTCATTCCCTCTTCGACTCGCGCGGTATCGCCCAAGATCGCCGCGCGCACGCCGTCTTCTTCAAGGTTCAAAATGACGCCGTACAGCTCACCATGTGCTTCCATCGATTTCGCGAGCGGCTTCCCTTTCCCCTCCTCGAAAAGAATAATCTCGCTCATCACCGCCTTGCCGAGGCCGTCGATTGCAACGACCCCGTCGCCCACAGCTGTGACGATGCCAACGTGCTCACTCACCGCTTTCGGAGCATACTTCTCTATCTCTTTGACGATCTTCTCTACGACGGGGTTACTCATACTTATGTGGTCACCCGATTATACCCCGACGCCTTCGGGTCGGGGCCCCGACGCAAGGTCGGGGCAGAGATGTTTGTCGTAACTCGTTCAAACAAATCAAGCAAGTATTTCTTAAAACTAGCGTCGATTAGATGTTCTCTCCCCTCGAGCCTCCATCCGCCGACGAGATTGACATCCGTTTTCACTTCAACATCCTCTGGGGAGACATCCATGTCTCTCAAAAATTCCTTGATTTCTTTGTGTGCCATGCGCTCGTCCTTCTTTTGCGCGATAGTCAACGTGACAGCATTCTTACTACTCTCCCGGGCTGCTATGCGCGCAAACGCGCGCGCAACGCGCGGCAGGAGGCGTGCCCGCCCGTGTCGCTCGAGCGTCGCGCGGAGCTTCGCGACCGCCTCTTTGGGCAATTTCCCTTCTTGAATCACTCTCCAGAGTGCCCGTGCGTAAGCATCCTGCATAGTCAGTAGTTCGTAGAGCGTAGAACGTAGTAATTCAAATGCATATTTCAAGACGTCTTCTCACGCAGAATTTTCTCGGCCGCAAGCATCGCCGCGCGCGCGATCTCCCGTTCACTTTCCTTAAGCGCTTGCCGCTTTGCCTCCTCCGCGCGCTCTCGGGCATCTTTGAGAAACCCCTGGGCTTGCGATTCTGCAGTTCGCAAGATTTCATCCGCGCGCTCGTCCGCTCGTGAGCGCGCGACTGCCACGATTCCCTCCGCCTCACGACTTGCCTTGCCCACTATTGATTCGCCCTTCCCTTTTGCTTCTTCAAGCTTTCGCGCCGCGGCCTCGGCAGTGCGCACGCCTTCGGCAACCTTCTCGCGCCGTTCATCGATGATCTTCAAGACGGGCTTGTAGAGAAAATATGTAAGAACGGTAAGAAGCAAACCGAAATTGACCACCTGCACTAAGAGAAGTTTCCAATTGACGCCGAAGGTTGCGAATAATTCTGACATGTTGGAAAGAGAGGCGGAACGTGCGTTCTTCGGAATCTTTGCGGAGGCCTCGGGCCGAGCGGGAGCAATTTTTCAGCAGAAAAATATGCGACTCCGGAAACGCATGTTTCGCCGAACGACTAGGTGTATTTGAGAATGAAGCCAATAACGAGGGCGAAAATGGCAAGTGCTTCAGAGAATGCAATGCCGACGAACATGAGTGGCTGAATTTGTCCTGCGGCTTCAGGATTCCTCCCAATCGCTTCAAGTGCCTTCGAGGCGACGATACCTACGCCGATGCCCGGCCCGATCATGCCGAGGCCTACCGCCAAGGCCATCCCGATGATTTTTGCAGCTTCTACGTCCATATGAATTAGGTGTTGGGTTTTAGGGATTAGGTTTTAGTAAATTCGATTTCGACTGCACCATAATATCATGCAAAACGCGGTCTTCAATGTGCGGGTTCCATGATGGCAATCTTGATAAAAAAGAGCGTCAGGATGGCGAAAATGGCGGCCTGAATGAAACCGACGAAAACCTCAAACATCATGAGAGGCACGGGTGCCAGGTAGGGCGCGAAGTATGTGGCAACGAGAATCAATACTTCGCCTGCAAAGACGTTGCCGAAAAGACGGAAGGAGAACGAGATTAGCCGCGCCATCTCCGAGAAAAGGTCGATGATGCCGACGATAAATCCAATGGGCGAATGGAAATTGAAAAACTTTCCCGCGTACTTCCGCAGGCCCAAGACGACGACGCCCGTCGTCTCGATCACGATGAACGATATCGCAGCAAGCGCGAGTGTGACATTGAGATCGGTGTTAACGCTTCGGAAAAGCGGAAGAAATTCTCCCTCCTCATACGAGAAGAAGCCAACGGAGCCGATGCCCGGAGTGAACTCGAGCATGTTTGAAGTAAAGATGAAAATGAAGATGGTGATGATGAGCGGAAAGAATCGCCGCGCCATTTCCCTCCCTCCAAGCGTTTGAGCAACGTAATCGTAGACAAAGCCAAACATCCACTCAAGAACAGTCTGGAACCTGCCCGGTATCATCTTCAATCTGCTGCCCATGATAAGCGCTATCGCGACAAGGAGCGCGACAACGATCCAGCTCGTGATGAGGGTATTAGTGATGGGAAGCCCCAAGAACTCCCCCAGTTTTTCAGCCGAAAGCGCGACGTGAATTCCCTGTTCCATGGCCGGCAGTCTAGCACAATTTATCCCTTGATAAACCGGCGAATTTCCCGAGCAACAACCTTCTCTCCCCCGCGAAAGCTGTGCTTGACGCGCGGAATAATAACGACACGGCCTTTGCGGGTATTCTTCTCGAACCACGCCGCAATCTCTTTTGCTGGTCTATCTCCGTGCTCATCGGCTCCGGCAAGAAGAACAAGTGTCGATATCCGTACTTTCTTTAGCAAACGAGGAGTCTTCTTGGCTTGCGCATATGTAAAGATTTCTTCAACGCTGTCGGGAGTGTAGAGACTTAGGAACCGTTGCGCATCGCATACGAACCACGGTCCCAATTCCTTCGGCATGAACTCGTGTGGCTTTCCTTTGCGGACCAAAAGACGCGCGTGCGCGACTGCTCGCTTGAGCTTGTTTTTGGGAAACTCTTTGAGCGCGCTCGCGTAGTCGCTCAGAGGACCAAAAAGAATTATCCCTCTCACGCCACGCGCACCATATCTCCCCGCCCAGTAAAACGCTTTCTGGCAACCTGTGGAATGCCCTGCAAGGTAAATACTTTTTGCACCCGCCCGACGCGCGAAGTTCACCGCTCCCTGAATGTCGTCTGCGCATTCAGTGAAAACCTCGTGCGTCGCACCTGCGAGCACCCACTCCGTTTTTCGGCCTTTCCTCCTCTTTATCTCAGTTATTTTCTCGAACCCGCGGTTGTTGAACGTCATCACGGCCGTGTCCGAGCCCACAAGCGTCGCAACCATGCGCTTCATGCTGAACGCAGAGGCGGTAAGACCGTGTATGAAAACGATGAGGTTCTTAGCCTTGCGCGGGCCGAACCACAGACCGTTCAGCACATACTTCTTCGGTGTCGTTATCTCAACGACATATGCTTGCCGAATTTGTGTTTTGTTCCTCATGCATCTCCCGATCCTCTAGCCCCTAGCACCTAGAACCTAGAACCTATTCTTATGTTCCCTCTTGCCATGAGCTCAGGTATTTTTTCTGCTCGGCAGAAAGCTCGTCGATCGAGATGCCCATCGAAGCGAGCTTGAGCGATGCGACCGTTTCTTCTATTTTCTCTGAAACGTCGTACACCGCAGGCGCGAGTTTCTTTTTTTGTTTGACCAGCCACTCGGCTGCGAGCGCTTGTGTGGAAAAACTCATGTCCATCACGCTCGCCGGGTGCCCTTCGGCAGCCGCGAGGTTGACAAGGCGGCCTTCCGAGAGAAGATAGATTTTCTTCTTTCCGATCACATATTCGTCTACATGTTCACGAACCCGCTTCGGCTTCCCACCCCCGCCGGGCAGAGCCCTCTGGGCGGCGCCAAGTTTCTCGAGATCTTTGATGCTTACTTCAACATCAAAGTGCCCCGCGTTGCAGACGAACGCTCCGTCTTTCATCACCTTGAAATGCTCGCCTCGGATAACGTTGACGTTCCCGGTCACCGTACAGAAGAGGTCGCCCAGTGGCGCAGCTTCATCCATCGGCATCACGCGAAAGCCGTCCATCGCAGCTTCGAGCGCTTTTACCGCGTCAACCTCCGTGATAACGATATTTGCTCCCATCCCCCGCGCACGCATAGCCAAGCCCTTCCCGCACCAACCGTAGCCGGCAATGACAAACGTGCGCCCTGCGACCAACATGTCGGTCGCGCGGATGATTGCTTCGAGCGTGGACTGGCCTGTGCCGTAGCGGTTGTCGAAAAGATTTTTAGTTTTCGCGTCGTTCACGGCCACGACGGGAATCTTGAGAGCGCCGTCGCGCGCCATGGCGCGCAGACGTATCACACCCGTCGTTGTTTCCTCCGTCGAGCCGATCATCTGCGGCAAAAGTTCGGGATGTTCCTTATGAATAGTCGAGACGAGATCCGCCCCATCATCCATCGTGATGTTTGGCTTTGTCGCGATAACAGATTTGATATGCTTGAAAAAAGTATTTCTATCTTCCCCCGATATTGCAAATGTCGGGATTTCGTAAATCCCGACAAGTGCCGCCGCGGCTTCGTCTTGCGAAGAAAGCGGATTGGAGGCGCAGAGCGCGACCGAGGCACCTCCTTCTTTCAGAGTGATCATGAGATTCGCCGTCTCCACGGTCACGTGGAGACACGCCCCGACGCGCCTGCCCTTAAGCGGTTTCTCCCTCTTAAAACGCTCGCGAATCTGGAGCAAGACCGGCATGTCCTGCGCCGCCCAATCAATCAAGCGCTTGCCTTCTGAAGCCAGCTTTGGATCTTTGATGTCGCCTTGCATTCTGGCAGTATAACCGTCCACGGCGGACTTCGTAAGTCCGGTGGACTTACGAAGTCCTAACATCCAATCTTAATGCTTATAACGCAAGACTCTCCCCGTATGCGCCCTTAAACCGCGCTTTGAGCTCGTCGAGTGTGAATTTGTGCGTCTGCGTTCCGTACGCCTCAACGGTATATGCGGCAACGGTGCTCGCGAGCTTCGCACAACTTTCGAGCGACATTCCCGTAAGCATTCCCTTAATGAACCCGGCACGAAAAGCGTCGCCCGCACCCGTCGGATCCGAAGAGTCTTTCACCGGCGTCGCTTTCACGCGTACCTCTCCTTCGCGCGTCACGACGCGAGCGCCTTCTGCGCCAAGCGTGATCACGAGAGTCGGCACGCGCTCGAGCATGGCGTTTTCGATCCACCCCGTCTTTTGCGCCATGAGCCCAAATTCGTAATCGCTCCCGAAAAGCACCTTCGCACCTGTCATTCCTGCACGCAAGTCTTCGCCAGAGAGCGCCGTGAGTGCCTGCGCGGGGTCGTAGAGGAACGAAAATCCGCGCTTGCGATAGAGCTCGGGAAGATTCTTCATATCCTCGATGCAACCCGGAGCAACAATCGCGAGATCGCGGCCTTCGGTATCGACCGGCGAATCGTACGAATAGCCTCCCGCACCCATGTGGAAAGCTGCGATCTGATTGTCGGCTTTGTCGGTAAAGACGTAGGCCGACGATGTCATTTCTCCTTCGAGTGTGCGGATCGAGTTGGGCACTATGCCGGAGAGGAGCATGTGCGAGCGGTAAGAACTAAAATCTTCCCCGACGGTTGCAATGATATCCGACTGCACGCTGAGAAGTGCGAGATTGTACGCGATGTTCCCCGCGGTGCCGCCAAAGCCCACCGAGAGCTGCTTGATCTGAAAACTCAAATTGATGCTGTGGAGCTTGTCCGGCACAAAGTGCTCAGCAAATAGCCCGTCGAAATCCATGATTCGATCGTACGCAACGGAACCCGACACGATGACACGGGCCATCAAACCATTTTACACTATCGCGCGACCCTTTAGGGCATAGGAATCTCTGGGTTTACGTAAATTTGAGTTTAGCGAAGAGTCTTTTTAGTTGCGCCTTTAGCTGTTCTCTACCGTGGCCACTTTTCAAGTATTTCTCACGCGCACGTGCATCTGCACTCTCTTGAAATGCTTCGTAGTGCACGAGACGAACGGGAGCACGATGTTTCGTAGACTTGGACAACCCATTCTGGTGCTCCAGAAGACGATGTTTGAGATTAGTTGTGTATCCGATGTACAGGCCTCGGTCCTTTTCAGAATATAGGATATAGACGTAGTACATGACTCAAACAGTGAGCACGTCGAACGTGCTTCGTCGCGTCACACTGCGACAAGTCGCGTTTGACGCGATGACCCCGACGGAAATCGAATCCGTGTTTTCGCCGTGAGAGGGCGACGTCCTAGGCCGCTAGACGACGGGGCCGCTTGAATAGCTTGAAGCTTATTGGGACCAGCTTCCAGCAATTGAAATCTATAACATAATGCTACTGTATTCAATGATTCTCGAAGCTAAAAGCTAGAAGCTCGAAGCTATCTCATTAGCCATTCCGGTTCTTGCCTTACCAACAACTCCACGGCGCGCTCGGGCTCGGCCATAATTTCTTCCACGGTACGCTCCATGCGCATCGATTGCGAACCTTTTACCAAGACGACGTCGCCTTCTCGCAGCTCGTTTCGGAGCTCCTGTCCGACTCGCCTCGATTCATTCCTTTCGTATTCGCGAATGTTTCCCTCGGGCATCCCCGCGTCGAGCGCGGCCTCACCCATCCCGCGCGCGCGAAAGCCGACCGTGATGAGCCGGTCGGCGCAAAGAGCGGCGCGCGTGCCGACATTTCTGTGCGCCTCGTTCGTGTATCTTCCGAGCTCGAGCATATCGCCCAAAACGGCGATCCGCCGTCCGCCAGCTGGCGGAGCTTTGACTTCTTTCAAGGTATCGAGTGCGCTCAAGGCCGCCGCCGGAGAGGAGTTGTAGGTGTCGTCAATAATCGCGGAGCCATTCACGCCCGGAATAATCCGCATCCTCCCCGGCGGCGGCGTCCACGCCGCAAGCGAGCGAGCTGTCGCGACGCTGTCGACGCCAACCGCCTCCGCTACCGCAAACGCGGCGAGCGCCGCATACGTGCGAGCCCTTCCAAGCGCTCCGAAAATAGAAACAGGAAGCGACGAACCGGCATGATTCAGACGAAAGCGTATTCCTGAAGGCTTCCCTACCTGCGCCGCACGATGCGTCACGGCAGGCAAGCCCTTCTCGTAGATTACGCTTTGATGCGAGGCGGAGAAATCGTTCGAATTCCCAAAACCGTACGTCACCATTATTCCCCGATACTCGGCACAGAGCTCGACCATTCGTGAATCGTCGCCGTTTATGATGAGTTTGCCACCGCGCTTCACGTACTCCGCGAGTGCGCGCTTCTCGCGCGCGAGCTCCTCCGGCGAGCGGAAAAATTCCACATGCACAGGAATCTCCGGCACGCCAGTGATGACAGCAATATCAGGCTTGAGCCACCGCGCGATTCTCCGAATGTCACCCGGACGATCGGCTCCCACTTCGAGGACGAGCCACGCGGGATATGGTTCTCTTCCCATGAGAAGCCAAAGTCCGTCTACGATATTGAGCGCCCATTTGAGTGGATTTCTCCATGCATTTTCAAGGCCGAGAATCGCCAAGGGCACGCCGATTTCGCTGTTGAAACTTTTCTCACTCCTGCGCACGTAGAGCTCGTTCGAGAGCGCCGTGTAAATCGCGTCTTTCGTCGTCGTCTTCCCCACGCTCCCTGTCACCGCGATTATCTTTGGCTTGTGGCGCGCAAGGACAAGCCGTGCCTCGAGCGTCAATACGAAAACAACAAGGCGTTTGATGAAGTCCATCCTTGAATTGTACCTGACTGTGAAGACAAAAGGTTATCCGCTGCGGATATAGACCCAGTCGGTATCCGCAGCGTGCGAAAAGGGCCGGGAAAACTGTAGTTTTCCCGTATCGGAGAGCAGCGAGTCCGCCAGACGGCGGACGAGCGTTGAGAACCGAGGGCTCTCAAAAGATGAGAATTTGTGGCCAGTGCCTCAAAGTATCATCTGTCGGGTGGAACGTTGTAATAGTTAATCAAGAACTTCGCTATATCGAGAAAGGGGCGCGCGAGCGTAGCGGAGGCGAATTGCGCGCCGTGTGGCTCAACGGCGATGAGAAAGACGATAAACTGCGGGTCATGTGCGGGAAAATATCCGAAAAAGGAATGAAGGAATCGATCCTTATAGTAGCCGCCGCCTTGTGGGAGTGCAATCTGCGCGGTGCCAGTCTTCGCCGCGATCGAGTAGTGCTCTTGCTTTAGCACTCCACCGAGAAGGGCCGTGTCGAAGACCTTCACGAGCATATCGCTTACTGTCTGCACCGTCTCGCTCTTCAAGGCACGCGGCCCCTGCGCGGGAGTAATTTCGCGCACGATCCCGCTCTCGAGGCGAATCCCTCTCACTACGTGCGGGGACGGCAATACGCCGTCGTTTGCCAAAGCACTCAAGCCGCGGATCATTTCAAGTGCAGTCACGGCAATACTCTGACCGAAGGAGGCGGAGGCGTAGTCAATGTCGTACCCGCGGTCGATCGTGCGAATCATTCCCTTCCCTTCGTTCGGGAGATCGATGCCGGTTTTTTCTCCGAGGCCGTATGCATGAACGTACTCACGGAAGATGTTGTGCCCTATGCGATCCACTACGTACGAGGCGCCGAGATTTAGTGACTGGTTCAATATCTCCTGTATAGGAACGACCCCGCGCGCCTTATTGTCATAGTTGCAGAATTCTTTCCCGCTCTTTTTGATGCAACCTTTGTCATCATAGGTAGAGTCGGGAGTTATCGCGCCGACGTCGAGCCCTGCGGCAATCGTCAAGGGTTTCATGATGGAGCCCATCTCGTACACACTCTCGACCAGAGGATTCCTAAAAACTGAGATGTCGGAAACCGTACCGTAGGTATTCGGATCGAAACCGGGACGCGCTGCCATCGCAATGATTTCTCCCGTGCGCGGATTCATTACGATGCCGGCCGCCACTTTCGGCGTGTATGTTTTCACAACAGAGTTCAAAACTTCTTCTAGGCGTGCTTCGACCTGCGGTTCAATCGAAGTAATAAGACTCCCGTGATTATCCGCAGGCACTGGAGAGAGAGCGGCCTCGATATTCGTGAAAATCTCGGCAAACGGATTCACATAGCTCGAAGAGCTCTTAGCAAGCGTTTTCTCAAAAGAGCGTTCCAGCCCGTACACACCAACCTTCCTGTCGCCCTGATACCCCACAAAGCCAACAGTGTGTGCAGCGAGCGGGCTGCCGGGATAGGTGCGCCATTGATCTTGCACAAGGACGACACCCGGAAGCTTTTGCGCGCGGATCCGCTTTGCCGTTGCATCTGAGACACGATAGCCAACCTCTTCGTACGGATCATCGACTTTGGCAGTACTCGCAAAGAAGCGATCACGATCGAGAGAAGCAAACTCCGAAAGCTTCGCGAAGACCTGCTCCGGCTCAGCAATGTCTTTCGGTACGATCGCGATTCGCCACCCAGCCTGCATGAGTGCCGCTGCAACGAGGTCTCCTTCTTTCTTGCTGAAAAATATGTCCCAGCGATCCTCTGCTTCAGTAGGAAATCCGATATATTGGCCCTCTGCGCTCCTGAGGTGCTCCTCGCTCTTTACGATCTGCACGAAATATAGACGGGCCGTAAGGAGTACCGCTACAAGTATAAAGAGCGCCGAGAGGAGCCTGACCCGCCCGACAAATCCCGTTAGAGATTTTCTCATACGCACTGGTATGTTGAAAACAGCCGAATGCGCCACACGCGCACCGAACGTTCCACAGAGGAAGCACCGCGAATCTCTAACGGGACAAACCCCAAACTTCTATATTTCATCTCTCGAGAGCGGTGCTACAGCCGTATTACCGGGGCGGTGTATGTATACGGTGTTCGCAACGGGAGAGAGACCGATGCGCGTTCCGTCCTCAGGACCGATGCCTTGCGTAGCGGCAAAATAATCACGCTCGAGTTGTGATACGGCGCTTGATATGCCGACAGATTCCTCCAGAGCATTCTTCCTCGCTATGACATTCAAGATCGAGATACCGACCAAATAGAGGTATAAGGCAGCAATCACACCGAGCGCTCCGAGGAGCAGCCAAAACGTGATCCGCTCCGCTGGATGCTCCAGGGTGAGCGTAAAACCTCTGCGACCAGAAGAAAAGTTAAGCCTCCCCTGAAAAATCGAAGGGGCGTACTTGCTGATTTTTTGTATGCGAGCTCTCATAACGAACAGTTCGTAGTTGGTAGTTTGTAGTACGTAGGAAGTAGCGCACAGTAGCGCAATTCGCATTTCTCTACGAACTACGTTCTACGTACTACTTTCTCAATGACTCTGAGTTTTGCGCTGCGGGCGCGGGGATTTTTTGCAACCTCTTCTGCGGTCGGACCTACGGGCTTTCGAGTGATACGCTTTCCTTCTCCCTGCTTTTCCCATTCAACAAACATCTGCTTCACGATGCGATCCTCGATGCTGTGGAATGAGATAACCGCAATGCGTCCGCCCGGTGCAAGAAGTTTCCATGCCGCCGAAAGTCCCTCCTTCAAGGCATCGAGTTCATCATTGACGGCAATCCTCAATGCTTGGAATGTCCGCGTCGCCGGATGAATGCGTCCTCGACGATACGAGGCAGGCACAGCCCTGCGAATCGTTTCTGCGAGATCGCGAGACGTTTCAAACGGGGTCTTCCCCCTCCGCGCAACGATTGCCTTTGCGATGCGCCGCGCGTAGCGTTCTTCGCCGAAGCCGAAGATAACATCTGCGAGTGACTTATCGCTCCACGTGTTTACAATCTCGGCTACCGTGAGCGTTTCTTTGTCGGCGTGCTTCTCATAGGTCATGAGGAGCGGCTCGTCGGCCATAAACGAAAATCCTCTTCCGGAGTCGAGCTGGTAAGTGCTCCACCCTAGATCGAAGAGAGCTTTCGTGATTTTTGGAATGCCTTGCTTCCTGAGTTCTCGTTCAAGGTCCCTGAAGTTTGCAGAGTTCAGGCGGACAGTTGCTCTTGAGTTCTCAAGCGCCTTTTGTGCACGTTCGATCGCATCGGAATCCGCATCGAAGCCGACAAAGAGGCCGTTTCCCCCGAGCCCCTTCACAAGAGCTTTGGCATGCCCTGCGCCACCCACTGTTGCATCGACGACGACGTCGTCCGGCTGCACGTCAAGCATGGTAACTACTTCGTGTAAAAGAACAGGTAGGTGCAGTCTTCCTTTAGGTGACGGCACCGGGTCGCTGGAGGAGAAATGTCGCGTGCGCATATTTTATTGGGTCCTCCAGCTACCTCGTGCAATCACAGAGACAGCTCGAGAAATTCGTGGGGTTAGAGTGCGCCGATCTCGCCGAGCTTTTCTGCTAATGCATCGGCCTGCTTTTCAATCCTAGTCTTGTACGAATGCCACCGAATTGCGTCCCATACCTCCACCCGATCGGAGACACCTGCAAAAACCACATTCTTCTTGAGTCCGGCGAACGCTTTCTGGTGCTCGGGGATAAGAATCCTCCCTGCCCCGTCCACCTCCACCTCCGCAGCGCCCGAGAGCATGAAGCGGTTGAAGCCGCGCGTATCGGGATTCACAAACGAGAGTGACTGCAGTTTTTCAGCAACCTTCTCCCATGCGCTCCGTGAGTAGACAAAGAGGCAGTTGTCCAAGCCGCGCGTCATGACGACTTTCTTCCCGAGGGTCGCTCTGAACGACTTCGGAAGCGAAACCCGCTTCTTCTCGTCGAGGCTGTGCTCGTACTCGCCGATGAATCCCGCTCCTTTTTTACTCAGCATATGCCGTGTTGATTTGACATACTCCTGAAAGGGGCGGGATGAACATCATACAAAATGCACTGTTTCCCACTATTTCCCACTAATAAGGAGTATATACCACTATACCTCACTGCAAGCCAGTTATCCACACTTCGACTCGCTAACGCTCGCTCAGTGCGAGCACAAGAGTCGAGGGGCTAGAAATCTCAACTAAAAGTGCTATGATGCCTGCAAATGCTCAGGATATTCAAAAAAGCAACACCTGAGACACTCGAAGAAATAGCCGAGGAGATGCGTGTGCGGAAAACCGCGAAATTCGTGATGCTCTTTTCGATGGGAAGCCAGTTTGATCACCTCATCGTTCAACAATTGGCCAAGCTCGGCGCATTTTGCGTCGTCGCCGATCCATCGGCGGTAACCGCAGACGATGTCAAAAAAGCGGTGCCCGCCGGTCTCATCCTTTCGGGAGGCCCTGCGTCGGTCGAGACAGAGCCGCCGCCATTCGACGAGAATATTTTCGATCTCGGCATCCCGACCTTGGGCGTGTGTCTCGGTTTCCAGATGTGGGCAAAGCACATCGGTGCTCGCGTACCGCAGTCTTCAAAGCGGGAATTCGGAGTGCACGACCTCACCGTTGTCGGCAGCGACCCGCTTTTTGAAGGAGTACCGCGTAAAACGCCCGTGCTGCATAGTCATGGCGATGCCGTGCTCCCCGATTCTGTTGTCACCGTCCTCGGCTCTACCGAGAACGCGCCGGTCGCAGCCGGACGATACAAACATTTGTGGGGCGTGCAGTTCCACCCTGAGGTGACTGAGACTACCGAGGGCACGCGCATGTACGACAATTTTCTTAAGATTTGTGGAATTATCGATCGCTTCCCTGCCCACAATGTCGCCGAACAAAAAATCGCCGAGCTGAAAAAACAAATTGCTGATAAAAAAGTCCTCATCGCGCTTTCAGGAGGCTCAGATTCATCGGTCGTCGCGTATCTCCTCAAACAAGCCGCTGATAAAAATGAACGACTTACGAAGTCGTTCATAAGAGGAGTTTATATCCGCGGAATTGATCGCCCGGACGACGAGGCGTACGTACAAAAATATTTCGGCAGTCCGCCAGCTGGCGGATGGATAGAGCTCGAAATCGTGGATGCAACGGCGCTCTTTCTTGATGCGTTGCGCGGAAAAGTTGCAATGCGCGAGAAGCGGCTCGCGATGCAGAGCGTCTATCGAGATGTACTTGAGGAAAAAATAAAAGAGTTTGGCGCAGACTTCATCGCGCAAGGCACGCTCTACACAGATTTGCGAGAGAGCGGCGCAGGTCACGCTACCGGCGCACGCGTCGCTGAGATCAAGGTGCATCACAACGTAGGCATCTCATTCTCTGTGCCGGAACTCCGGCCGCTTGAGGATCAGGTGAAAGACTCCGCGCGCGGAATCGGGCGTGATCTCGGCGTTCCCGAAGACCTCCTCGTGCGGCATCCATTCCCCGGACCGGGCCTCGTGGTGCGAATTGAGGGAGAAGTTACTGCGGAGAAATTAAAAACTGCGCGCGCGGTGGATGGGATTTATATAGAAGAGCTCCGCGCGGCAAAGCTATACGAAACTATTTGGCAGGCGGGCGCCGTCATCACTCTCTCCGAACACACCGTCTCGAAAGGCGATGACGCCGGATTAGGCCACGTGGTTGCGCTCTGGGCAGTGTGGAGCGTGAATGGATTTACCGCGCGCGCGGCACAACTCCCCTACGAATTTCTCGACCGCGTCTCGCGCCGCATCACCAACGAAGTACGCGAAGTCGGCGCCGTCGTCTACCGCATCTCCGACAAACCTCCCGCTACTATTGAGTGGGGTTGACTCTTACTGAGCCAGCATTCGGAGTTACCTTTTTTTGCTCTCCTGTCGCCTGTTCCATTCCCTTGTCAGAGCCTCGAGGTTTGCGTTATAGAGCATTAAGCTCATTTTGTCTTCCTGTAATTGCCTCTCTTTTCTGGCAATGTCGTCTGGAGTAGCTTCGTGCGCTCGCCCATCCTGAAGTATCTTTTCGCTTGCACTTATGGTTTGTTCGAATTCTCTGATACTCTTCGTCAAAAATCCGATTTTCTCGCCGAGTTGTTGATCGGTGAGTTTTGTTATATCCGGATCGCGCCACGACTCCTTGGGAGTTTCTATCATGTGGACCCACGGGGAGTCGCACCCCGGACTCGTCCATGCCATGGACGCGTGTTACTGCTATACCATGGGCCCTTCGTGCGCTATGGTAGCAAAAAAACCGCCTCTAATCACGTCTAGAAAACTTGCGGCTCGGAGGAGTCTATCGCCGGTGGATTCGCGAGGCAGCTTTGTAATTCGAGAGTCTGTGTCCAGCCGCACATGCCGTCGGCTTGTGGTTCACAAGAGGCTTCGCGGTAGCAGGCGTACTCCGCGCGGTATTCGCAGGTTGTGATGACTTCAGCGGCTTCTTCGGCAGAAACACAAAGCTGTCCGCTGCAGCCAGCCACGGCGCAGCCATTAAAAGTCATCGAGGAATCGTCAAGGTTTTGTCGATCCTTGAAGAATGTGCGTCCGTCCGGCGTTGCGCACTGTTCGGGATAGCTTTCCATTATTGGGTACCCTGCGGCGGCACATTCATCGAAGTTGGTTATCGAAAGCAGCTGCCCCTCCTGCGTATTTTGCGCAAACGCAATAAGAAGCGCCCCGATTACCACTAACACGACCGCGATCCCAATGAGCGTCGTTGTCGGGAGGTTGCTCATCTGCATATAATAGCAGACGCTCCTCGCGTGCCATTCTCACTATCCCCTTCCATGACGGAACATAATTGGTATGATGATGAATAAATCACATAGTATGGGCTATTGGCAATCAACGATACCGGCTGCTGCAACAATCGCTCCCGCCACACAGTTTGATATTAGAGTTGCGGGATGGCGAGATTTTGGTGCTCTTGCGACGCTGCAAAAAAAGATCGTGCGCGAAGCAGAGCATTTGGCGGCAACTGGAAAGGATCGGAAGGAGCCACTTTTGTATGCTCTCGCAAAGGCAATATTGCACAGAAAACGCGTTCATACGATTGTCGCGGAGGAAGAAGGAAAGTTTGTAGGCTACATCACGATAGTATTCGGAAAATTCCAAAGAGTCAGAGAAACTGCGTACATTGTCGTGGGAGTTCTTGCATCACATCGCGGGCGTGGGATCGGCACACAGCTCCTCTCGCGCGCGGAGGATCATGCGCGCGACCGTGGAATGCATAGAGTCGAACTCGAGGTGTTTGAAACCAACGACAGCGCCGTGCGACTCTACGAAAAACTAGGCTACGTGATTGAAGGACGCCGCCGCGAAGCAGTGAGAACCGACGAGGGATACACCGACATCATCTGGATGGGCAAACTGCTTTGAGCTTTGTACCGGCTGCCGTAGACTAGACACTCCCCCGCGTCGTTCAATGGACCCCACACCATTGCGCGCATCAGAAAAGCGCGCAATTATGAGCGGGCGCGGTAGGACGCTCCCATAGTTTAATGGATAGAACGTAAGCTTCCGGAGCTTATGATCGAGGTTCGATTCCTCGTGGGAGCACACGAATAGAGCTTCCGGCCTGCCCGCCAAAGCCTTGGCGACGGCGGGAGCTTATGATCGAGGTTCGACGCTCATTTGAGTATCTCTTAATAGGCTAATTCGTACGAATTAGCCTATCAGCTGATCAAAAGAGCTCAAGAACCTTAGCGGCAAGCGCGTGTTTTGGGGAAGCCAGCTCATGCCAGACCGTGAGGCTCTCCTGCTCCTTCTGTACGACACCAGCATTCTTCAGGACGGAGAGGTGCCTCGACGTTGACCTGAATGACAACTTGATTATCTCGGCGATGTCGCTTACCGACGCTCTGCGCTTCCGAGCAAGAAACTTCAATATGGCCAAACGTCTTCCGTTGGCAAGTGCTTTCAGTACGCGCTCGAGGTCTTTCATGGTCTGTGGGCTTATTCGTACGAATTAGCGCATAAGCAGGTGAAAAATCAGTCGGTCTCAAAAAGGGCACTCAAGGATGCGCCTTCCTCGATGCGCTGTATCGCCTTGCCGAAAATCTCACCAACAGAGACAACCTCCACCTTCGAACTAAGCGGCCTGTCGGTAGATATGGTGTCAGTGATGAAAAGTTTCTTGATGGACGAGCCGTCAAGGATCGCTCCAGCATCCCCGCTCAAGAGTCCATGCGTCGTGGCTGCATAGACCTCTCGCGCGCCATTCTCCTCAAGAAGCTTTGCGGCGGTCGCGAGTGTTCCACACGTATCGGCCATGTCATCCGCGATGAGCGCGATCTTGCCTTCCACGTTGCCAATAAGCTTCATGCGAGTTATTTTGTTGGGCATCTCGCGCTCCTTGTGAATGATGGCGAGTTCGGCTTCCTTCATGAGGCGTTTGGCATACGATTGGGCGCGCACCACGCCACCTACGTCGGGAGAAACTACGACAAGGTCGTCGGACGTGAGCGCCTTCTTGAATCGCTCACGCAAAAACGGAATGAAAACCCTTCGCGCCAGAAGGTTGTCGACGATCGCATGACGGAAGTAGCCGCCAATCGCATCGTTGTGAAGATCCATCGTGAGGAAGCGATTGGCACCAAGCGTTTCCATGGTGACAGCGAACACGCGTGCGGATATGGGCTCGCGCGGGCGGGATTTCCTGTCTTGGCGCGCGTAGCCGAAGTACGGGACGACTGCCGTGATCTCGCTTGCAGAAGCGCCACGCGCAGCGTCTATCGCAAGAAAGAGGCGAATCCAATTCTCCGCCGGCGGCGGAGTGGACTGAATGAGGTACACGTGCTTTCCGCGAAGATTCTCGAGAAACTGCACATGCTGCTCGCCGTCTGAGAACGACTTGCACTTTACCTGCCCTAAGGGCATCCCGAGCGTCTTTGCTATCACCTGCGCGAGCCCGTCGTTACTGCCAAGACTGAACACGCGGAAGTCCATGAGGAGATTATACAGAATCTCCCTTGAGAATGCACGATTTTTGGGGGATAATCGCACGGCGCACCTTTAGCTCAGTTGGTTAGAGCGTTCCCTGCCTGCCGGCAGGCAGGGATTCACCCAGCACTGAGTGTGCGATTAGCTCAGCCGGTAGAGCGCTCCCTTCACACGGGAGAGGTCACAGGTTCAAGTCCTGTATCGCACACTCAGTGCTGGGCATGCATTCGAAAGGCCGTAGGTTCGAATCCTACAAGGTGCATCCGCCTTCGCCGAAGCTTCGGCTGGGCAAGGCACGGGCCGTAGTATACCGGTAGTACGCATCCTTCGGGAGGATGTAGATCGAGTTCGATTCTCGACGGCCCGAAAAATGTAATTGGTTCGCTTATGCACATTTTCAATTCCTATCATCCCGAAATTGGCAATATAATGAAAGAGTGGACGTCTACATAAAGTGCACTTCATGCAGGAAAGGTTTTTTTCGGACAAGCAATAGAATCCGAGAGGCAAAAAGAATGCATTGGAAACCATACTGCTCTCGAACATGCCAATACCAAGCGAAATTACTGGGCAAAATACTTCATTGCGGTAACTCAAATTGTGAAAACACTTTTTATCGGCAACGAACGGAAATTCACAAGGTCCACAAGAGCTACTGCTCACGCTCCTGTGCAGTCTCAGTAAATAATCGAAATACACCTAAGCGCATTAGAAGTCTAAAATACTGTGCAAACAAGTCATGTGACAAGAATATCCCAATCAAGCTCACTTATTGTTCGAGGTCGTGTTTCAACGCGGTACGTACAACTCACAGACCCAGTGAATTAATTGAAAAACTGCAAATGGTCGCGAGGAAGCTCGGAAGAGCCGCGACAAAACGAGAATTCGGCCCAACTGCGTATATGTGTATCAGAGCGTTCGCTTCATGGACTAATGCATTGCTCGTGGCTGGCCTTACACCTCACCGCTCTCACAGCGAACGCATGTACAATCGTAAGAAAACGATAGCTCTGGATGGGCATCAATGCGATTCGATTTCAGAAGCAATCATTGATAATTGGCTCACGGAAAACCGCATTTCTCACCTTCGGAACACACCATATCCTAAAACCGGTCATCGAGCCGACTGGAGTATTGCCACCACTATATTTATTGAGTACTTCGGGTTGGCACACGATAGTCCCCGATATGATCGTTCAATTCAAGAAAAGAGGAGATTATGCGACCAAAGTGGCATTCAGCTTGTCGAGGTATATGCAAAGGATCTATATCCTATTATGAAACTGGATGCTAAATTAGGGAAACTACGGGCTGTCGTATAGTGGTAGTACGTATCCATGGGGTGGATATAGCCCCGGTCCGATTCCGGGCAGCCCGACAAAGACCGATTCACAAGACCGTCGATTTCCCGTATTATCCTTTTGTTTGCGGGCTCATAGTAAAGTGGTATTACGCGGCATTCGCATTGCCGAGTCCCGGGTTCGATCCCCGGTGAGTCCATGGAGTACATAGGCTGCGCTTTCAGAGCCTAGACCTTGCACGCTTCACATTTGCAGTCTCCCAGTATCCACTACGGACTGCACACCACAAACGACTAACTACTTAATATTGACTATCTTATACTTCTGCACACCCTTCGGGGTCTCGAAGGAAAAAATTTCGCCCTTCTTCTTCTCCATCAGAGCAGAGCCCAATGGCGAGAGGTGCGAGATTTTGTGCTCCTGCATGTTTGCCTCCGCGCTCCCGACGATCTCATAGGTGTGATCTTCTTTTTCTCCTTGCTTCTGAATAGTCACAGTACTTCCCAAAGAGACGGCGTTCCCCTTGCTGTGTTCGATGATTCGCGCGCGCGAGAGCTCCCCTTCTATTGTGCGGATCCTATCTTCGGTCGCCGCCTGCAGATTCCGCGCTTCTTCATACTCGGCATTTTCTGAAAGATCACCCAGCGAGCGTGCGTACTCGAGTTGCTCTGCGATCTCGCGGCGTCGCGCGGTCTTCAAGTGTTCGAGCTCTGCCTTTAGCTCATCGAACTTCTCTTTCGTCAGATAATTTGTATTTGCATCGTCATTCATATGCGTT
>MFLZ01000004.1 GCA_001781685.1 Candidatus Kaiserbacteria bacterium RIFCSPLOWO2_01_FULL_54_13
CGGCTGCACTTGGGGTTGCATTTGCGCACACCATTACAAGCATTAACAGCAAAACGTTTCCAAGCTATTGATTAGAGAACGGTAAGTTAGGTAATGTGCACACACATTTGGCGGACTCCCGTAGACTCGGAAATGTCAGTTCATATGGCAGAAACAATTAGGGAGGAGCGGGTGCGGTGGATACTCCCCATCGCGGAAGGTCGAACCAAGATCAGCGAAGTGATGAAGGTATGCCCGCATGGGAGGCGGAGCGTCGAGAGGTGGCTCGCGGCGTACCGCGCAGGAGGCGAGGCAGCCTTGGAACCAAAATCAACGAGGCCGAAGACCTCTCCGAAGGAAACATCGATCCGAATCAAGGAGACAGTCATTGCGTTGCGGAAGAAGAAAAAGCTCTGCGCTCTCAAGTTGCACTGGAAGTTGGAGAAGCTAGGCATCAACATCCACGAGCGGACGGTCGGGAAGATCCTCAAGACAGAGGGGCTCGTGCGGAAGTACCGCGTGAAGCGGATGAAGTACAAGTATCTCAAAGCGGAACTGAAACCGGGCGAACTCGTCGAGATCGACGTGAAGCACGTGCCCGGATACGTTGCAAACAAAGAATATTTTCAATATACGGCGATCGACTGCGCCTCGCGGTGGCGGCACCTGCGTATATTCGAGGAGGAGTCGACGTTCCATTCTGTCGCGTTCCTTGAGGACGTGATCGGGCGATTCCCGTTCCGTATTGCCGCCATCAAAACCGACAACCACTCGACGTTCACGAACTGGTACGTCGGCACGAACAAACGAAGCGACATGACGGTGAAGACCGTGCACGCGCTCGATCGCTTCTGCGCAGACAGAGGCATCATCCACTACCTCATCGACGCAGGCAAGCCCGCGCAAAACGGCACGGTCGAGCGCTCGCACGGATCGGACCAGAAGACGCTGTACGAGGAGAGGACGTTTGCTTCACTGAAAGACTTGCGCAGCAAGGTTAAACGATGGAATACTGCATACAACGATCTGGAGCATTGCGGATTGAACGGCAAAACGCCCAATGAAGCGCTCGCAATTACCAGCTAATCAGTCCGCCATATGTCCTTGCCTAAAACAGTTAGGCATAAATTCTGGGCTACCCCCGCTTGAGTGCCTCATCGAGGATCGAGATGCCTTGATCGATTTGCCGCTTGTTGACCACCAGAGGCGGCATGATGCGCAAGACGTTCCCCTGTGTGCAGTTGATGAGCAAGCCCCTTTTCAAGCATGCTCTGTACACATTCTTACACTCGTGCGTAAGTTCGAGCCCAGTCATAAGACCGACGCCGCGTACTTCACGTATCAGCGAATGTTTTTTCTTCAACTCCCCAAGCTTTTTCAAGAGATATGCTCCCATACGTTTCGCGTTGTGCAAAAGATGCTCTTTGTCGATCGCGTCGAAGGTCGCAAGCCCTGCCGCACAGGCCAAAGGACTCCCCCCAAAAGTGGTGCCGTGCGTGCCCGGCTGCAACGTATTCGCAATGCGTTTCCGCGCCACGAATGCGCCAATGGGGAACCCGCCTCCGAGTGACTTCGCGAGCGTCAGTATGTCGGGCACGACACCCAGATTCTTGAAACAGAACATCTCTCCAGTGCGTCCCATGCCGGTCTGTACCTCGTCGAATATCAAAAGCATGTTCTTCTCGTCACACAGCTTGCGCACAGACTTTAGATAACTTTTCTCTGCGACGACAACGCCGCCCTCCCCTTGGATCGGCTCGAGCATGATGGCAATCGTCTTTTTTGAAACTGCGCGCTTAAGCGCGGAGAAATCGTTGAATGGCACTGTGCGAAAGCCTCTCGGGAGCGGCTCGAACCCTTTTTGGAATTTTTTCTGCCCGGTCGCGGTCACTGCGGCAATTGTGCGACCATGAAAGGAGTTGAGCGTCGTAATTACCTCATTGCGCCGAGGATTGCCGAACTTCCTCGCGAGCTTGATTGCGCCTTCGTTCGCCTCTGCGCCGGAATTGCAGAAAAACACTTTGCCCGGAAACGAGTGCGTAACAATCTTCCGGGCAAGAAGTGCCTGACCCTCGTGGTAGTAGTTGTTCGCCACGTGGATAAGTGTCCGAGCCTGCCTTGTGAGCGCACTCACAATCCGCGGATGACAATGCCCAAGCCCGCTTACACCCCACCCCGGGAAGAAGTCCAGGTACTTTTTGCCACTCTCATCCCATACGTATGAGCCCAACCCACGCGAAATTACCAACGGGTACTTTACATACGTGGGCATCACGTATGAGCCATAGAATTTTAATATTTTCTTCGCGTTCATGCGCTAGCGCTTCACGATCTCGGTGCCAATGCCTTCGTCCGTGAATATCTCAAGAAGGAGGCCGTGCGGCACCTTGACGTCGATGATGTGTGTTTTCTTGACCCCGCGATCCAGCGCGCGGATACAGGCTTTTACCTTGGGAAGCATGCCTCCAGCGATGACGCCGGATTCTATCAGTGCGTCCACTTCTGCGACGCTCAGGTGCGGGATGAGCGTCGCCGGATCTTGCGTGTCTTTGAGAATGCCGCGCACGTCCGTAAGAAGCACGAATTTGAGAGCGCCAAGACTGCGCGCGATCTCTGCGGCTGATTGGTCAGCGTTGATGTTATACGTGAAGCCATCCTTGGCGCCCACCCCAAGAGGAGCAATGACGGGAATTATGTCACTCGTGATCATACGCTGAATCACATCACCGTTGATCTTCGTGATCTCACCGACAAACCCTATGTCTTCCCCCTCTATCTCGGCATGTTTCTTGACTTCTATCAGCCTGTCGTCTTTTCCACTCAGAGATATCGCGCTGCCGCCCAGAGAAATGATCTCGCGAACGATCTCGCGGTTTATGCGCGTAAGCTCATCGTCGACGATCTCTATCGCCTCTTCGTCCGTCACGCGATATCCGTTGACGAACTTTACCTCCTTGCCGCGCTCTTTCATCTTCTCACTTATAAAAGGACCGCCGCCGTGCACGAGGATCGGCTGCATACCGACGTAGTTCATAAAAACGATGTCTTTTAAGACACTGCGGCGCAGGTCGTTGTCGGTCATGGCCGCACCTCCGTACTTTATGACGACTGTTTTGTCATAAAAACTCTGTATGTACGGCAGAGCCTCGATGAGGACGCGTGCTTTGTTGATGATCTCGTCCATATATTTTCTATTATGGCATCAAAAATCGCTAGGTCTTATAGGCTGAATTGAAACGCACGTATTCCGTCGAAAGATCACAGGTATACGCCGTCGCGCTCGAAGGGCCAACACCGAGGTCTACAACTATCCGGATGTTCTTGCGCGAGAAAATCCGGTCGAGCTTTCTGTTGTCCCTCACAACACCGCCGCCGTTTTTGACGACTAAGATATTGCCAATGTGAATGCGCATCTTCCAAGGATCCACGTTGGCTGCGGCACTCCCCGCTGCTGCAGCGATGCGTCCCCAATTGGGATCCGAACCAAAAAGGGCGCACTTGAGAAGGTTGGAGCTCGCGACCGAGCGCGCAACGGCGCGCGCATCAGTAGCACTCTCGGCGTTTTTCACCATGATCTCCACGAATTTGGTCGCTCCTTCGGCATCACGCACCATCAATTTCGCCAGCGCGAGAAAGAGGGCAGAGAGCGTCGCAACAAACTTCTCTAAATTCTTCGAGTCCTTTTCGATACGCACATTGCGCGCCGCGCCGTTGGCGAGAACGAGCACCATATCGTTGGTCGACATGTCCCGATCGATTGTGATGAGATTAAAAGAATCCTGCACAGCCGCACTCAAGGCACTCCGAAGCGCCTCCGCCTCAATTGCGGCATCCGTGGTGACAAAACAAAGCAACGTCGCATGCTTTCTGCTCGAGAGGGCCATTTCGGGATGTATCATTCCGGCCCCTTTCGCGATGGCTCCGATGCGGACAGGGCGATTACCTATCATGCACTCTGCGGCTACTTCCTTGACCACGTGGTCGGTGGTCATGATGCCCTGTGCAGCGCGCGCACTGCCCTTCCTGCTTAAGTTCTCAACGAGCTCAGGGATCGCTGTCAGTATCTTCTTGATGGGCAAGAGCTTTCCGATGACGCCGGTTGCGGCAATGAGAATGCTTTTGGGCGATACCTTGAGCTCATGCGCCACGGTCTGGATGATCTCCTTCGAATGTCTGAAACCTTGTTTCCCTGTCATGCAGTTGGCGTTACCGGAATTGGCGATGATGGCCTGCGCCCTACCGCTAATAAGATGCTGTTTGTTGATTACGACGCATGAGGCCTGCACCTTATTCGTGGTAAACACACCTGCCGCCTGGCAGGGCCGGTTGGAAAAGATGAGCGCGAGGTCGTTCCTGCGCGACACCCGGACACCGCAATGCATGCCGCTCGCCTTGAAGCCGAGAGGTGAAGCAACGCCACCGTGTATTTTTTTCATACTTTAGAGGAGAGCTGTCGTCTCTTCGAAACCGCACATCACGTTCATGTTCTGGACGGCCTGTCCTGCCGCTCCCTTGCCGAGGTTGTCTATGGCCACTACGATGACCGCAAGAGCTTTGTCGGTGTTGACCTTGAGGCCGATGTGACAAAGATTTGTATTAGCCACGTGTCTCACTTCCGGCAACCTGCCGGCTTCATATACATGCACGAACGGTTCGCCTTTGTAGAACTCTGCGTAGATTTTCAATAGCCGCTCGGTGTCGATGGTCTTCGAGAGCTTCACGTAGATAGTGCTCAGAATACCCCTGTTGATAGGAATGAGGTGCGGCACAAAGACGACGTTCACGTTCTCACCTGCTGCATTGGAAAGCTCTTGATCTATCTCGGGCACGTGCTGGTGCTCGAACAGCTTGTAGGCTTTCAAAGATTCGTTCACTTCCGAGAACGAAAGCTCTTTCACCGCCTTGCGCCCTGCGCCCGTGACACCGCTCTTTGCATCTATCTGGATGGTGTCGGGCGCGAATACGCCTCCGCCAGTTGGCGGATTGAGACCCGGCAGAAGGCCCAGTATCGCGCCCGTCGGGTAGCATCCCGGATTTGCGACGAGCTCGGCACTTTTTATCTCAACTCTGTGAATTTCTGGGATACCGTATACCGCCTGCTCCAAGTTTGCCGTATCCGCGTGCGGCGCTTTGTAGAATTTCTCGTAGACAGCCGGGTCTTTCAAGCGATAATCAGCGCTCACATCGATGACCTTCTTCCCCGCCTTCAAGAAGAGGGGCACGTACTGCATCGAGACGGTGTGCGGAAGCGAAAGAAACACGAGATCGGTCTTCTCGATGGCTTCTTCGGCCGAGAATGCCTTGCATGCAAGGTCCACCTTTCCCTCCAGATATGGAAAAATGTCCTGTATTTTCTCGCTGCGGTCTTCCTTTCCGGAAACGTATGTGAGTTCGACCTGCGGATGACCTGCGAGGATCCTGATAAGCTCTTCTCCCGTGTATCCAGTAGCTCCGACTACTCCGATCTTGATTTGTTTCATTGTTTGGATTGAAGTAAATAATAACGCACAGCGGCCTCGTATCGAGGCCGCTTTTGGAATGTTTGTGGAGATGTTACAAACGCTCTTAGAACAGCCTCAATCCGCCAGTTGGCGGAAAGCCGCTCGTCGTCGGAGTGAGATTATCGAAACCATTACCGAAATTCGAGTCATTGTCTGCACTTTACATCCTGCGACAGGCCTGTCAAGTCCGCTGCCCCAAAGTTGTGTAAATCTGCACTATATTCTAATTCGCGCGAATTAGAATATAGTTGCGCAAGAAAACAAATGGCACACAAAGAAAGCGGACGCGGCAGGAATCATCCCGTCGCGCCCGCGAAAGATCACTCACCTGTCTACCGTGCCAGTCAGTCGCAAAAGGACTGAATCAGGGACGTGAGCGGCGTGACGATGAGCCCTTCGGCCCTGCAATCGAGAAGCTGCTCTTGCAGATCGTTGAGCTGACTTCGGGGTACGACGGCACTGACTGAGACGTACCGCTCGTTTGCAAGCGGAGCCACCGTCGGACTAGTGAGCGCAGGCAAGACCGCGAGAACCGCAGAGAGATTGTCCTGCGGAACGTTTGCCACAAGCATGACTTTCTCACGGGCCGCGATGACGCCAAGCAGGATCGTCTTGAACATCAAGACGTCCTTTTGAAACTGCGCGTACTCGCATTCCTGCCTGTTCGCAATGAGCACAGTACTCGTTTCCATGAGCGTCCCGATCACGCGAAGACGATTCGCGCGCAGACCCTCACCCGTCTCGGTAAGGCATACTCCGAAGGGATACGGTAACGGCACCTCTGACTCGATCGAGCCACGGGACGAAATCACTCTGACCTTTCGCCCCAACTTTCTGAAGAATGACCGGGTGAGAAAGGGGTACTCCGTCAACACCTCTGCTCCGTTGGGAACACTTGAGGCGTCCGTGAGACCATCCTCGCCCGTCACAAGCACGACCCTCGCCTTTTCCCACGTCGAACGATTAAAGAGAAGATCGGCACAGATTTTGACATCGGCGCCACTTTCGCGAACCGAATCGAGGCCGACTAGGCCGAGGGTGTACTGGCCGCTCGCGACAAGCCCCGGGATGCGCGACTGGTGGGCAAACGCTGCAGTCGAAGGCCACCGAATCCCCTTGAGAGAGACGTTTCTATCCCCCTTGGAATCTTCCCGATCCAACCTGATCCCAGCGAGGGCGAGCAGGTCGAGCGCGCGTTGTTGAACGCTCTTGGTGGAAGGCAGAAGCAGTGAAGACATAGTCGTTGCCTTTCAAAGAACATTGCCTTGCTTTCCGGCTGGGCCGAGGCGCAACGCAAAACCCCCTCGCGAGAGGGGGCTGGTTTGATACAAAAATAAATCAACTCAACTCCCTCGCGCGATGGGAATCGAGTGGTGATGCGCACTGTTGTTTATTGGCACTTCCATGCCTTCCTTATACCAAATGCTCACTTTTCGTCAAGAATACCTGAGCCTGACATTCAATTGACACAACAGAGAAAATCCCCTAGCGTGACGTTGCCGCCTGCACAAAGAGACGACGGAGAGCTGACTCTCTGCGTGAACTCCGAGGCTAAGCGGTATGGAGAAGTCCGATGAGAAGTCCGATGAGGAAACCAAAAGTGCCGACAATACGCTTCTGGCTGCATGCTGGAAGCTCATTCGTCACCGAGTGCCCGAAGCTGGGGCTCAAGGTGAAGGAGGCGTTTGGCCACATGTACGTTGACGTCAAGGGCAATCCCTTCGACCCTACGGCGAGGGAATTGACTTTCATTCCGGAGGACGCAGTTGTCTGCGTGACCTTCCGGGGTGTGATGCGCCTCCCCTGGTGGCTTCCCAACGGAATGTTCCGTTACGAGCCCTACTACGGGTACCACACCGTTGACGCGAGACTATACATCAAGAGTGAAAGTCGGGGGAGGCTTTCGGCACGCTACGTGGCAGTTTGGGCGAGAAAGGGTGCGATGAACCCTTACATGTCGCCCCTCCAGAGTCTGCGAGACGCATACGCTGCGTACCGCCGGCTTGTACGCTACCCCGAGATCGTCCGCGCAAGCCGGTCGTGGACTGCGTCCACCGAAGACTTTTTCGGCACACTGCCCGTGTCGAAAAATCCGGTCGCCCGTGATGGGACACCGATCCACGACGTGGTGTCGGTCCCCCGCGAGTGAGGACGAAGAGTGTCTGATGACACTGACGTCGCTGGGCGCTTGGCAGCGCCCAGCTTTATTTTTTTTGATCCAGAATTGTCAAAATCCGGTCGAGTTTCTCGATTTCGATGCGCGCGAGGCGTTGCTGAATCTCGTCTATCTCCTTCTTCGCCTCGATATCGGTCCGTAAATCCTCGTCGGCTTGATGGCGATCCCGGTCTGCATGACGATTTTGCGCCATGATGATAAGAGTCGAAAGTACAATAGCCTCCAGAGAAACAATCATGGTAAGCAGCAGGAACGGAAAAGGCTCCATGGGAAACAATACCCAAAAGCCGAACCAAACGATGTGCAGATACACGAACATCCACGAGCCAACGAACGATGCGATCCTGTCCGAGACGGCGGCGCCCGTGGAGCGCGCTTCCTCGTAACGGTCATGCCACGTTTTCTTTTCGTTCATACATTTCGAGTGAGTTTCAGAAGCTGCTTGTGCAGCGTCGGATTCGCCGCGACCATTTCAAGCATACCGAGCTTCCACGGTTCGCCTTTCGTGCCAGTCACTTTGCATCCCGACTCTTTCAGAACGAGATATTCCGGGGCAAAATCCCAAATCTGACCACTCAGCAAAACAAGCCAGTCCCTTCGTCCCGCAGCGACATAACAAGCATTCGAGGGACCGCCGAAGGAGCCATACATCATGTGACCGCTCTGCGGGGCCTGAAGCAGGTTCCTAAGAAAGCGTGCCGTTCGGGCACGCAAGCTCGAACCACCCATCCCGAATGTGTGAGACAAATCCCGCGTGCGCGAACAATGGATTCGCTTGCCGTTTAGATATGCACCACCTCCTGCTTTCGCAAAAAACAGTTCCTTCGTTGCCGGAAGATTGATAGCAGACAGCACTACCTTTCCGCGGTGTGCAAGACAGATCATTACGCCAAACATCGGAACACCCGATACGAAATTCAAAGTGCCGTCGATAGGGTCGATAATCCAAAGGTACTCCGAGCCTTCCTTGGTGCTGCCGCTTTCCTCCGATACGATCCCGTGATTTGGATACCGCCGCCTGATTGCCGAGATAATGATGCGCTCAGAGAGAAGGTCTGCTTTCGTGACAACATCCCCGATATTTTCAGACTTCTTGTAGTGCACTCTCTCTTTTCCGAGGCGCTTCAAGACGGCCTCGCCCGCTCGCTCGGCGATGCTCTGTATGAATTTTTCCATTTGTAAGACCTTATCCTCTATTTATCCTTTTATCAAGGGAATACTGATCGGGCCCACCGAGCGCGAGCGCGAGCGTGGCCGCGGCGAGCGCGAAGTCACGGACGCCGATATCGTTCCAGCCGATTTCGTACGCGATAAAAAAGAGATGGAGTGAAAGAAGAAACGCTGCGATACGCGTGTAGAAGCCAACCGCGAGTAACACTCCGAGAACAATTTCAAATCCGCCGTTCAGAAGCACTATCGACTCTGCAGAGAGTCCCGTGAGTTCTGTCGGCCACATGGGAACCCACGCGACCCAATCGACCGGATTTGACACCTGCGAAAACCCGAACCAGAGATATAGAACGACGAGCCCCGCGCGCAACACTGGAAGACTGAACTCATGTACCCTCACGGAAATCACACGGCACATCGTATCAAATTCGATATCCCCATGAACGACTTCGTAAGTCGTTCATCATAATTGTAGGATTACCGGATGGAGCTTTACCACGTTCTCAACCGAGGAGTTGATAAACGGACGATTTTCATGGAAGACGGAGATCGCGTCCGATTCGTCCATGACATGTTTGAGTTCAATGATAGAGAAGCGGCAAACAATACGCTTCGCCGTCTCGAAATGAACGACTTCGTAAGTCGTTCATTTCGGGACCCGATCATCGAAATCCATGGATGGTGCCTAATGCCAAATCACTACCATTTGCTCCTATCAGAACTAGTCGAGGGTGGACTAACACTTTTCATACGTCGTCTTAACATCGGATACGCTAAGTTCTTCAATGACAAATACAAACGCGATGGAACTCTTTTCCAAGGCCGCACCAAGAAAATCAGAATAGCATCAGATCCTCATTTCTTACATATCCTTCACTACATCCATCTCAATCCTCTCGACCTCACGAAAGAAAAAGGGTGGCGCAACGTCGAGATCAAGAATGTGCGCGCCGCGCTCGAACACTTGGACAAGTATCGATGGAGCAGCTATTTGGATTACTGCGGCAAGAAAAACTTCCCTTCCGTTATCAGTATGGAACTCTTCAGGGATGTCTTCCGAGACTACGGAAAAACGATTCGGTCATATCTGAAGGACATAGAACTCTCTGACATCCGAGCCTTGCTACTCGAATGAACGACGCAAATGAACGACTTACGAAGTCGTTCATTGTAAGGAAAGGCGCTTTAGGGCGACGATGTAGGCGGCATCGCGCAGCGGCACGTTGTACTCTTTCGAGGCATCGTAGACTGCGCGCGACGCCGCGTCCATTTTCTCTTTGAGCTTCGCGAAAACCTCCTCTTTTTTCCACACGTCGCCGTGCATGTTCTGATGCCACTCAAAATACGAGACCGCAACACCGCCGGAATTGGCGAGAACATCCGGTATGACGAGAACGTGCCGCGCATTGAGGATTTTGTCGGCTTCGCGCGTCGTCGGGCCATTTGCCATTTCTAAGACAATCGAAGCTTCGATCGCACTGGCGTTCTCTTTCGTAATCGCGTTTTCGAGCGCGGCGGGCGCGACGATATCGGCTGGAAGCGTCAATACTTCTTCAGGAGAAATGTCGCGCCCGCCAAGAGTTTCCATGTTCGAGAGATCGCATACGCTCCCCACGCAGTAGCAGCCAGCGAGCTTTCCGCTCCGCTCCTTGCATTGTGCAACAGCCTTCAGATCTTTGATACCCTTCGGAACGTACAGGCCGCCTTTTGAGTCCGAAACCGCGACAATCCGAAATCCGGCATCTTTCAAACATTCGGCGAGATGACTTCCTACATTGCCGAATCCCTGTATCGCAACGGAGAGACCACGCCCCTTGCGGCCGGAAAGATTCAGCACCTGCGCGAGTACGTAAAAGCCGCCAAGACCGGTTGCCTCCACTCTCCCTTCGGAGCCGCCGTGCTCGATTGGCTTTCCCGTCACAACGGCAGGCGTATCTTTCCCGGCGATCTTCGAGTATTCCTCGCGAATCCACTGCATGATCTTTGGATTTGTGTTCACGTCCGGTGCGGGCACGTCGAGCTTGGGCCCGATCGCGGGTGCGATCTCCTGTGTAAACGATCTTGTGAGGCGCTCAAGCTCGCCTTCCGAGAGCTTCTTTGGGTCAACTGTGATGCCGCCTTTGGCGCCACCGAACGGCACGTCGACAACGGCGTTTTTAACGGTCATCCAGAAGGCGAGCGCCTTCACCTCGTCCATATCAACTTTCGGGTGATACCGAATGCCGCCCTTATAAGGCCCGCGGATGTTGTTGTGCTGGACTCTGTATCCATGGAACGTTTCTGTCCGACCATCGTCCATCTCGACAGGAACCGAGACCTCGAGCATCCTATCTGGATTCTCGAGACGCTCGACAAGCGCTCCTGGAAGCTTGAGGTGCGACGCCGCAGAATGAAGCTGGGCCTGAGCACGCTTCCACGGATTGTCTCGCATAATATTGATACGAATTGTAACGTCTGAAAGTCCGTTTGCAATTCAACCATTCTCCTCCCACGTCGATAGAGCGACGTCACGTATGATTCTCGCGGGACTTAGCGCAGTCCCGCCCCTTCTGCAGAAGGGGCGGGACGAGCGGGAGCGCCGCGCGAGTACGCGCGGACGCGACCCGATGGAGTCACTGCTCGCAAGCGTTACCTAATCTCCTCCCCTTTCTCTCTTAAATACAGCAAAAACTGGTTTGAGAAATGCAGAAGGCGCTTGAAAGGCGTCTCGATGATGAAATCCAGAATCAAGACGAACACGTTGATTGAGGAGAAAGTTCTCGAGAGCCATTCTCCGGCGCGCACTATCGGGACAGCGAGGACCCCCGCGATGATCGCGATTGTCCCCGATTCACGCACGAGCTTCCAGCGGCGCGCGCGGTAGCGGATGCGAAACGCAAAGTACGAGACGAGTGCCAAGAAGAAGAGGAACAGCGCGATAGAAACGGGATTGAAGGCGAGGAGCTGCAAAACGCCGACGAGACCTCCAAAAACAAACATGAAGAGCAAGAGGTATGCGAGCGCAAATGCAAACGTGAGTCGCGAGAAGCCGCTTCGCACGCGGATTGTCCGCACCTTCCCCTCGTAGAGAATCCCGTGCAGGCCTTCGATAATCGCGTTGGTATTCGCCTCGTCGAGAGTGCCCGCGCCGCGCGTGAGCCCGAAGAGAAGCAAGGGATGAAAGAGTATGTTGATTGTAAGCGGCACGTAGTGAATACCGCCGAGGACGATTATCTCGTAGGGAAGCTCGGCGACGATGGCGACCGTCATCTTCGTGATAAATAGATAGAGCACGGCGCGGATGCCGCTCTTCTGGATGCGCTCGTTTTCTTTCTCGTACTTTTTCTCCAAGAATTCGCGTGCATACGCGTCAAGCCGGTTTGGGCTCTCGAGAATCTGCCCCGCGCCGCCGCGGTGCGATTCCAATACTTCGTGGATGATGCGAAAGTAGATGCTCTCATTTTTTATCTTCGGAGCTATCTGCCACTGGAGTGAGTCTCTCACTCGGGCACGGATGTTAGCGATAATCGCAGGAAGCTGCGAGGCCACATCGCGCAGATCGACACCCTCCCGCCACTGCGGCACGTAGAGAAGCCAGAGCGCGTAGGCGAGACGGTCGTTGTCGGCGCCGAGGAGCGAGCGCCAGCAGGCAGAGTAGAGCTGCGCGTTGGTCTCCTCTTCTTTGTATCCATAGACACTCACGTGTCCTTTTAAAATCTTGTAGAGCGCTTCCGCGCTTTCATGATCGATTGCATACTCGACGGGCGAGATGCGCGTGTCGACTTCCGTCGCGGCAAAGCTGATGAGTCGCCTCCCGACTGCACCGTTGGCACGCACAAGCCGCGAGAGCTCGAGAAATCGGGAAATGATGCCATCGATGTCGCGCGCGATCTCTTCGGTCGCTAGCTCCTTCGGGATGTACTTGCCGTCCACCAACTCCTGCAGAAGGACAAGGCCGCTCTCTGCTTTTTGCTCCAGAAAAACCCTCCGCTTCAAAATCCTCTCCAAGGCTGCGCGGCGGATCGTGTGTTCCTCACGATAGTCGATGAGATAACGGAGCTTCTCATAAAGAGACGCGGCTTTCGCAATGATGGTGCCCACCTCCAAAACCTCCCCCTGCGGGGTTTTCTCGTGGGCCTCTTCGGCGGCATCAACACGCCCGACGAGCTCCCGTATGGGCTCTGCCAACATCCGCGTATTCTAGCCTATTCTCTGGCAAAGTGTCCATTGAACTGTTCACGCGTCCAGAGTAGGCTTTTTCCGCATAGTCGTGGTGTTTCTAATTTTCAGACTTCGTGAATTCATGCATCTTGTGTTATGCACACCCCCGTCGCGAAGAGCTCTAGACAGCGATACACTACAAGAGGATTTATCCACCGTAATATTCGCTGTCAAAAGGTCGATTGGATTTTTAATAATCATTAAACGAAACACATTATGAAATACGCTCACACAGTTTCTTTTATTCTCCTCGCAGTCGGCGGACTCGCGTGGGGAATCTACGGACTTATCGGCCTTGACGTCGTCTATTCGTTCCTCGGCGAGAGCATTGCGAAGATCGTTTATATCCTCGTCGGCGTCGCTGCCGTATACGAGGTCGTCACACACAAGAGCCGCTGCAAAGCGTGCTCAGGACAGATGGCCTAAAGATTCATAAAAGAGTTCCCGCCGCTGACCGTATTGGCCGCGGCGGGGAGTGTTTCCGACCCTCAATTCGATTCTCATTTCCTCCTCTGAATCAGGACCGGGATCAGTTTGCGGGAGGCTGCGATAGTACCCTCAGCCCCTTCCAGGTTTTTATCCACCTGGGAGAATGGATGATCTGCGGGAAGAGGCTCGCGCCGCGGGAGTCCTTCCAGAACCTTCCTGAGGCGTCTCGCCGTGAGGAGTAAGTTGGTCGAGAGTTGCACGGCTCTCCTAATTTCACTTGGCGAACCGTACTCAGGATTGTGATCGCGGGGCTTTCTCTTTCCGCTCGCACGAACCCGATCCATCAACTCCGACCCTCGCTTGATTTCCTTCTCTACCGCAATGCGCGCCCATTTCTCACGTTCCGTGTCATTCTCACGCCTCGCGACTGTAACGAGCACGTCCAGAGAAAGGAGGTTGCCGCCGACAACATGGAGCTGGAGCTTTCGCGCGAGCTCCTCGTTTATGTTGCGCAGAGCGTAGTACTTCTCTACTTCACTCCGATGCATGTCGAGCACCACTGTGCCGATCATATCGTACGTCTGTCTCAAATCTTCATGCAGGAAGCAGACTATGTTGACTCGCTCCATGATAGAAAGAGAGCGCCGATGCGAATTCACGATCGACGCGATGACAAACGCTGTCGGCGTATCTGCCTCGATGACAAGCGCCCACAACTCACCGCCGGCTTTTCTCTCATCGCGCAACCGACGCTCTCCCGATATGAGTTCATACTTTCGGCCCCGCTCGTCGAGACGGATTTTACGCACGATCAAGTCCTCAAGTTGTCCGGTGACACCCATCGATTCCCCGATGCGTGACGACCCCTCGAAATCGAAGTACTTGCGCGGCTGGGCTCTTGTCGCTCGGATCTGACGCGCCGGAATCTTCAAGCGCACAGCGCCATCCATAGCCTTGCGGATCTGGGCCCAAATTTCCTGAGATTTTTGGCCACTTGTGTGTTGCTGCGTAGGGAGCTCAACGCGACGCGGCTCCCGCGCTTCATCAGACTTCGAAGTCATGGGAGACTCCTCCTAAATCAGTTCCATTACGGCCTCTCTGGCCTGCACGGCAGGGTACACAAAGCGACTGGGGTTGTCCACGCGAAAGCAAACTCGCTTTTCAGCCTGACAATTTGAATTTGATTGAGCAGCCTAAACTCGGATTGAACCATGGCTCTATCGCCTCACCCGCGAGGAGCTTTTGAATATTCTCTTTCATCGTGAACTCTGCGGGCGTATCCGAGGGCTCCAAGGCGTCCGAGATGCGGCCGTGGAAGACGAGTTTCATCTCAGCATCAAAGAGGAACGGGTCCGGCGTGCACGTGGCGCCGTAGCGCTTAGCCGTCGCGCCACTCTCATCCAAGAGGTACGGGAACGTGACGCCGCGCTCTGCAGCGAACGCCCTCATGTTTTCCATTCCCTCACCGGGATAATCCGGATCGCTAGAATTGATGCCGACGATCGAGATTTTATCTCCGAACTCTTTTTGTAATGCCACAATCTCTTCCATCCGCGCCTTCACGTACGGACAGTGGTTGCACATGAAAATGACAAGCGTGCCCTCCGAACCTCGAACACTCTTCCGGGAATAGGTGTGGCCGTCTATCCCGGGCAGCGCAAAATCCGGTGCCGCGTCGCCTTTTTTCAATTGTATGCGCGACTCTGTCTTCGCCATGAACGTAATTATAACAAAGCGCCTCTGAAATGTATCCGTGCCCGCGGCCGGGCATGCGCTTTACCGTTTGAGAAAGTGCTCAATGCTTGCATAGAACTCCGGATGCTCGTAGAGCTCGTTGTGCGTCCCCGGAAGGCGCACACGCGTCTTCTCTCCGGAAACCGATGCGTAGAGGCGATCAGCGCTCGAGCTCGGCACGATCTCATCCTCCTCCGCCTCGATAAAAAGCACGGGCGCGGAGACATCCTGCATCCATTCCCCGGGCGTGTAGTTTTCGCGCATGAGTAGACGTACGGGATACGCGAAACGAATCCAGCCTGTGAGGTCCGCGAGTTCGTAGTAGGGGCTTATGAAAACGAGGCGATCGGGCTTCGCAAGGGATGCGTGGTAGGCGGTGACGCCAACGCCCAAGCTCTCGCCGACAAGTACAGCCTCATGATATTCTTGCGCCTCAAGAAACTGCTGAACTACTGGCACACCCGCAAGAATCCGCTCCCTCGAAGGGCCGATGGGGTCGCCCGCATAGCCGGGATACTCGACAAAAACGTACGAATAGCCGGCGCGCTCAAAGATCGGCGCGAGAATCGCGCGATCGCACGCAGAGCCGGCATTGCCGTGATAGACGACAGCGACACGGTCGCTCACGTGTTTGTGGTGAAAGCGCATGCCGCGGTATACGACGTTCTCGGTCCCCCTCCCGAACGCCGTGCACGTCTCAAACGTGCTCGGCGCAGGAAAATCTGGCAAGTACACGGTTCGCCGCTCCGAGAGAAAAAGCACGACCCCGAGCCCGACGTACACAAGTACCGCAACCCGCGCGGTCACAAACAGGGTCGGCCACACGTCGATCATCTACCCAACTCTATCACTACCCTCCCCTCATTCCAGCAACTCCATCTTTGTTAAGTTGAGATTATTTTACCTTCTGTGCCTTCACAATGCATCTCACGCACACCGACTGATTCTCGCGCGTCTTTATATATTTATTGCCACAGGCGCAGAGCACTATGACGCTTCGCATGGGTTGAGGGGGCTTGGGTATCCACGTCATAGAATTTATCGGTGGCTGCGCGCATGCGGGCGCCGCCCTCCCCTTCGCTGGTGAAATCGCGGAACAAAACCAGTGCGCCGCCTCTGAAATGAGTGCTGCTCTCTCCTCCCTGCCGAAGAAGGGGCGCTCTGCGCCAAGGCGCGAGGAGGCGGAAGTGAGGGAAGCGCAGATATGGGAACGGTCTTACGGATAAGGCGTTCGATATCGCGTACCTCGCGTTTTTGATTAGGCTCGGCAAATGAGATCGCATGCCCCGCAGCGCCCGCGCGCGCAGTGCGCCCGATCCGGTGCACGTAATCCGTACTGTCCATCGGCAAGTCGTAATTCAGAACAAGCTCGATGTCTTTGACGTCGATGCCGCGCGACGCGATGTCTGTCGCGACCAAGACGCGATAGCGGCCGGTTTTGAAACCTTCGAGCGCATCGCGCCGCTGACTGAGCGAACGGTTGCCATGAATTTCGGCCACGCGGTGTCCCATCGCAGAGACACCGCGCGTGATCCTCTTTGCTCCGTGCTTGGTGCGTGAGAATACGAGCGTTGAGCCGGTATAGTCGCCGAGGATTTTTTCCAGAAGCCGCATCTTTTCTTCTTTGCGAACGACAAAAAATTCCTGCGTCACGCGCCCCGAAATCGTCCCTGATGGCGCAACCTCAATCCTTACGGGGAGCTTCATGTGTCCTGTCACAAGCGCCATAATCTCGCGCGAGAGTGTTGCGGAGAAAAGCATCGTCTGTCGATTTTTGGGAGCCGCCGCGATGATGCGTCGGACCTGCGTCCAGAAACCCATATCGAGCATGCGGTCCGCTTCGTCAAGAACCAAAATGGCGACGTGGTCGAGACGAATCGTCTTTTGTTCCATATGATCGAGAAGCCGCCCCGGAGTTGCAATAACAATGTGCGGATCACGCCTAAGGCTCGCCACCTGCGGCCCCATGGGAGCGCCGCCGATGAGTACCGCGGTGCGCAGGCCGAGAGGCCTTCCGATTTTTGCAAGCGTTTCGTCTACCTGAAGCGCGAGCTCACGCGTAGGGAGAAGCACGAGACCGCGCCCCTCAATTGCAAGGAGGCGCTGGAGCATGGGAATCCCGAACGCGAGAGTTTTTCCCGTACCCGTCTGCGCGACGCCGATCACGTCTTTCCCCTCGATTCCCGAGGGTATCGCCTGATGTTGAATAGGAGTAGGCACTCGAAATCGGAGCGTTTCGAGGATCTGAAGCACCTTGGGTGCGATACCGAGACCGTGAAAAGTTTGCTCCGACGTCTGCGGAGTTGCGGAAGAATTCATGTGGCGATGAGGCCCGAGTGGGCGTTATCTAACGGTTCAAGATACCACGAAACGACCTCTCTCGCAACTTCCTCGTAATGGTTCAATAGCTTGGAAACACTTGTCCATTCACAA
>MFLZ01000005.1:0-16437 GCA_001781685.1 Candidatus Kaiserbacteria bacterium RIFCSPLOWO2_01_FULL_54_13
AAGAGGAGTGATTCGCTTGGATCGCACTTGAGCGGCGCACAGCGCTTCGCAGTGACAAGAAGCGAGCGCTCCTCTTTTCGTGAAATAGAGATTTCAGACTCATTTTTTCCGGCTCGCTTTCGCATCTGCCGGATCTCTGCGCCGCCTCTCCGCGGTGCTTCGTCGAGCGGTTTGAAACCGAAGTACTCTACGATGCGAATTGCCGACTCGAGGAACGCTGCAGTGTTGGGGTGTTTTGTGCCTTTGAGCCGTAACATGTTAGATTTTGTTAGCGAACGGAGTAAGCTTAGAAAATCTTACACCCAGCACCAATTTGGTATCCGGAGCTAGTGAAGCCACTTTGAGATTTTGTTGAGCCAGTATCAATGGAGTATCGAATCTGAGAGAAAGTTGTGGGATGCCAAATTGGTGCTGGGTTCAGAAAAATATAGTCGCTTGTCATACTCACTCCTTATTTATTCTGAATATCTTGCTTCTCCGGGGAGAAAAGAAATTTTGTTGAACGGGTAGAGGCGCACGAATGCGCGGCCGACGATTGATTCGCGCGGCAGCGTTCCCCACAAGCGCGAGTCGGCCGAGACCCGACGGTTGTCGCCGAGGACGAAATATTCGCTCTCTCCGAGCGTGACCCGCATATTATTCTCACCTCCGAGGTTATTCGGATCGAGGTATGGCTCGTCGAGCGTGAATCCTTGGGGGTGTTCATCGTTTACGACCGTTACGCGCTGTCCCTGAAGAACTACGGTCTCGCCGGGGAGGCCAATCACACGCTTAATAAGCGATCGCCCTTCCTCTTGGGGGAGGTCGAAGACGATCACATCGCCCCGCTCCGGGTCTTCGAGGTCGTATGAGACCCTATCGATGATGAGATAGTGCCAATTGTCGAAGTTGGGCTCCATCGATGCGCCTGAGACGACGTACGGAGCTGCGATGAAGAAGCGTATGAAGAGCGCAAGACCGAGGGCGACCACGGTGTAGAAGAGAAGAGAACTCTGAGAACTACTGGGAACACTCGATCCCGGACTTTTTTGCACGACGGGATCAAACATGGCAGGCATTGTACTCGGTGCACACCGTTGACACCAAGCTTTTGCGATGTCACATCGCAAAAAAAGTTAAAATCCAAAATCCAAAAGCTAAAAGTCTCACTCATGTCCACTTTTCAACCCATTTTTAGCTTTTAACTTTTGCCTTTTGCCTTATGATGCCACGATGGCTTGGGTAATTGTCGGCTTGGGGAATCCCGGATATGAATATGACTCGACGAGGCATAATTGTGGGCGCATGGCGGTCGAATTTTTCGGCAAAAGCGCCGGTTTCAGGGAGTTTCGCGAGGATTTGAAGCGAAAGGTGCACGTTGGGAGCGGTCTCATCGGCAAAGTAGCGACTGTTTTGCTGCTTCCCGATACCTTTATGAACAAATCGGGTTTTACAGCTGCCAAATTCGTCAAAGGGTCCCGTGCCGCAGAGCGAATGGTCGTCGTTCACGACGACTTGGACTTGCCGCTGGGAAGGATGAAGATTTCATACGACAGAAGCGGTGGTGGACACAAGGGAGTGGACTCGATCATACGTGCGGTGAAGACGCAAAGGTTTGCGCGTGTGCGCATCGGTGTCTCTCCAACGACCTCTTCGGGCGCGCTCCGGAAGCCGGAAGGGAAGAAAGTCGTGCACAATTTTATTCTCACGAAATTCCGCGCGCACGAACTTGCGATCTTGAAACCGGTTTTCAGGCGCGTCACAGATGCACTCGAAACAATTGTGCGCGAAGGCCGCGAGCACGCGATGAATGAGTTTAACTCCGACGTTCAGCGAAGCTGAAGTCGGAGCCCCGACCGAAGCGTCGGGGTTAGCTCACCGGCTTGAGTGTCATTCTGCGATCCTTCGGTTCGAAAAAGGTGATGGTGAAGGGGTAGACCTTGCCGAGTTCGAGCTTCGCACGGAGTTCCTCTTCTTTGCCATACTCTGAAATGTGCACGAGGCCAGCGACGCCTTCTTCTATGGAGGCCAAGGCACCGTGCTTGTTGTACTTGATGATGACGGCGTTCACTTTTTGGTCTTTGTGGTATTTCATCGCTGCAGTTTTCCACGGGTCGTCCGTCAGGGCTTTGATGGAGAGCGAGACTTTGTCGTCCTTGATTTCGATGATTTTCACTTTTACGTTCTCGCCCACCTTGTATCGCGTCTTAGGATTTTCGACGAGCGCCCAGTCCATCTCGGAGATGTGCACCAAGCCCTCGAGGCCTTCTTCGAGCTTCACGAAGACTCCGAACTCCGTTGCGCCTGTGACGATTCCTTCCAAGACGTTGCCCACGTGATACTTCTCTACCAGCGATGCGCGCTCCGAGGTCGAGGTGCCTTTTTCGGCGAAGATGAGTTTGTTTTCTTTTGGGCTCGCCGTGATAATCATCACTTCGAGTTTCTGACCGACGAGCTTCTTGAGTTCGGCGAAAATCTTTTCTTTGTCTCCGTCGGGGACGCGCGGGTAGTGCGCGGGCGAGAGCTGCGAAGCCGGAAGAAATCCTTGTATGCTATTCCAGTTGATGATGAGTCCGCCCTTGTTCGCCTCCGCGATTGGAAGTTCGAAGACGGTTTTTTTCTGAACGGCCGTCTCTGCTTCATTCCAGATCAATGCTTGCCGTGCCTCGCGCAGCGAAAGCTCGATGTATCCCTCTTCGTTGTCGAACCCCACGACTTTTGCCGTGATGGTGTCGCCGATGTTTACGTTTTTGAGGGTCTCGCGTGCGGAGAGGTACTCACGCCCGAAGATGATGCCTGTGCCGAAGGGGTGCAAATCAACGAAAACACGCGCGCGACCAACCGCGATGACCGGACCTTCCACAACGTCGTCAGCGGCAGGCCGTTTGGGGACGGCGTTCAGGAGCTCCGCCATCGGGCCCTCCTTCGCTAAAGCTTCAGAGGGCAGGCCCTTTTCTTCTATCTCGTTATCGTCACTGTCGCTGACCTTCTTCTCTTCTGTTGCTAGTGCACTCATGTTGCTTACGCTCGGACTATCCTGCCTACGCTACCGTGACAGTCAGCAGGGAAGCCTTACCGAACGCTACTATTAATTTGGTTACTAAACGCCTATTGGCGTCCGCACAATATATATGGAGAAAAGCCGGAAGTCAAAGCAAAATGCAAAAGTGAGGGGCCAGTCGATGTATAATACACTCACATGATACTAACCTTCCACGAAGGCGCTTGCATTCGTGCACAAGCGGGGGATACGACACTCGTCTTCGGGCCGGTGTCGAAAGGCTCAAAGAATTTCAAGCCGACGAATTTCGGTGCCGATGTTGCATTAATATCTCTCAACCATCCGGATATGAACGGTGTTGAGGAGGCGGGTCGTGGCGACAAGCAGCCCTTCGTTATCTCCGGCCCCGGCGAGTATGAGGTAAAGGATATGACAGCGACGGGTTTTGCGTCCGGGTCCAAGTATGGGGGTGAAGCAAAGACGAACACAGTCTACTTAGTACACTTTGACGGACTTTCCGTCATGTACCTCGGGGCACTAGGCGACCTCGATCTGCCTTCGGAAATCGTGGAGACGGATTCGCCCGATGTTCTGATTATTCCTGTTGGCGGAAGTGGCGCACTCACGCCCGCCGAAGCTCAGAAGCTTGCGGTAAAGCTAGAGGCAAAAATTGTTATTCCTGTTTTGTATGATGACAAGACACTGAAGCAGTTTCTGAAAGAAGCGGGCGAGGACGTGAAGCCCGTCGAGAAACTTACGCTCAAGCCGCGCGACGTGGTGGGAAAAGAAAGTGAAGTCGTAGTGCTCAGTACCTGAGCACAAATTTTCAAATCACAATTTCCAATTTCCAATGAATTTTCAATGACGCAATTATCAAGATTAGATATTGATTGAAAATTGAGAATTGATAATTGAAAATTACGAATGCTATGGTCATACAAAAAACAATCGACAATCTGAAGGAGAAGCCCAAGGACGAACGCAAGGTCGTCGCGGGAGGCATTGCGATAACGATTATGACACTTCTCTTTATCGGCTGGGCGTTTCTCTTTTTCAAAAAGATACAACACGGCGGGGATTTACAGCTCGGTGGTGGAGCGCAGGAAGAGTTTAATTTCTCTTCGGTGCGTGAGGCGCAGCAAGAACTCATGAAAGGACTCTCTGGTTTCGATGAGCTGCGTGCAGTGCGCGAACAATCGACAGAGCGATATGAGCTTCCTGTGCAGGAAGACTCTCAGCAGAGCGAGACCGACCTCTTCGGCCGGCCGAGCACGTCTGATTAATTTAATGAATTTTCGCACGCGCGTCATTCGTGCAAAATGGCTTATTCCTGGTATAATTTGATAAATTATGGCACGCCAAAAAGACGAGAATCCGCCAGCTGGCGGAACCAAACCAGCGGTCCATCACGGCATTGTTCCGCGAAGCATCTCAACCGAGATGCGCGAGAGCTACCTCGACTATGCGATGTCGGTCATTACGGCCCGCGCGCTCCCGGATGTGCGAGATGGCTTGAAGCCCGTGCACCGGCGCATCCTATACGCCATGCAGGAAGCGGGACTCACGGTCTCGGCGAAGACTCGCAAATCTGCGACTGTCGTCGGCGATGTCATCGGCAAGTACCACCCGCACGGCGACGCCGCGGTCTACGATGCGATGGTAAAGATGGCGCAGGATTTTACCATGCGCTATCCCCTGATCGTTGGTCAGGGCAACTTCGGCTCGATCGACGGCGATGCTCCCGCGGCGTACCGCTACACAGAAGCGAAGATGTCGAGGCTCGCCTCCGAGATGCTCCGTGACATTGAAAAAGAAACAGTCGCTTTTCGGCCCAACTACGACAACACTAAGAAGGAACCGACTGTAATGCCGGCCGCGATCCCAAATCTTCTTTTGAACGGCACACTTGGTATCGCAGTCGGAATGGCTTCGAACATTCCTCCGCACAACCTCCGCGAAGTGTGCGAGGCGGTAGAGCATCTCATCGAGAATCCAGCCGCAACAACTGAAGATCTCCTCACGTTCGTGCAGGGGCCGGATTTCCCTACCGGCTGCATCGCGTTCAATCAGAGAGATATCGCGCATGCCTACTCAACTGGGCGTGGGCCTGTGGTTGTACGCGGCGACGCAGAGATAACTGAAGGGAAGAAGGGCGACTACCAGATTGTCATCACTTCGATACCGTTTCGCGTCAACAAAGCAGATCTTCTCACGAAGATCGCCGATCTCGTGCATCAGAAGAAGCTCGAGGGCATCCGCGACATTCGCGACGAGAGCACCAAAGACATCCGTGTTGTTGTTGAGCTCAAGAATAACGCGAACGCGCAGACGGTCTTAAACTACCTCTACAAGCACACGCAGCTCGAGGAGACCTTTCACTACAACGTGGTTGCGCTCGTCGACGGCGTGCCGCAGACGCTCTCCTTAAAGGCGCTTCTCGAATATTTCGTTGCGTTTAGGAGGGAAGTCGTCACAAAGCGCACGAAATTCGACCTCGCGAGAGCGCAGGAGCGCGAGCATATATTGCTCGGCCTCAAGAAGGCCCTAGACCACATCGACGAGATAATCGCGCTCATAAAGAAGTCGAAGGACGTGGAGGATGCGCGCGCCGGACTCATGAGCAAATTCAAGTTCTCCGAGAAACAGGCGAACGCGATTCTTGAGATGAAGCTTCAGAGACTTGCGGGACTCGAGCGCAAAAAAGTGGAGGACGAACTCAAAGAAGTGCAAGCTTTGATCGAAGAGCTCGCAGCACTTCTCAAGAGCGAGAAGAAATTGATGGAAACGATCAAGAAGGAGATTCGCGGGGTTGTGGAAAAATATGGTGACGAGCGGCGCACGAAAATCGTGAAGCGGCCAGCAAAGCTCCTCTCGGCAGAAGACCTCGTCGCGGACGAAGATTTCGTGCTCGTCTTGACTCAGGGCGGCTATATCAAGCGGACAAACCCAAACGAGTACCGCAGGCAGAAGCGCGGAGGCGTGGGTGTTGTTGACCTCGACACCAAAGAGGAAGATTTCGTCACGCAGTTCCTCACGGCTTCGGCACACTCTGATCTCCTCTTTTTCTCCGACCGCGGCAAGGTCTATCAGCTCAAGATGTACGAGCTTCCGGAAGGCAAACGCGCGACGAAAGGTAAATCGATCATGAACTTTCTCTCCTTGGAGCAAGGAGAAACGGTGACGTCTATTCTTGCCATGCCAAAGCAGAAGAAAACGGTAGAGGATCTTTCGCTCGTGATGGCGACCAAAAAAGGAACGGTGAAGAAAGTTGCGGCAAACAAGTTACACGAAGTGCGCAGAAGCGGCTTGATCGCAATTAATCTCGACAAAGGAGACTCGCTCATTTCCGCGCAGTTCGTACACAAGGGCGACAGCGTGATACTCGTAACGGCGAAGGGTCAGTCAATACGGTTCGATGAAAAAAGTGTGCGTGAGATGGGCCGCCAGGCTGCCGGCGTGCGCGGGATGAAATTAGGTTCAAGTGACTCTATCGTCGGCACCGGTGTCGTGCCCAAAGGCGCCAAAGGCGAACTCCTCGTGCTTTCCTCGACTGGCTACGGCAAGAAAACGAAGCTCGACGAGTACAAGGTGCAAGGCCGCGGCGGCTCTGGCATCAAGACAATGTCTATCACACAGAAGACCAAGCAGCTCGTGGGTGGCGCGGTAATTCTCGGCGGAGGTGAGCTCGTTGCAATGTCGAAGAAAAGCCAGACTATCCGCATCGGCCTCGACGAAATTCCGACTTTGAGTCGCGCTACCCAAGGCGTCCGCGTAATGAAACTCCGCGAAGGCGATTCGGTCGCTTCGTTTGTGGTATTTGAAAGCGAAGAAAATGCAACCGCGTGACGTCGGATGCCTAAATATTATGGATGTCCGACATCCATAATATCATTCAAGGAAGCGTTCGGGCAGCTTGTCGCTGGATTTTGCAGGATTCCTAAGGTAGCTCAAGGTTTCCTTTTCCACATTCCCGATCGACTCTTTGAAGAATTCCGTCGTGAGAATTGAGGGAAAGTTCTTCCGTCCGCAGTAGTCGGCGTAGCTGCTCCACGGATATTTCTCGAGATAAGCTTTTGCTTTTGTCGAATCGGCGACGCGGCTATTTCGCCATTCTCGCGCTCCCGAAAGATAGTCGAGCGGGTTGAGATGAATATAATGCAGGATGTGCAGAAAATGCGCACTGGAATGAATCAGTATTTTTTTTGTTTTACCCTGAAATAACACGCCACTCCTCTTATAACGCTCGTTGAAGTAGTTCGTATACCCCGTATTGAGTTTACGCATAAAGCTGATAAGGCCTCCTTCTGTGCGCTCTGAAACGAGAAGGTGATAGTGGTTGCGCATCAAACACCACGCGTGAAGATCAACTATGCGTTCTCTCTCGATATATGGATGTCCGACATCCATAATTTTTCTGAATGAGTAGGCAACGTTGCTCGCGGGCTTCGTGTCGTTGAATTCGAAGAGGTCGTGAACAAATCGAGCGCGGTCGCGATCGTCCATGTATATCGTTCGCTTTTCCGTGCCTCTGTTTAGAATGTGATAGAGCTCCACAGGCGGAGCCTACCATATTATGTATGTCGGACATCCATAATATGTGTATAAATCGCAGAAAAATCTGACAATCCTAGCGTATAATCGACAGATGCGAACGGTGACTCCGCTCAAGACGGAAGGTTTTGCACATCCGCCGAGAAACGTTGCCGCACTTGGGATTCAGGGGGGAATGCGGGTTGCAGACTTTGGGGCGGGATCCGGTGCATACACGTTTGCTATTGCGGAGCGACTCGGAGGCTCGGGCAAGGTATATGCGATAGACGTGCAGCGCGACCTTCTGCGGCGCGTCGCCAATGAAGCGACGCGCCGCGGCTACAAAAATGTTGAGGTGATATGGGCCGACCTTGAGATGCCACGCGCGTCGAAACTCGCGGATGGTTCGATAGATCTTATTCTAGTCTCGAATCTCCTCTTTCAAGTGCCCGACAAGCTCCCGATTCTGCGGGAAGCGCGGCGCATCGTGAAGCCGTCGGGAAGTGTCGTCGTGATCGATTGGTCGGATTCTCCGCCAACTGGCGGATGGCGTCTGGGGCCGGCCAAAGAAGATGTCGTAAAAAAAGCAGCCGCACGCGAGCTCGCAGAGAAAGCAGGACTTGAAGTGAACAGAGAATTCCCCGCAGGCGCGCACCACTATGGTTTGATCCTGCATCCAAAATCAACCTCGTCACCAGTATGATGAATTTATCAGTTTTTCAAGTCATAGTTCTCGCCGTGTTCGCGGCGCTCGCGATTTCCGGCATTCTTATTTTTGCGCTCGTCGTCTCCGGCGGCGGCGGCAATCAAGTTGGTCCCGTCACCATCTGGGGCACTTTGCCGCCGGAAGCCTTCGCGGTCGTTTTGCGGCAGGCATCAGAAAAAGACAACCGGCTTTCACAGGTTTCCTACGTTCAGAAAGATCCTGCGCAGTATGAGGGCCTCCTCACGGAGGCTCTCGCGAGCGGCGTGGGCCCCGATATCTTTCTCCTGCGGCAGGATTACAGCATAGACAATGCGGGTAAGGTCGTGCCTATTCCGTACGAGTTCCTTTCTCGTTCACAGTTCAAGGACACATTTGTCGAAGCATCAGAGCCGTACCTAGCGGAAAACGGAGTCCTGGGTATTCCTCTTGCGGTGGATCCGATGATTTTGTATTGGAACCGGGATATGTTATCCGCAGGCGGTTTCGCGAAGCCCCCTCAATATTGGGAGGAACTTCCTGATATTGCAAAGAAGATCGTGAAGAAGGACGATTCCGGAAAGATACTGAAGGCAGCAATTTCATTCGGCGAATACGAAAACGTCAGTCATGCCAAGGACATAGTGGCGCTCCTCACGCTTCAGGCTGGCGGTTCGATAACGCAAAGAGATTCCAGCGGACGCCTTCTTCCGACCTTGTCCGCGCGTACCGCCGGACCGCAACAGGCCACGGAGTCGGCACTGCGCTTCTACACCGAGTTCGCGGATCCCTCGAAGATCAACTATTCGTGGAACCGCTCTCTTCGAAATTCACTCACTGCATTTGCAGGCGGAGATCTTGCTCTCTACCTTGGGTATGCAAGTGAGGCGACCGTGATTGCACGGACAAATCCGAACCTCAACTTCGCGGTCGCGCCGGTGCCGCAGATCAAGGGATCGGATCGGACACTTAGCGTGGCGCGCGTGTACGCGCTTGCAGTTTCTCGTGCGAGCAAAAAGCCCGATGGAGCAATGATCGTTGCGCTCCTCATGGGTGACCCGGATGTCGCTCGCGCGCTCTCTACAGCTCTTGGGGTCCCGTCCACTCGCCGCGACGTGCTCTCCGAAAAGGGTGAGGACGAGAATGTTCTCTTCAAGAGAGAGGCACTTATTGCGCGCTCGTGGATCGATCCTGATCCTGAAGAGACAAACGAGATTTTCCGGGCTATGATTGAGGGCATAACGAGCGGCTCGGCGCGGCCCGCCGAGGCCATAGGTCGTGCGAATCAACAACTAGCGCAGATTCTGGAACAATGACGAAAACACATCGCATAGCACAGCGTATTCTCCTCAGCGTGGCTTTTCTCTCGACTATTCTTTTCGCTTCGGATGCGTTTGCCCAAGGAGCTCTACAGAATCCTCTGAATTCCAGCTTTAGTACCATTCCCACGTTCATCGCGGGGGCTCTCAAAGCGCTCGCCTTGATCGCGCTTCCCATCATCACGCTTTTTCTCGTCATTTCCGGATTTCTTTTCGTTACGGCACAGGGAAACGAGCAGAAGCTTGCCACTGCGAAGAAGAACTTTCTCTACGTCATCATCGGTGCACTCCTCATACTTGGTGCGTGGATTATCGCAACTTTGATCGCGGGCACCATCAACCAACTCACCGGGCGCTGACCATGATTCCTCGCATCTTCGGTCTTGCCGTCTTGTTCGTGCCGATGGTCGTTCTTGCGGCGCCGCGTACGTTTCGAGAGCTCGCGTGTCTAATCGCCGATCTACTCGACACAGCAACGTTCGTCTTAATCACTCTCGGACTCGTCATGTACTTCTGGGGAGTCGCGACGAATATTCCGCACTTCGGCGATGAGAAGGGCGCCGAGAAGCAAAAGTCGTTTTTCTTCTGGGGGCTTATCATTCTCTTTGTGATGGTCTCCATCTGGGGGATTATCCAGCTTTTGCAGAGCACGCTCTTAGGGACCGACCCCTTGAGGCCGGATACGGGAAATTCGGTATGCTAGGTTTTCACATGCAATCCGTAGTCGAGACACGTGCGCGTATACCCGCGGCGATTGCCGCAATCGCCGCCATGTTTGCATTTGCGCCGACGAGCGCCTCGGCGCTCACCTTCGTGCAGGCCATTGGCCTTTTTCATGTTGTAGTCGGGCTCTTACTCGCCGCGACGCTCATCATCTTCGCGACAGGAGTCGGTCTCTACATCGCGCGGCTCAACACGTGGCCCTCGCACCGCGAGACAGCAATCAGGGTGATGGAATGGGCGGTAACGATGCTCTTTGTGCTCATTATTCTGATTGCGATAGTAAATTTCTTCCAGCGTCACAGCACGATTGCGCTTACGATTTTGGCGTTTGTGGCGATTGTGGCGGTCGCAATTCTCATCGTTCGCGTGGCGGCTCAAAGCAAGAAAACGTCTGCCCCTGCGCGCCCCGGGGGCACGACCGGGCGCCCGGCGAGGTAGTGCCACAAGGAGCAAAATACGTTATCCACATAGTTGCAGCGAGGCGATTGTGTTTTTTGGCTAGACATATAGCATTAGTGATAACTTAGACTAACTTATACATGCTAGGTATATGAACTCACGTATCGCCTCTTCTGTTTTGCCGTTTGCGGCACTCCTAATCCCAGCGCTTGCGAGTGCGGCGACGCTTAAAGACACGCTTGTTCTTGTCAGTCAGATCTTGAATGGCGTAATTGGGCTCTTCATCACTCTTGCGATCGTCGTCTTCTTCTGGGGCTTGATCAAGTACCTCTGGAGCATGGATCAAGAGAATGCTCACCAAGGCTTGAAGATCATGTTCTGGGGCTTAATCGCGGTTTTCGTCATGGTTTCCATCTGGGGGATCATCCGGCTTCTGCAGAACACGCTCCAAGTGACGTCGACGGATCCCATTATCCCGAAAGGCATCGTTGCCAACCCGGGTGGTACTTATTACCCGCAGTAGTTGGTGTGTCGCAAAGGCGAGATTGTCTCGGAAGAGATTTCGCCTGAATTTTCATGAGCGGCGAACAAATTCTCGGTAACTTCGTCACGTATCTCATTAATCCCGCGATCCTCGTGATTTTTACGGCGGGCTTTTTTCTCTTTACGTGGGGGCTCGTTCAGTTCATCATGAACTTGAACAAGGGCAGTGAGAATCAGGAGGGGAAACTGCACATGCTATGGGGAATCGTCGGTATGTTCGTTATGGCTTCCGTGTATGGCATCGTCCAGCTCCTCGACAGCACGTTTGGCCTCGGTGCGTTTTCGGCGACGCCCGACATGAGCCGCTGGCAGGACATCAACATTCCTCCGTACTTCACTAATTAAGTGACCCTCCGCATTCGGAGAGGAACGCGTCAAATGCTTTCATGAGTTCCCGTAGATTTGCCGGAGGCTCTTTCTGTGTCTGCGAGTCTATCGATCGCACGGGGAGAATTTTTGAAGATGTACTCGTGACGAACGCGCCATCGCTCTCGAGGATGTCGGACGTGAGGATCTCCTTTTCCTCGATTTCAAATCCCCTCTCTTTGGCGACTTTCAAGACGGCTTTCCGCATGACACCGAGGAGGATCTCGCTCTCGGGCGGTGAGATGAGTGTCCTCTCCTGAATGCAGAAGAAGTTGGTTCGCGTCCCTTCGGTGATACAGCCTTTTGAGTTAACGAGAAGCGCGTCGTACGCACCTGCTTCTCTCGCCTTCCTGTAGGCGAGATAACTTTCAAGCATGTTCAGGGTTTTCGCGTGCGGGATTGGCCGCTCGTACTCATACGTAATGAAGTGCGCGCCGTCCTTGTAGAGCTTTTTGTCGGGGAAGTGGGGATTGAGCGGGAGAATATAGAGCAGGGGCTCTTCTCCTCCTAGCAGGAGAACTTTGAGGTTGTATGTGCCTGCGCCGCATCGTTTGACGAGCTCCATGACGGACGTTTCAACGAACGCATCGTCCCGCTCGGTAAAATCTTGCGCGAGGCCAATCGTGCGCGCCGACTCCTCCAGCCGCGCGATGTGGTCTTTCAGAAAGTAGGGAATTCCGTCGTTGACGCGGATGTTCTCATACACCCCGAATCCGTACTGGTATTCGATATTCGAAAGGGGAATCACTGCCTCCTGAATCGGGAGAGCCTTTCCGTTTTTTGAGAAGTATTTGAAGTCCATAGTTTACACTGAGCTTGTCGAAGTGTGGGCGAGGAGAGAATCGAACTCTCATCCCTTTCGGGACGTGGTCCTAAGCCACGCGCGTATACCATTCCGCCACTCGCCCGTCTTTGCACAGTACCACTTGATGTGCCGTGTTTCCACATGGTGGTGAAATCAGCCTAGGCTCGTTTTATCACCATGATAGGATTTGTATATGAAAGTCGAGAATAAGGGCGTGATCTTACGCAAAGCGCTGTCAACGCTGACGAACGCCACGATTGCGCTCGCGAAAAATCCAGCGAGAACGACGGGAAGTCTTTATCGAGCTATGCGTGAATTTGAGGCTCTGCAGGAGGCGACTGATGAACAATTGCGAAATATTACGAAGTATATCGTCGGTCGCAAGTACATTACGATCCGAAAACGCGCGGGTGCCATTGCAGAGATCGAACTTACCGAAAATGGCAGGAGGGCGGTTCAGGCAGCAGCCATCCGCGCCTTGGCACCGCTCAAGCAGAAAACGTGGGATCGCAAGTGGCGTATCGCGATTTTCGATATCCCAAACTATGCAAAACGTTCGAGGGACGCTTTTGCTGCGACACTCAAGCGGCTTGGATTTGTGCCGATGCAAAAGTCGGTTTTCATATGTCCGTATCCGTGTGAGGAGGAACTCGAGGTTGTCGCCGATTTTTATGGTGTACGCGATCACATTGGTATTATCGTGGCGGAGCACCTTACTAGTGAAGGTGAGTGGAAGCGGATCTTTAACCTGTAACAAATGGTTGTTATTTCAGCCTAGGCGCGATTTGTAACCATTGTGTTCTTTTGAGTTAGTAGTTGAGTTAATAACCGGATAGAATCATTCAGAATACTGTAAATATCTCGCCGAGACCTGCCGTCGCTTTATGCGGAGGAGGAAACCTGCGCCGCACCGCTGACATTCGCCAGCCGGCGAATCAAATTTTTCTTTGGCGGACTAGGTACGCGCGTGCGTAGCACGCACAATTCTGTTTTTTGACTTCTAAAAATAAATCGGTCGCGTGAGTTTCCCCACGCGACCAAAAACGGCGGTGCCGTCACTATTGCCAATCGTCGATGTACTGCTCCGCCGATTGGCCGAGAAAGTCTAACTCATTCTCACTGAGCGTTTTGCCATCGAGAGCCATTTGCGCATGGTTCCGGTCAAATCCGGCCCCGCGCTCAATGATGAGCAGTAGTTCTTCCTTCGTCAGTCGCTTGGCACGAGCGACATGACAGTCCGCCCGTTCCTTGAAGAACGTAGGATTGCGTTCATCCGTGCCGGCCAGCGGATATTTCTCTTTCATCGCACCATAGCCGATCTCGATATACTCTTGCTGATGCTTCTCACAGACATGAAAGTCCTCGGCATCCAACAGCGTGGTCAGGATGCCGCACCAGTGACAGGGGTAGCCGGACCCAGCGGATGGCTTGAAACCGAACGCGAGGCACACGAACTTCGAAAGAACATCCATGACGTCGTCTCCTTCTATAGAGAGTGTCGGGCGAGATTATGCCACGTCTGGACAGAAATTACAAACTCAAAATTTGAAATTGAATGCATGCCAAAAATACATTTTTCCCGAATGAGATTTGGAGTGCGCGCAGCACACACCACTTTGAGTTTGAGAATGGTTTGCGCCGACCCCGCACCAAAAATCTCAACCAACCACGTGCATCCTGGATATTTTCTCCATCCGCTGATTTTGGTGCGGGGCAAGTCGAGTTTCTCCGGGTTCCTTGGTGTTTTCTGCGGTGCATCTTACATCTTATGCGCTAGTTCGTGCGAATTAGCCCATGGCGATAATTAGCGTCCGACTTGCGCTTTCCTGACTTGTCCGCCCAGTAGGACTCGAACCTACAACCTTCTCCTTAAGAGGGAGCAGCTCTGCCAATTGAGCTATGGGCGGGCGCCGCCAAGACGCCGTCCGGAGACTCTGTCCGGAGGAGGGCTCTGCCCGGCGGGTGAAGCGTTCGGACGAAGCTCTCCATTTGGCGTGAGTACAAATATACCTTTTCTAATAGCTCTTTCCAGTTGATCATGGCTCCGTTTGTATTTCTTTTCCCATAACGCCGCGTCCTTAATAGTTGTAAAGCATCGATATGCAATGAGAACAATCGGGAGCTTGCGTTGGGTTGAATTAACTTTTCCAGCGACATGTTCGGAGAGTCGACGCTTTAAGTTTGTTGTGGAGCCAATGTACTTAGTCCCCTTGTTCGTCCGCAAAATATACACAAAACCTTCCATGTGCCGGGAGTGGGGGTCGAACCCACACGACCTTTCGGTCACGTCATCTTAAGTGACGCGCGTAAACCAATTCCGCCATCCCGGCGCCTGAATAATCTTACGACAAATTATGCTAGAGTACACGCGTTGGCCCGATGGCGAAGTAGAAACGCGGGAGTCTGCAAAACTCTTATGCGCGGGTGCAATTCCCGCTCGGGCCTCTACTTTTTTCGCGTCAGCTCGTCCACCCGCTGCCGGTTTTTCTCGCCGTAGTCGATCTCGAAATCGACCGCGGGGATGGGGTGGAAGAAACTGTGGTCTTTCACGTACTCGCGGAAATCGCTCCGTGCGCGCTTCGCAAATTTGAGCGCCTCGACTTCCTTTGTGCTTGGAAGGACGGACAGGAAAATGGTGACGTTCTTGAAATCTTCCGCGAGCTCAGCGCGCGTCACTGTGATGAGACCATTGACCGCCGGATTGGCCACCTCGCGCGCGAAAAAATCTCCCGCGAGGTGCGCAAGCGTTTCAGCGACTTGAATCTGTTTTCTGCCGGGCATTGCTATTTGAGCGATGTAGTAAAGCACTCCACGATGTCGCCCGGCACGATCTCGAAAGGGCTTGCGATCTGCGCGCCGAATTCCGAGCCCGTCTCGACGCGCTCGACGTCAGCTTTGTGCGACTGGAGATTCTTGATTTTTCCTACGCCGATAGTGGTGTTTCTTCGAGTAACTCGCACGGACGCACCACGTGCGAAGTAGCCCTCAGAAATTGCGCCACCGATTACGTGCAGGTCTTTGCGGCTCGAGAACTGCTTTAAGACCTTTGCGCGGCCGACCACCTCTTCAACGGCGCGCTTCGGACGGCTTGCGCGAAGCAGCTCTTCAACGCGCTCCGTGAGTTTGTAGATGATATCGAAGATTTCAATGCGGATGCCGTGATGTCTTGCATAGTCTTCGGCAATCGGATCGACTGCCACATTGAATCCGATGACTGCGGCGGGGATTGTGCCTGCGAGCGCTGTTTTCACGTCGCCCTCCGAGATAGTCCCCATGCCGGATTGGACAATCTGGACGGAGGAGTGCTCGTCCTTGAGACGCGTAAGTTCATGTGTGATCGCCTCAAGCGAGCCTGCTGCGTCGGCGCGCACGATGAGAGGCATTGTGAAATGCCCGGTCTCATCTATTGAAGTCGGCGCGACGACAGGGACTTTCTTTTCTTCTCGGGCCAGACCCGAGCGTGTATTTTCTGCTTCGCGCTTACTCGTATATGTTTGGAAGGACGCGCCGGCTTCGGGCAATTCGTCGAATCCAACGAGCTGCACGGGCGTCGAAAATGTGGCTTCCTTTAAGGTTTTTCCGGCGGTGCTCTCCAGGATGCGCACGGGCGAAAGCGCTCGCCCCGCCAAGACGGTCATGCCCGGCCTTATCGATCCGTCGGTTATAACGAGTGTCGCGGCTTGACCTCTTTTTTGATCGCGATGTGATTCAAGTACGTATCCTTTTGCCGGGACCGAGGTGTCGCCTTTGAATTCTTGGAGCTCCGCGACGATGAGAATGAGGTCAAGGAGTTCGTCAACACCCGTTCCGACTTTTGCCGAAATCGCACTCCACGGCACGTCGCCGCCGAGCCCTTCGAGATAGACGCCTTGCTCCGCGAGGCCTGCCTGTGTGCGCTCCACATTTGCATTCGGCTTGTCAATCTTATTGATTGCAACGATGTACGGAATCTTCGCTTCCTTGATGCTCGCGAGCGCTTCGAGTGTCTGCGCCTTCACACCATCGTCCGCCGCAACGACGAGGATCGCGATGTCGGCGACGTTGGCGCCGCGCGCGCGGATGGCGGCGAAGGCAGCATGGCCGGGCGTGT
>MFLZ01000005.1:16452-21424 GCA_001781685.1 Candidatus Kaiserbacteria bacterium RIFCSPLOWO2_01_FULL_54_13
TGATTTCCGAATGAAATCGAGAAGCGTCGATTTACCGTGATCGACGTGTCCCATCACTACCACGATGGGAGGACGCTCTGTTGAATTGTTGGATTTGTTTGCCATATTGGAGTGTCGGGCGCATAGGCCAGTTGGGTTCAGGCAGTATAGGTCAGGAGAGGTGTTTTTCAAAACAAGAACGGCTCGCGCGAGCGAGCCGCTGAAGTAGCAGGGATGTGTCGGTCATCGAGGTGAGCACCGGCGTACTGCATCTCCTGATGTTACCGGTTCAACCCGCGGTTTCTCGGCGTGGAAGATTCCTTGCGCTGCTCCCGGATTATTTCCCCAGGCGTCGGGAACGGCGATGAGGATGGGCCAGGTACTTTCGACGAACCATGATGCCTCATCTCCTGGTGAAGCCTCCGTCCAGAAGACTCTCACTTCCCGCATCTTAGGCGGCCATGGTGACAGAAACGAGATCGTCATAGTGTGGCACGCCGGTACGCGGAAGATGAGTGCTCGATTGACTGTGATGTATGGAGAGCGCGCGAAGCCCATGAACGAGGGGGTATCATTAACGAGGACGTCCGTTGGAACGTGGAAGGCTGTGATTACGATTTCGTACCGAAATACCCGTGGTGGAAATCGCAACACATTCCACGAACCTTCCCATTCGGCGAGTTTTCGGGAAAGCTCTTCAGGCGCGTCGCGAAGAACATCCTCGATGAGCATTTCCTGACATCGTGTTTGAAACTTCAAATCGATCTCGCCGCTATCGTGGAATCCTCCCGGCTGACCTTGGCACGTTAGCCACTGAAGCTGTGCCGAAACATCGCCTGCGCCGCCGAGTGAGAGCGCAAGCAGCGTAAGTCCCAGAAAGCACTTGTGCATGACCTCTCTCCCATTCGCGACGGGACATTTCCTGCCGCGCTGGTAGGCACAATACCGTTCGGTTTCCAGAGGGTCAAATTACCCGTACACTTGTTGAATGAGCTTTTTTCGCAGGCACCGTATCTATCTCGATTATGCGAGCGCGCCCCCGGTTCTCCACGAGGCGGTTGCCGCGATGCGCGAGGCGGAGCGGCTTGTCGGCAATCCGGGCGCGATTCACACCGAGGGGGTCGCAGCGAAAAAGAGTCTCGAAGATTCGCGAGCGCGCATCGCGGCCCTCTTGGGATGTAAGGCGCGCGAGCTCATATTCACCTCCGGTCTCACGGAGTCGAACAATCTCGCGGTTATCGGCTACGCGAGAAAACTCGAATTCTTAAGGTCCGTCCTTAAGGGAGCCCAAGGTCGGACCTTAGAAAATACGCACTGGATTCTAAGTTCCATCGAGCACGACTCTGTGCTCGAGGCGTTCTCGGAAGTCGAGCGACTCGGCGGGACGGTCTCTCATGTGGGGCCCGACGAGCGCGGCATTGTCCTTCCAGAGACAATCGAACGGGCGCTTCGTTCGGAGACGGTTTTTGTTTCAGTGGGATGGGCTAACAACGAAATCGGGACGATACAGCTGCTCGCGAAAATTGCACGCGTTCTTCGCGAATACGAGAAGAAAAACGGGATTCAGATCGCCCTTCATGCTGATGCCGGGCAAGGGCCCCTGTACCTTCCGACGCTCGTGCACAGTCTTGGTGTTGATATGCTTTCTGTCGGAAGCAACAAGCTCTACGGTCCGCACGGAATTGGCGCTCTCTATCTCGGAAATCGCGTTAAGCTCGCACCAGTTGTCGTTGGAGGAAAGCAGGAGCGGGGACTTCGCGCGGGGACGGAAAACGTTGCGCTCGCCGCCGGATTTGCGGCGGCGTTTGAGATTGTTGCGCGCGAGCGCGACGCTGAGGCGAAGCGATTGCAAAAGCTGCGCGACGAGCTCGCCCGCGAGCTCGTCGCGCACCTCCCCAAAGTCGTCGTCAACGGCGATCTGAAACACACGCTGCCACACATGCTTAATGTTTCGATACCGAAATCCGCCAGCTGGCGGACGAGCGAGTACCTAACGCTCGCTCTCGACCATGCAGGCATCGCCGTTTCTACAAAGAGCGCGTGCCGTGAAGGGGAGGAAAGCCGCTCGCATGTTGTCGAGGCACTCGGTCCCGCCGGTTCTGCAGAACCGGCGGGATGGCGTGCGGAGAATACCCTGCGATTCTCTCTCGGTCGTGAGACGACCGCGGCTGATGTTCAGCGCGTTGTGTCTGTGCTCAGTGATGTTGTTAAGAAGGTATTTTGACCTGTCATTTTGCTCTGCCTGCCGGTGTGCAGGCTTTTGACTTTTAGCTTTTGACTTATATGATGCGCTCATGGACATGGAAGAGCTCAATAAATCACAGATTATTCTTCTCACCCTCCTTGTCAGCTTCGTGACCTCGATTGCGACAGGCATCGTGACGGTCTCTCTCATGGAGCAGGCGCCGCCGGCATTCACACAGACGGTCAATCGGGTCGTCGAGCGCACCGTCGAGAGGATCGTGCCTTCTGGGCAAACGGCGTCCACAGTTGTTACCACTGAGAAAACCGTGGTCGTGAAGGAGTCCGACTTGATAGTGGAAGCAGTCAAGAAAATGACACCGAGTCTCGTACAAGTGTACTCGCAAGCGTCGGAGCCTGTTTTCCTCGGTTTGGGAATTGTGCTCGACGGGAGTGGAAGTGTCGTGACTGACGCCTCGATTTTGGGAGAGGCGGTGGAAGTGGGGATCTCGCTTTCCGACGGCTCGCGCACTACTGCATCAGTGACTTCGCGCAGTAATGACACGGGCATGGCAATCCTGCAGTCTGCTACGACGACCTCAGACGGGAAGGCCCTGAGCTTCACACCGGCGGTAATTTCTGTTGGCAAGCCCGACTTGGGCCAGACAGTCGTTGTACTTTCGGGCAAGAGCATTCCGCGCATCGCAGACGGCTTGGTAACGGCTCTCGTTCCGCAGGCCGAAGGGACAGGCGCAGTGATCGACACGAACATTTCAGCGGATTTCGTGATGGAAGGGAGCCCGCTTGTTAATACCGAAGGAGCGCTCTTGGGCGTAAGTACCCAGGTGTCGCGTACATCTTCGCCGAGGGCATTCATGCCGTCGTCGGTTCTCGTAAAGTCCTCCGAGCCCGAGACGAAGAAACCAGAGGCAGGTGAGTAGCGCATTTCCTTGACGCCTACTTGGATTTTTGGGGTTTTTGCTGTAAACTAGCGTGTAGAAGCCATGCCTGCCGATAGGCAGGCTGAAAGCTTGTCAAATATATGACACCATTCAACAACTACACAACCAAAGCGAAAGAGGCGATACACCGGGCGCATCAGCTCGCGGTGGAGCGCGGTCACAATCAGGTCTCGACCGTGCACCTTCTTGCGGCGCTTCTCATGCAGGAGGAAAGCATGGTTGTGCCGATGCTCGAGCAGCTTGATATCGACATCGCGCACTTGTCGGATTCCACTTTGGAGCTTATCGAAGGGACTTCAGGAAATACAGCCGTGTCGCCCTCGTTCCAGCTCTACCTTACGCCGGAGCTCGTCAGGGTCTTTGAGGCTGCGCCGCGGATCGCGGCTTCGTTCAACGACCAGTTCGTTTCTCCAGAACACCTCCTCTTAGCTCTTATAGAACACCCTGGTCCTGCGGCAGACGTCTTGGCGCGCTTCCGGATCGACCGCGTTGCGCTCGCGCGCGTGCTTACGGATATCAAAGAGGGGAAAATCCGCGATGCAGAGGAGCCTAAGAAACCACGAGCGCTCTCGCGCTTCGCGCGTTCTCTCACCGATCGCGCGCGCGAAAACAAGCTCGACCCGGTGATCGGCCGCGACACGGAGATCACGCGCGTCATTCAGATTCTCTCGCGGCGCACGAAGAACAATCCCATCTTGATTGGCGAGGCTGGCGTGGGGAAAACGGCCGTTGCCGAAGGGCTCGCGCAGCGTGTTGCCTCGAGCGATGTACCTGAGTCTTTGCGCGGCAAGGAGATCGTGCAGCTTGATCTCGGACTTTTGATTGCGGGTACGAAGTATCGCGGAGAATTTGAAGAGCGCTTGAAGGCTGTCATGCGCGAAGTCGAACGCTCCGAGGGAAAAATAATTCTTTTTATAGACGAGATGCACACGCTTGTGGGCGCAGGCGCCGCAGAGGGTTCGATGGACGCCTCAAATATGCTGAAGCCCGCCTTGGCGCGCGGAGAGATCCGCGTTATTGGCGCGACCACTTTGAAGGAGTACCAACGACACATTGAGCACGATCCTGCGCTCACGCGCCGCTTTCAGCCCGTGTACGTGAATGAGCCGTCAATCGACGACGCCGTCGCGATCCTGCGCGGCCTGAAGGAGCGCTACGAGCTCTACCACGGCGTTCACATCACTGACGACGCTATCGTCGCGGCTGTGCAACTCTCCACGCGCTACATCACCGAGCGCTTCCTGCCTGACAAGGCGATCGATCTCATCGACGAAGCGTCGTCCGCTCTACGTCTCTCGCTCGAGAACAAACCGCCTGCTCTCGAAGAAGCTCATAGAAAGGTTACGCGCCTTGAGATAGAACGAGAGGCTCTCAAGAAGGAGGCGGAAGAAAGTGAAGGCAAGGCGCGCACGCGCACCAAATCAATCGAAAAGGAGATCGCCGACCTTCGGGATTCGACGCGCGAGCTAGAACTCAAGTGGAAGAACGAGAAAGAAACACTCGCCGAGATCAAGAGGACAAGAGAGGGGCTGGAAAAGGCGCGCATTGAGGCAGATGCGGCGGAAAGCGTATCGGACCTCACGAAGACCGCTGAGATCCGCTACGGGAGAATGCCCGCGTTCGAACGCGACCTTGAAGCGGCGACAAAGCGCCTCAAAAAGCTTCAGGCGACGCGGCGGGTTCTCAAGGAAGAGATTACAGAAGAAGACATTGCCGCAGTTGTTTCGCGCTGGACCGGTGTTCCCGTTTCTCGCATGCTCGAAGAAGAGGCTGAGAAACTCTCACGCATGGACGCCGAACTCAAAAAGCGCATCGTGGGGCAGGACGAAGCCGTGCAGAAAATCTCGGAC
>MFLZ01000005.1:21433-24531 GCA_001781685.1 Candidatus Kaiserbacteria bacterium RIFCSPLOWO2_01_FULL_54_13
CGCAGCCGCGCAGGCATTGCGGACCCCAACCGTCCAGTTGGCTCTTTCCTTTTCTTGGGGCCAACCGGTGTGGGGAAGACTGAGCTCACGAGGGCACTCGCGGAATTTATGTTCAACACGGACAAAGCGCTGATACGCGTCGACATGTCGGAGTACATGGAAAAGCATTCGGTCTCCAAGATGATTGGCTCTCCGCCGGGGTACGTCGGCTACGACGAGGGCGGCGGTCTCACGGAGCTCGTGCGGCACCGTCCGTACGCCGTAGTTCTCTTCGACGAGATAGAGAAAGCACACCCGGAAGTCTTCAATATTCTTTTGCAGGTCTTGGACAACGGGCGCCTCACAGACGCGAAGGGCCGCACCGTGAATTTCAAGAACTGCGTCATCATCATGACCTCGAACATCGGCGCGGAGCACATTGACAAAATGTCTAGCTTGGGCTTCGGGAGCGGTGCCTCGACAACACAGGCGGAGCGCTACGAGCAGGTGAAGCAGAAAGTGATGGACGCCCTAAAGGAATTTTTCCGTCCCGAATTCTTGAATCGTCTCGACGAGACCGTACTCTTCAACATTCTTTCGCTCGAGGCAATGCGGGAGATCGTGCGCATGCAAATCGAAATCGTCGCGAAGCGCTTGGAAGAAAAGCACATTGCGCTGAGTCTTTCGCCTGCGGCGCTCGTGTATCTCGCGAAGCAGGGTTACAACCCGCAGTACGGCGCGCGCCCTCTCAAGCGCCTCATCCAAACGAAGATTATGACTCCTGTTGCCAACATGATGGTCGCGCGCGGAATCATGGAGGGCGGTTCCGTCGCGGTGGATGTGAAAGACAACCCCGATGTGGAGGGCGGGAAAGAGTTTACCTTCGACGTGCGCAAAGGCCCCGCCCGCTCTCACAGCGCTCGCGCGAGGGCAACCGTCGCTGCGAAGTAGCTCCATGAATGGGCAAGAGGATTCACGGCTCGCCAGAGTCCGTGCGTTCAAGGAAGCAAGGTTGGCTGAGGAAAAACAAGCAAGAGAGAAGTACCGGGCGGAAACTATTGGCAGAATTGTTTCTGCAGTTTATCCCCACGAGGATCAGACTTTTTTTGACAAGTTCTCACTATGGGGACGCGTATATGAATACTTAGGATTCAAAACACTCACAAGAGCGTGGGGTGACGCGTACTACGAAAGAGTTGGTGGAGAAACAAGGAAGGCAGAAGAGTTTCGTCGCGAAGTTGAGAGTGCCTTGCAAAGCATACCTGAAGAAAACGCAAGGGAAATTATTTCGGGACTACTGGATAATGAGGAACAGGAAATAGCGCGGACTAAACAAAAAACCTCTGAAGGCTGATGTTGTGCGTCGGGCAGGATTCGAACCTGCGTAGCCCGAAGGCAATGCGTCTACAGCGCATCCTCGTTGACCGCTTGAGTACCGACGCGTCGCATTATTTCGTGGTATCGACGAATATGTTTACTGTTCGCAGGCTTAATCTCGGCAAAAAATCTCTGTACGTCGAGTCTTTTTGTCAGGTAGAGATTGTACCCGCTTATCGCCGACGGACTATATCCTAACGTTCGCAACATCTTCTGTAAAGAAAGGAGAAGTGGCATTGATTTGTTGGAAAACGATATTTGGATGCCGTATCGTAACTTGTACACCGAGCCATCAGTATCAAAGAATCCCCTCAGAAAAGCATCAGTAAATCTTTTTTCTTCATGGACCCATGATGGCACGTCAACTTGCGCCGAAACCTTATTGCGCACAAGGCCTTCGCGTAAAAGCCAACTCGTCACAGCTGTCGAACTAAGATAAACGTCACGGTGGCCAGTGGCCCTTGTTGCAATTTTCGGTTGTTTGTCAAACAAGCTATGCATGAGTTTGCATACGTGTCGTGCATATTCTAGTTCTTTGTTGCCTAGGTTTACAAATACTTGAAAGTGATCAACATGTCCGTCTCCGAGAAGTACCCCGAAAAGTTCTGCGAGATCTACTGACCGATCAGCCGGGAGAACGATATCTTTACGTTGGTTATTTACAAATTCTTTTTTATCTCTACAGGTGGGAATACCCAACCTTTCTAGACGGTCGAAGACAGTTTGCGGGGCGATTTTTAATAAAGTCCCAACTTCATCTATTGTCTTGTTGGCCTCTATGTAAAGTAATACTAGTTCGTTTTTGTATTTTTGTTCTTCTTCAGTAGTCCACCGTCGAGCCATCTTTCTATAGTACCAGAATTGTTTATTGACCGCTCCGATACAAGTGGACAACGATTACGGGAATTAGCGCTACAATATTTCGCATGTTCCTAAGTCGCGCGATGAGGTGGTTGGTTACGGCGACGACACTGGTGATAGTTTTCCCTGCTCTCGCGGTTGCGCAAATCATTCCGCATATCGTTCCTGAAAAGTGTCGAGCGAGCGCCGCGACCACGTGCGGCATCTGTGACATCGCGCAGCTTGTGCAGAATGTAATTAATGCAGGGATTTACATCGCCATCTTTCTCTCCGCAGTCCTCTTTGCCTACGCAGGATGGCAGTACATCACTGCCGGCGGGCAGGAGGGGAAGGCCACCGAGGCGAAGAAAATTTTCTGGAATGTCGGAATAGGTCTCGTACTCGTACTCGGAGCGTGGCTCATTGTCGACCTTATCATGAAGATGCTTGTCAATCAGAGTGCGCTCTTCGGTCCCTGGAACGAGATTTGTTAGAAAAATAAGGAGCGAGAGCGACTATATTTTTCTAACCCGCTAAAATTTTGAACGATGCATTGCGTCTACATTCTCGGCAGTTTGAAGGACGGCAAGTTGTACACAGGTTCTTGCCGTGATATAAAGGCGCGACTCGCGGAACACAACGCCGGGCATGTTCCGGCAACGAAGTCTCGAAGACCGTTTGTGCTCTTGTATTGCGAGTTGCACGCGAGTCGAAAAGACGCAATGCAGCGCGAGACATACTTAAAGACGGGGTGGGGCAGGAATTATATTGAAAGAGCAATTCCCGAAACATTAAAAAACTTTCGTTCAAAATTTAGGCGGGTGTAAGTTCTTTCTAACTCGCTCCGCTCATAAGAAAAACTAACATGTCTCAGGACCAGCTTATTAAAATGGCTTGCTCGA
>MFLZ01000005.1:24545-26742 GCA_001781685.1 Candidatus Kaiserbacteria bacterium RIFCSPLOWO2_01_FULL_54_13
AACTATTGGTCGCGCAAGAATAGGAAGCTCGTGGAGCGCAAGATCGAGCTCAAGAAATTCTGCAAATGGTGCAGGGCTCAGACCGTGCACAAAGAAGCTAAAAAATAGCTGCCAGGTTTCCACTTTCAGTTGTTAATGGAGAATTGAGGGCGATGCATTTTCGCTGTAAGCTAACGGCTGGTAGCTGGAAGCTGTCAAATGGGCCTATAGTTCAATGGTAGAATTGTGGTCTCCAAAACCACAGACCTAGGTTCGATTCCTAGTGGGCCCGCCAACGTAGCCAGTTTTCCACAATCTTCGATATTTTTTTCCTTTGCTCGGGAGCAAACCATTTGATGTTTTTGTTTCGCTTCCAGTAGGCGAGTTGGCGTCTGGCATATCGGCGGATGTCGCGGTTTAGTTCGTCAACCATCTGCTCGCGTGTAATTCTGCCCTGCAGGAGTCGAGCGAGCGCGCGGTATTCGAGGCCGAGCTGTTCCATCCGCCGATAGGAAAGTCCGGCTTTGTGCAAGCGCTCTGCCTCACGGACCATACCCCGCCGCATCCGTGCCATCAATCGTGCTCGTATCCTCTTTTTTCTGACTTTACTTTGTGAAGTCAGACCTATCCAGAGGGGATCAATATTTGGATTTCGTAAATCCAAATTTTTCGGATTTACGAAATCCCCGTGTGTCGGGACCTTGCCGAGCGAATCAACGATTTCTAAGGCACGTATGAGGCGGCGTTTGTTGTGCGGCTCTATCGTTTTCGCGCGACGCAGGTCGCGTCTCTTCAACATTTTGAATAGCTCCGGCACGGCTTTCTTTTCGAGTAGGGCGCGGAGCTTCTGGTCCGGCGGGACGTTTGGGATCGCCACTCGCCCGAGAAGCGCGTCAATGTAGAAGCCCGTTCCGCCCGCAATGATGGGGAGTTTCCCACGGCCGGATATACCTTCAATGACCTTGGGCGCCTTCTCAATAAAATCATGCGCCGTGAAGATGCGATGAGGCAACACCTCATCGAGGAGGTGGTGGCGAATGCCTCGCATCTCGCGTTTCGTGATTTTCCCGGTGCCGATATTGAGTCCACGGTACACTTGGCGTGAATCGGCGGAAATCACTTCGCCGTTGAACTTTCGGGCAAGCTCTACTGCCAAAGCACTTTTGCCCGATGATGTCGGCCCGACGACGACCAGGACTTTTTGTTTCTTAGTCATTGCTGGCGTATTATAGGCCTTGCGCCGGGATGGCGGAATTGGCAGACGCTCACGACTCAAAATCGTGCGAGGGCAACCTCATGAGAGTTCGAGTCTCTCTCCCGGCACAAAAAACACTCATGATATAATTTGATGATGACTGGATACTACAACGACTCTATATTTTGGGTTGAAGTCGATCGGATAAAGCCGAATCCGTTTCAGCCGCGCAAAGTCTTCGACGAGGCCTCGCTCGCTTCGCTCGCGGATTCTATCCGAAGCTACGGCGTTCTGCAGCCACTTGTCGTTACGCGGAAGGAGATAGAACGCCCGGGTGAGGGGATTTCTGTCGAGTATGAACTCATCTCCGGCGAGCGGCGGCTTCGCGCAGCAAAACTTGCGGGTATACAACAAGTTCCAGTTGTCATTCGTAGTGGTGAGGACGATGACCGAATGAAGCTTGAGCTTGCAATCATAGAGAATCTCCAGCGTGAGGACCTTAATCCTGTGGACCGCGCACGGGCGTTCAAACGACTGGTCGAAGAATTCGGCCTCAAGCATACCGAAATCGCGAAGCGTGTAGGAAAGAGCCGCGAATATGTCTCTAACTCCCTGCGCATTCTCGTCTTGCCGCAGGAAATGCAAGACGCGCTCTCCGCCGGAAGAATCAGCGAAGGGCACACGCGCCCGCTTCTCATGCTTATGGATCGCACCCTCGAGCAGAAGACGCTTTTTACCGAGATCATCACGCGCAAGCTGAACGTCCGCGACGCTGAGCAGCTCGCGCGGCGCGTGACGCCCGAGCGAACTCGAAAGAGCGACCTCACTCCTGAGCTCTTGCTCCTCGAGCGCGAGCTTACCGAAAAACTCGGTACGCGCGTGCGTATCGAGAAAAAAGAGCAGGGAGGTAAGGTCACCATCGATTTTTTCTCCGTGGACGATCTCGCGCACATCAGGAGCATGCTGACCAAAGGCGAGACGTCTCTGGTATCGGCTCGGGAGCCACAACTTTCGTCGGAAACA
>MFLZ01000005.1:26759-31925 GCA_001781685.1 Candidatus Kaiserbacteria bacterium RIFCSPLOWO2_01_FULL_54_13
GACACCGGCGCAGGCCGTGCCTCTCGCCGAAACGGCGGGCGCATCGCAGGAGGATCTTTACTCCATCCGCAACTTCACCGTCTGATGTGTGACTACTCTTTCGGCCCATGGGCCGAAAGAGTAGTCATCATTTCTTCTGTTGGGCTGAGAGCGCTGCACGGATGTGCTTTTTTGCCATGCTTGTCTTTGCAATGTCGTGCCACTTGCGCGTCGGGCGCGCGGAGGATTTCGTGACGATCTCGACTACGTCACCGTTCCTGAGTGCCGTGTCGAGCGCGACCATTTTGCCGTTCACCCGCGCGCCCGCCATTTTGTTCCCGAGATCGGAGTGTACGGCGTAGGCAAAGTCAATCGGTGTTGCGGCGATTGGGAGGTCTATAACGTCGCCCTTGGGAGTAAAGACGAAAACGCGGTGACTGAAGAAGTCGCTTTTCAGCGTATCAAGGTATTTTTCAGACGCGCTTTCAAGAGCGTCGGCACGCGCAAGCTCTTTTACCCACGCAGGGACGCTGCCCACGGCGGCTCCACTTGGCGCGACCGAAGGCGAAGTCCGTCGCCAGGCAGGGAGGAACTGTCGGACCCACTCGAGGCTGCGTGCGCCTCCCGAAGTTCCGACCTGCGTCTCCTTGTAGGTGAGGTGGGAGGCAATTCCATATTGTGCTTCTCGATGCTGTGTCTCCGTGCGCAGCTGCATCTCGAGAGCTCCGCCATCACCAGTGTAGACAGTGGTGTGGATCGACTGGTAGCCATTGGGTTTCGGAAAGGCGATGTAGTCCTTGATCTTTCCCGGCACAGGGCGCCAGTGCGCGTGAATGATGCCAAGTGCTGTGTAGCAGTCTGCAACCGTGGGGAAGATGATGCGAAGTGCGCGAATATCGTAGATTTTTGCGATGTCCCACTGTTTGCGCTCCAGTTTGCGAAAAAGGCTATACATACCCTTGATGCGGGCTTCGGTACGAAATTCGCGCAGTCCCGCCTCGGCGAGCTCGCGCTTGACGTCCTTCTCCATTTTTTCGAGCCGTTTCTCGTTTTCCTTTTTCCGTTCTTTTGCGAGCTCGCGAGTTTTCTCGTACTCCTTGGGATACGCAAAGGGGAACGCTGCGTCCTCCAGCCCTTGCTTCATGACACTCATACCGAGGCGGTCGGCTATTGGCGCATAAATCTCGAGTGTTTCCTGCGCGATGCGAATTCGCTTCTCTGCGCGCGGTACGTGCTCCAAGGTTCTTACATTGTGTAGGCGGTCCATGAGTTTGATGATCAAGACGCGGATGTCTTTGGCGGTTGCGGCGAAGAGCTTGCGCAAGCTCTCTGTGTGCCGCTCGAGACCGCGGTAGCGGAGTGTTCCCAGTTTGGTCGTGCCTTGCACAAGTGAGAAAACTTCCGTGCCGAATTCCCGCTCGATCACGCTGGGTTTTGTTCCGGCGTCTTCGATCGTGTCGTGCAAGAGCCCTGCGCTGATCGATTCGGGGCACATGCCGGCCTGCGCGAGGAGATACGCAACCTCCGCTGGATGCACGAAGTACGGATCTCCCGAGAAGCGTCTCTGTTCTTTGTGCGCTTCCTTCGCAAACTCGTAGGCTTTCGTCACGAGCGCGACGTCGACGGCTCTTTTGCTCGGCATTGTTTCAAGGATGTCTGAAAGTGGGCGAGGCTTGACGTCGGTCATAAAAAGATACTACGCTATGTAAGGCGCTGGTCAAACTCGGGAGGCGGAAAATGGCCCAAGCTCCAAGACTTGCTGGGTCGTCGCTCAGCGAGTTTCGGCACTGCTCGGTCTGCACACGGACGGTGCGGCCTCCGTGCAAGAATTTGCAGGAGGTACGCAACTGCGTCTTTATGGAGGGGGTAACAATCCATAAGGGAGCGTCCTCCGAGCGTCAGCGACGCGGTTTGTACGCACCGCTGACGCACGAAGACGACATCCGCCGCGTGCTGATGCAGGTGATACGTAGCTCGTGAGACAGGATGGTCCCTCACGAGCTACAACTTTTTCGATTTATGAGGATTGTGCATCGGACAAGATTTATTGCTACATCGTTCGGGGATGGTCTTGGTGCCTTCCATCATGAGGGAGCCGCACTCGGGGCAGGTGCGGCCCGTGGGGCGGGCCTTGATTGCATTTTTGCACTCGGGATAGTTTGAGCACGAAAAGAAGGCGCCAAAGCGGCCACGACGCTCCAGCATCTCGCCCTCCGTCCGTCCTTCCTTTTGGCACATAGGGCAGGCAACGCCTGTCTTTGCGCGCGCTTCCTCCGTCGGGTCACGCTTAACGAATTTGCACTTGGGGTAGTTGCTGCACGAAATGAAGCGGCCGAAGCGACCCTCCCGCTCGATGAGTTTGCCGTCGTGGCACTTGGGACATTCCTCGCCGATTTCTTTGGGTGGCGCGATCTCGCTCCCGTCTTCCTTGCGCGCACCGAGACAATCGGGGAATCGCTTGCAGCTCATGAAGCGTCCCGTGCGCGAGAGCTTGTAGACCATCGCGCCGCCGCACAGGGGGCAGGGAAATTCGGCTGGCGCGTCTCCCATGTTAGTGAGTTTTTCTATCTTCGCTTTGCTTTTCACCGCCTTACTGAAGGGCGTGTAGAAACTCTTGAGGGTTTTTGCATATTCGCGTTTGCCCTCGGCGATTTCGTCCAGTTCGTTCTCCATCTCCGCGGTAAACGTGTCGCTTATGTACTCTCCGAAGTGATCCTCGAGGAAGGTCGAGACGACGTCGCCCGTGTGCGTGGGGAGAAGCGTGCGACCTTGTTTTTCCACGTAGCCGCGGGCTTCAAGTGTCGCGATGATGCTCGCGTACGTAGAAGGGCGTCCGATGCCGCGTTTTTCGAGTTCCTTCACAAGTCCTGCCTCAGAGTAGCGCGCGGGCGGCTGTGTTTCTTTTTCTTCGGAGCGGACATCAACGAGCGTGAGTGGATCGTTTTCGCGCACTTTCGGAAGCTCCACTTCTTCGCCGCGCGCGGCGGGGTCTGCCGCAAGCCAACCGTCGAAGAGGACGCGCGAGCCGTTTGCCGAGAAATCGGGGACGTGCCTTCCTTCCACATTTGCAAGGATCTTGGTGCGAAGTATCCGCGCGTCCGCCATTTGTGAAGCGAGTGTGCGGGCGCGGATGAGTGCGTAGAGTTTTTTCTGGTCGTCGGTAGAACCTGCCGAATGCTTTTTTGCGCTCGTCGGCCGCACTGCCTCGTGCGCTTCCTGCGCCACCTTGCTCTTTGTCTTGAAAACGCGTACCTGATGGTACTTCTCCCCGAATTCAGCTTTCACGACGCCCGCGATCTGCGCGATAGCCTCGCTTGCGAGATTGGTAGAATCGGTGCGCATGTAGGTGATGTGGCCGGACTCGTAGAGTTTCTGCGCGGCGCGCATGGTGCGCGAAGGGGAAAATCCGAGGCGCGTCGAGGCTACCTGCTGCAGGGTCGAAGTGGTGAAGGGCGCGCGGGGAGTGCGCACCGCCTCGGTTTCTTCTGCGGAGACGACGTGCCAGCTGCCTGACTGCGCGGCCTTGAAGACGCGTTCCGCTTCTTTCTCGTCGCGCGGCTCTTCCGTACACACCGCCGTAAAGCGCTCTCCGCCAGCTGGCGGATTTTTCGTCTCAAGCTCGGCCGAGAGGACCCAGAATTTCTCGGGCACGAAGGCGCGTATTTCGCGTTCGCGTTCCATGAGAATGCGCAGAGCGGGGGACTGTACGCGACCTGCGGAAAGGCCGTAGCGCACCTTTTTCCACACCAAGCCGGAGAGGTCGTAGCCGAAAAGGCGGTCCAAGACGCGCCGCGCCTCCTGCGCTTTCACGAGTTCGTTGTCGATCTTGCGCGGATTCGCGAGCGCCTCTTGCACAGCATGCTCGGTAATCTCGTTGAAGACGATGCGTTTGGGTTTTTTGAGTCCGATGGTTTCGGCAAGATGCCATGCGATAGCTTCACCCTCGCGGTCGGGGTCTGTCGCCAAAATCACCTCGTCGGCTTTTTCGGCCGCTTCGTGCAGTCCGTCGATCACCTTCTGCTTTTCCTTCACAATCTGGTAGCGCGGTATAAAACCGCCCTCGATATCCACGGCGTCTTTGTTCGATTTCGGCAAATCACGGATGTGACCCACGCTCGCGCGCACGGTAAATCCTTTGCCGAGGTACTTCTCTATTGTCTTAGCCTTGGCTGGTGATTCTACGATAACTAATTTCATGTTTTTTTGGCGCACTTATCCGCCGAAGCTTTAGCAGTGGCGGATAGTGATATCGCATTACGATAGCACATGTCAAATATCAGAAAGAGAAGAGCGCAGCGCCGGTTGCCCGGCGCAGCGCGCGTTCGCAACTACCCTTCCACTCCGACTCCACTTATCGGGAGATATGGCGAGGTGAGGTAAAGGATCAGTGGCCTGTTGCCGAGCAGTCGCGTGTGATGCTCGCACAACGGCAACCCGCCGTTCTCGCACAGGTAGCGAACGGGCCCGCCTCGACGCTCCGGCACCGTCGGCCACCAGCATCTGCTCCACCGTGGCATCGTTCGCTCGTCCTCCATCTTGTGGATTATCATGGCCGAAAGCAGTATTCCAGCTTGTTCGTCGAGCCTGGGGTTTTCCACGAAGGGAAGTGGCGGCGAGGGAACACTCGTTACTGATTCTTGACGAACATTCTCGGACACAGGCTGCATCGGGGGAGCCGTCTCTTCTGACGACACATCTTGTTTCTTCTCGCGAGATGCCCTTTTGATCGGAGATTTTCGCGTGTGCTTCTGAAGTTTCGGCAGCACCGTGCTTTTTTGCCGCGTTTCATTGCCAGATTTCTTTTTTCCCCGCTTCCAGCGCTCGCGAATACTCGCAACTCGGTTACGCGATGCCAGCGCGAACTCTTCACATATGTCTGCGTTGGACCAGTTGTTTTCGAGATATGGACGGAGTGCTGCGACTTTAGTTTCGGGCGAGAGGGACTCCCACCACGTGAGGCCACTTCCGTGTGTTCTGCTTACGGGTCTCTTGATTCTCATGTGTCGTGCTCCCTATGAGTAGACTTACTCATGCACGCGACGCGACAGGAACTCTAGCCGAGAGGACTATGCCACGAATTATTCGATTAAGCAATGGTATCGTAATGGTTCAATAGCTTGGAAACACTTGTCCATTCACAATATGAGAGATATGGCATACACAAAGAATCCGTACTTGCCACGCGTT
>MFLZ01000006.1:0-4805 GCA_001781685.1 Candidatus Kaiserbacteria bacterium RIFCSPLOWO2_01_FULL_54_13
AAGTGCCCGAGCTCATGGATGACAATGAGGAATACGAGTATCCCAACGACAAGAAGTACCGTCATAGTTCTTGAACTCCCAGCGCAACGGCTATTTGTTTTTCCCACAAACGTTGACGATTGGCCGAAAGTTGCTCTGTTTCTTCTTTGGACATCCGAGCGCGCTCTCGGAATTTCGGCTCACTTTTCTTCTCTACGTAGACGATAGCCCCTGCAAAGCCTTTGATTACTTTTGATCTTTCGTCTACAGATAAACCTTTTATCCCTATCCCGATAAGATTGATCCATTCGTCTCTATGTTCACCGATTGCGGCAGGACTGAAAATTTGCAGCCAAAATCCAGATTCTGAAGGAAGCTCGTGATTGTGTAGCGACAAATCAATTGCTTCAGCAATGCTGTCTTCATCAATATATCCGCCTATGCAATGAATATCTCTTTTCCACCTCAGCTTGTCTCTGATTTTGTTCGCCATCTCAGTTTCAAACATACGCTTGCTCGCTGAAGATATAAATGTCGTCGAAGATGTCCCGGTTGTCGATTTAGATTCTTTGTTTTCCATCAAAAGCACAAGGTCGATATCTGATTTTCTAGCTGGATATCCCATCATAGATCCTATGGGCACAACGCCAATATAGTCTTCGCGTTTCTTTAACAGTTTCTCAGCCATCTCGGCTGCTAAAGGACCCGAAAACTCCAGATTTCCTTTGGTCGTTTCAAGCGGAGCAAGATACTTGGTGGACAATTGTTGAAAACGCTCAGCTGATTTTCCCATAATCAACTGCTCATCTCTTTTTCCTTCGACTCGAAAGACTTTTGCAACTCCTCGTTCGCTTTGTCCACACGCTTCTGGAGCTCTTCTTTGAGCGAGAACTTGTCGTCTTCGGTCAGTGCACTTGTGCGCACTTTTTCTTGGATGTCCTTCCACGCCTCGTCGCGCGCGATGCGCACAGTGGTGCGTGCTTCTTCGAGTTTACTCTTCGCCACTTTCACAAGCTGTTCGCGGCGCTCCGTAGATAACTCAGGAAATGAGACGCGCACCGTGGCGCCATCAGAGGAAGTGCCGACGCCGAGATTTGCTCCGGATATCGCGCGCTCAATATCCTTGAGTAGCGCTGCGTCAAACGGCTGCACGCGCAAAGTGCGTGCGTCTTCGACGCCAACATTCGCAACTTGCTTGAGAGGCATCATAGAGCCGTAGGCCGAGACGGATACGCCGTCGAGGATTGCAGGCGCCGCGCGCCCGGTGCGCAGGCCACGATATTCCTTCGCGAGCCATTCCTTCGCCGCAGCAATTTTTGCGTCGAACTGTTTGAAATCGTAGTTCACACGATTATTTACCAAAGACAGCCTTCTCAAGTTTGTCGAGACGAGATAAAAGGAAACGTGACGCCAAACGTCCGCCTTCAGGGCCAGGGGCACCAAAAACCGCTAGCTCGAGGGCAGCGAGGCGAGTCTCAATGCGCCCAAGTACTTTCCGAAGTTCTTCAAATCCACTTGTTATTTCCAACTCCAAAGTATCGAAACGTTTATCAACCTTGTCGAAGCGTTCATCAACTTCGTCGAAGCGTTCGTTCACATCTGCAAAACCCTCCGCTACGACGCCTGCGAGACCCTCGATAGTATTTACGTTCGCCTGTCTATGCTTCCTTGCCATGGCGATAACTATATCACAGACGCGGCACCAGAAGCGCGACTTGCTCCAAAAGCGGCTTCACCAAGGCGCCTCTGTCCGCTATGTACTTTCGCGCTCTGTACAGCGCACGCAGACTCTCTGGATGCTTCTCAAGGTGTCTCTCGAGCGCCGAGAGAAATGCGAGTATCGCACCCAAGTCGCGCCGCTCGTCTTCACCTTTCTCAAGCAGAGGTTTCAGCATATCGAGACGTCCTTTAGGCGGCGATTTGAGAAAATCCAAGATGCAAATGCTAGGACTTCGTAAGTCCGTCGGACTTACGAAGTCTGCAGCGCTCGCGCGCGAGCGCAGGGTCGGCAAAAGCGTCTCCGGAGATGGCACGATAAAGAAAAAGAGGGCGTTCGCGGGCGGTTCTTCGAGAGTTTTGAGGAGCGCGTTCTGCGCCTCGTGAGTCATGCCGGGTGTCGCGACAACGAACACACGACCTTGCCCAACAGGCCGCAGAGAAGCCCGCTCGCGAAGCTCGCGTGCTTCATCGATGCCGAATTGTCGATAAGTTCTCACATACAAGTCAGGATTGCCGTGCGTCTCGATTCCCTCACGCTTCAAAAAAGAAAGTACACCGGCGATTGATTCGGTATCCCCCGCCACGAGATGAGTAGTCCCCACCAATCGCGTTATCATCGCTTGATTATAGCAACGAGGGTTATACTGTCCGCAATCATGCGGGACCCATACCACATCTGGAAAACAGCGATTAGCGTCACGCGCTGGATCGGCTCGCCCGCCTCGCTCGCCGTTCACACGGCCATCTTCGTCGGATGCTACCTCCTCGCCGCGTTCGGCTACGTAGACTTCGCGGAGATGCAGCTTGTGCTCCTTTCTATCGTATCCCTTGAAGCCATCTACCTTTCTATTTTTATTCAGATGACCGTCAACTACACGACCCAAGAGCTCGCAGAAGTCGGAGAAGACATTGAAGAAATTCGCGAGGACGTCGGTGTGATTCAGGAAGACGTCGGAGAGCTGCAAGAAGACGTGGAAGAAATCAGCGAGGACGTCGAGGAGATAACCGAAGAAGAAGAGGCCATTGAGACCGCAGAAGAGCAGCGCAAATCGGAACAACGCAAGACCTTGGGCGACATCCAGACCGACCTCAAGCGTCTCATGCAGGACATCTCAAGGCTGCAGCACTCGTCGATAAAAGAAACGTCCCCTACAAAGCCCGGAAACGGCGCTACCGCTTCGCAATAATCGCCCCAGCACCAAAGCAGCGCTTGGTGCGGGATTAACTTTTTTGTAATCACCGTTTTGCAATTATCGCTTTTTTATATGCGTCCAGATGTTTGAGGGCTTCGCCGGTGCCCATCGCCACACAAAATGGCGCGTCTTTTGCGAGGCGGGCTTTGACACCGGTGCGCCGGAAAACAAGCTCGGGAAAATTGCGAAGGAGCGAAGTGCCGCCCGTCATGATGATGCCGTTGTCGATGATGTCGGCCGCAAGCTCGGGAGGCGTATCCTGCAATACGTCTTTCATTGCATTGATGATGGTGCGCAGTTCCCTCCCGATCGCGCGCACTATCTCATTCGTCCCAATCTCCAAGGAGCGTGGAAGCCCAGTGAGATGATCGCGGCCCTTCACGTGCATCATCAACTCCTCTTCGATGGGCACGGCAGAGCCGATCTGGATTTTCACGTCCTCAGCCATCTTGTCGCCGATGCCGAGATTGTAGGTTTTCTTGATGTAATCGGCAATCGCGTGATCGAGGGTATTCCCCGCGCACTTCACCGAAGTGGATGCGACGATGCCACCGAGCGAAATCACGGCGATGTCGGTGGTGCCGCCGCCAATGTCGACGATCATGTGCCCGCGCGCCTCATGAATGGGAATGCCGGCGCCGATTGCGGCAAGTATCGGCTCCTTGACGACATATGCCTCGCGAGCGCCGGCTTTGGTCGCCGCTTCGACGACCGCGCGCCGCTCGGTCGAGGAGACACCTGCGGGCACCGACACCATCACCTCGGGACGGAAAAGATTCCACTTCCCGAGAGCTTTTTTGATGTAGTAGCGAAGCATCGCCTCAGTGACGCGATAATCGGCTATAACGCCGTCTTTCATCGGGCGGTAGGCTACGATCTCGTCGGGCGTGCGGCCAACCATTTCCTTCGCATCATTCCCGATGGCGAGAATCTTGTTGCCCGTCGTAGAGACGGCGACCACCGAAGGCTCGTTCAAGACGATGCCTTTGCCGGGCACGAAGACCAAGACCGTCGTTGTGCCGAGGTCGATGCCGAGCTTGGGATAGAATGAAAAGGCCATAGGAGAAAGCGTAGGGAGTATAGCGTATGGAGTACGGAAGGTAAATCCTCCGGACCTGTTTTCTGAATGGCCATCCCAGGAAGATGGCTATTGCATTTTGCCACGTGGCCGCGTGTGATACTGTAATATCCACTCACCTAATCACTTTTTGTACTTTTCGGGATTTAATTCAAACCAAAACTTCTTCGAGAAATTCTGTGCGTCATCGCAGACGCGCTTCAGATAATAGAGATCCTTGGTAGGAATTTTCTCGAGCGTCTTCCCCATCCGACCCATGGTGATTGCTGGCAAGCCATCGCGCTCGCGGCTTCTGTTGAGCTTCTCGCAAAAGTAGCGCATCAGCTCCCCCCGCTCCGTTATGCGCGTCTTCGCCATCGTGCGCTTCAGGTGTGTCCGAATGTGCTTCATTTCAATTTCTTTCTTTTATATCCTATGCTATATTGTCGCAAGCACCATAGGGCAGTGGGCGTGGCTATTCGGCCTCCCCGCCCGCTGCCGGGCCGCCAGGCCCCGGGAGGGAACTCCATTCCTACGGGATACTCAGGTCCGCCGCATCTCCTGGGCCCGTAGGAACCCTCCCGCTTCCTTCTTACATAGAGCCGCACTGCCGCGGCTCCACTTTTTTTAACTTTCGGCTTGTAAACGGTATAGTTGCCGAATGCGAACAATTTTGCCAGCAAACAAAAATCCTGTGCTACGAAAAGTGGCGCGAGAGATTCCTGTTTCTGAAATCAAGACGAAACGAATTCAGGGCCTCGTGAGAGAGATGAAAGCGCTTCTTGCAAAAGAAGAATTCGGAGTCGCTCTGGCCGCGCCGCAAGTCGGCGAATCTTTGCGGCTCTTCATCGTCTCCG
>MFLZ01000006.1:4814-16753 GCA_001781685.1 Candidatus Kaiserbacteria bacterium RIFCSPLOWO2_01_FULL_54_13
GACGAACCGAAATCCGATGAGGCGACGCCTCATCGCATACCGGATCAGGTATACATTAATCCGGAGCTATTGAAGCTCTCACGCGCAAAAAAGGAGAAGCACGAGGGCTGTCTATCGGTCCGAGGCAAGTGGGGGGAGGTGCCGCGCGCGGAGAAAGCGACCATTCGAGCCTATGATGAAAAAGGCATGCGCTTCACGCGCGGCGCATCGGGCTTCCTCGCTCACATCTTTCAACACGAAATGGATCACCTCGAGGGTATTATCTACACCACCAAGGCGAGTAAAATCTATGACGAAAACAAGAAAAGCGAACAGTAAACAGAAAACAGCGAACAGAAAAGACATCTCGTTCTGCTTTTTCGGCACGTCGCAGATCGCAGTCGGAATTTTGAATGAGCTCGAGCGAGCCGGATTTCTTCCCGCGCTCGTCGTCGCCGCGCCCGATACTCCGAAAGGTCGTGGCATGAAGCTCACCGAACCACCTGTCAAAGTGTGGGCGAATGAACGAGGGATCGAGACACTGCAGCCTCAAGAGTTGGATTCGGAGTTCTGCTACAAGCTACAAGCTACAAGCTACAGGCTGTTTGTTGTCGTCGACTATGGAAAACTCCTTCCAAGGACCGTCCTTGACACGCCTAAGCGAGGCGCGCTGAACGTGCACTTCTCTCTACTTCCCCGCTATCGCGGCGCCTCGCCGATTCGCTCAGCAATCCTCAGCGACGACCGGAACATCGGCACCTCGATCATACTTCTCTCGGAAAAATTGGACGAGGGTCCTATCGTCGCGCAGAAAAAGTTTGATATATCAAACTGGCCGCCAAAGGCTTCCGAGCTCGATAAGCTCCTAACGCGCGAAAGCGGGCGCCTTCTCTCGCAGGTGCTCCCCGAGTGGATCGAGGGAAATATAGAAGCACGCGAGCAAAACCACGACCTTGCAACCTACTGCGAAAAAATCAAAAAGGAAGACGGGCTTCTCGACCTATCCGGCGACGCCTACAAGAACCTCCTCAAAATCCGCGCCTATGAAGGCTGGCCGGGCACGTACACTTTTTTTGAACGTTCCGGTAAAAAGATTCGCGTTGGTATTCTCGACGCGCACCTTGGGGGCGACAAACTTGTTATCGATAAGGTCAAACCCGAGGGCAAGCGCGAGATGAGCTACGACGAATTCCTGCGCTCGGGAGCAAAACCAGTCTAGTCGAACCCTCCCAATCGCATCAGGCGCTTCGCCAAGGCGCCGCCTTTTCGATACAGTCGAATATGGATTTTTCGCTCGCGGCGCAGCTGTCGCTCAACCTCTTCTTTCACGTCATCAATCGCGCCGTTGACACTCTCCGAATTGTTGCGCGCGTAGACACGCTCACTTCCGGGAACAATGACTTGTATCTCGGCAAACCAGATGTTCTTGCCATGCCTAGGCCGCCCCGCGTCTCGTCCAAGCTCCACTTCGATGCGCGCCACATCCTCAACACCTGTGAGGAGTTTCCCCAACGATGCGATGCGCTGGTCGAGATACTCCGCCACCTGCGGCGTGATCTGATAATCCGTCGCTTTAATCCTGATATCCATGGATTCTTCTGTTCGCTATTTACTGTTCGCCGTTCACTCTCTTATATTTCCCCATCAGCTCTGTCTGCGCGATGATGTGGCCCTGCATCACTTTCAAGACGTCGGCTTTCGATGCGCCTTCGGGGAGGTCGAGCATCGAGTCGAGCGCGTAGAGCCTGAAAAAGTAGCGATGCTCTGATGGCTCATACTGCGGAGGCGGACAAGGCCCGATATATTCAACTTTCCCCGCGCCGTTTTTTCCTACTACGCCTACGGTAACGCCGTGCGCGATCTCGCGCGTCTGCGGAGGTATATTGAACAGTGTCCAGTGGTCAAATACGCCGTCGGGTTTGAGCTGCTTCGGCACATCGGGATCATCCATGATGAGCGCGAGCGACTTGGCACCCTCGGGGACACCGGAGATCGAGAGCTCAGGATTCACTTGTTCGCCATCGCAGGTGAATTTCGCAGGAATGACTCCCCCGCTCGAGAAGTCGAGGCTCGTGAGCGAAAGTGCCGAGGCCATAGGTTCGGGTGTCATTGTCTCAGTATCTTGTGGTTTTGTGAAGCCCCAATTAAATGCGTAAACTGCAATAATAAGAATGAGCAAGAGAGAAAAACCCAAGAGCGAGTACGTACTGCGCATCGGCGACATTGTATCACGCCAAAAGCTCACTCCCTTCTTCCCCGCGCGATTTTGAGTGGTAGAATGGCCGCCCATGTCCGATGTCATTCTCGTGAACGAACAGGGAGTAAAAACCGGAACTTCCGACATCATGGAAGCCCACACCGGCATAGGCAAACTGCACAAAGCTTTTTCCGTGTACGTCTTCCGGAATAAGCGCAAAGAAATACTGACCCAACGGAGAAGTCGCAAGAAAATGCTCTGGCCCTTTGTTTGGGCAAACACATGCTGCAGCCATCCAGGGGATGGAGAGACGCTACGCGCAGCGGGAGAGAGACGACTGAAGGAAGAAATGGGATTCACCTGCGCGCTTTCTGAAGGACCCTCATTCGTCTATCGCGAAGAAGATCCGAGCGGAGAGGGAGTCGAGCATGAACATGTCACAATCCTCGCCGGTAACGCGGAAGATGTCGTGGTCGCCCCCGATCCAGATGAAGTGGCAGAATACAAATGGATGAATACGAAGAAGCTACTGCACGATATGGAGGAGAACCCCGACGTATACGCTCCGTGGTTGCGCATAGGCCTCCCGAAAGTCCTCGCTGAAAAATGATCCACCTCGCAATCATTCCCGACGGCAATCGAAGGTGGGCTTTAGCCCGCGGCCTACCGCCATGGAAAGGTCACGAGAAGGCCGCCGAGAATTTTGAAACAATGTTGAAGTGGGGCCGAAAATCGGGCCGCATCTCGACGCTCACCTTCTGGGCGTTCTCTACCGCGAACTGGAACCGAGAGCCCGAGGAGGTGAACAAGCTCATGGAGATTCTGGAGAAATATCTGAAAGAGAAGCGCGAGAAATTTTTGGAAAATGGCGTGCGATTCTTGCACTCCGGGCGCAAGGATAGACTACCGGGTACTCTCCGTACCTTGCTTGAAGACACCGAGCAGGAAACCGGGAAAAACTGGACATTCACGCTGAATCTTGCTCTCGACTACGGCGGAAAGGACGAGTTGCTGCGCGCTATCAAGAAGTTGAGCGGCAAGGATGTGACGGACGAAAGCATTCGCGCGCACGTGGACCATCCGGAGCTACCGGATATTGATCTCGTGATCCGCACTTCAGGCGAATATCGCACGAGCGACTTCGCTCTGTGGACCGCCGTCTACGCCGAGTGGGTTTTTATCGATCATTACTTTCCCGACTTTTCGGAAGCAGATCTTGCGATGGCACTGCAGACGTACGATGAACGACGGCGCAGATTTGGCCGCTAGCTACGAATGACGAGCTAGAATAGCGTGCGTGAGATCTCTCAAAACCTCTGCTTTGGGGCCAAAACTTTCGAGAGAGCGAAGTGCTTCGTCAGTCTTCTGGCCGGCGATCTCTTTACTTTTCTCAACACCGAGCAGGCTTGGAAACGTCACTTTCTCCTTTTCCACTTCCCTGTCAAGAAGGTCATCGGTAATCTGGAACGCGAGGCCTATCGCATCGCCGTACTGCGAAAGCGACTCGATCTTCTGTGCCTCGGCATCGGAGAGTATAGCGCCAATACGCACCGAGGCGCGGATGAGCGCTCCTGTTTTCCCTGCATGCATCTTCATTAGATCGTCGAATGTCGCAACACCACCCTGAATATCATCCGACTGCCCTCCGCACATCCCGGCCGCACCGAGGGCGGCGGCAAGTTCTTTGCAGAGCACCGCACCTACGGAATACTCGGCCAGAAGTTCGAACGCGCGTGCAAGCAGCGCATTACTCGCGAGAATCGCAGTGGCTTCGCCGTAGACTTTGTGGTTCGCAAGTTTGCCGCGCCGCGTATCGTCGTCATCCATGGCCGGAAGGTCATCGAGAATCAGCGAAGATACGTGCGCCATTTCAAGCGCGCACGCGGCGTGTATGGCACGCTCAACATTTCCGCCACAGGTATCGGCAGCTGCTAAGACCAAAAGCGGACGGATGCGTTTGCCCTGTGAGAGGAGGCTGTAACGCATGGCCTCGGCGAGCCGCTCTTGCGCGCCGCTCGGTGCCGCAAGGTCTGCGAGCGCGTGCTCTATGGCCGGCTGCCAGCGGGATTTGAATGCCGCAAAAGGAGTGGCGGAATCGTGCATGGCATCCATACTATGATAGAACTATGGCCAAACGAAATGCATTTGCGCCGGGCAAAATAATTCTTTCCGGAGAATATGCGGTTGTATTCGGCTATCCCGGCATCGCCGTCCCCTCGTCTGCTGGTGTTGAAGCGACGTTCGAAGAAGATGCTTTGTGCAAAGGTATCGAAATTGCAGAAAGTGATGCAAACGATGCCGTACGAGCGTATACGGAGAAGATCGTTGCGGCTTGCAGGAAAAACAAGCCGAACCTTCGCGGACAGCTTTCAATCCGCTCGGCTATTCCCTTCGGCAAGGGGTTAGGTTCCTCAACCGCACTCGTAATAGCCATCACACGCGTGCTCATCGGCGAAGACGCGCGCGAAACGGCGCTGACAATCGAAGATGCGCTAAATCCGAGACATAGCGGCTTGGACTTCAATACCATCTTGGAAAATCATCCTATCCTCTTTCGCAAAGGTGCAACTCCAAAACATGTCGACCTGCCGTCAGTACAATTGCAAAACTTCACACTCATCGATACCGGACTCCCGAACGAATCAACAGCGCAACTCGTTGCGTGGATGCAAAAACGCGAAAAAGAGATCAAAGGACCGCTCAACGCTATCGGAAACTGCACAGAGCGGCTCATGCAGGGCGAAGCTCTAGATATCGTCATGCGCGACCATCACAAAGCGCAAGTTGCCCTCGGCGTCGTGCCGCCCAAAGTGCAGGAGCTAATAGCTGAAATAGAATCCGCAGGTGGCAGCGCAAAAGTCATCGGCGCAGGCGCTCGTACGGGAGGCGCCGGTATGGTGCTTGCGATCGGCAACCAGGAAAGAATTCGGAACATTGACAAGCAAAAAAGTCTCCCTACAATGCTCCCCTGAGTATGCCGATACGCGCCTCTTCCGCACCAAATGTCGCTCTCATCAAGTATTGGGGTAATCGTAAGGAAGAGCTGCGCTTGCCGGCCGCGGACTCGCTCTCGATGACACTCGATCGGCCCACGGTCGAAGTAGTGGCCGACCATGCAGGGTATTTCTCCGCGCGCAGTTTCGAGCCGGACGGCACTCCACGGACTCTCACCGAAAAGGAGAGCACGCGACTTGAGAAACACTTTCTTCTCGCAAAGAAATACCTGACCGACATCAGCGTGGCTCACGCATTTCCCGCGTCCGTTTCGCTCGAGATTCGATCAAACATCCCGCGAAGCATCGGCCTCGCATCTTCGGCTGCCGTCTTTAGCGCTCTTGCAGAGGCGTATGGAGGATTCGCGACACAACTATCCCGCCGGGACGTGAGCGTCATTGCCCGTCTCGGCTCCGGCTCTGCGAGCCGCAGTGTCTTCGGAGGATTTTCGGCCATGATTGCCGGAGAGGGAGATGCGATCGGCGCCTCGTACGCAAAAGAGATCGCACCCGCGAACCACTGGAAATTACGCGACATCATCATCGTGCCATCTCACAAAGAAAAAGAAACGGGATCCACCGAAGGTCATGTGCTCGCACACACAAGTCCGCTTTTTGAGGCGCGACTCCGGGCAATTCCCCAACGCCAGAAGACGTGCATCGAAGCGATCCGAGAAAAAGATTTCGAGAAACTTGCACGAGTCTCCGAAGAAGACTGCCTCGACATGCATGCCGTCATGGCATCGAGCACTCCAGCGCTCCGCTACCTCTCCGAGGAGACGCATCGAATCATCCGCGAGATTAAGGAGCTCCGTGCCCGTGAACATCTGGCGGTTCTCTACACGATGGATGCGGGCCCTACGGTGCACCTGATTTGCGAGGAGAGTGCGCTTCCTGCTGTGCGTGGATATGCCAGTGCTCAGAAGGACTGCACGATCTTCGAAGCAGAAATCGGAAAAGGATCACGCGTGGTCTGATTCTCAGCTATATGGAGTACCATATAGCGGCGTCGTTCGCGTCTTACGAGAACGTCTGTTCTCGCAATGCCACTCACTAGCCGCTATAATCGCTTTTCATGGACCTACGTAACCTTCCAGCAGGCCTCGATGCCTCCGGTCGCGTCTCAAAACGACGCGATCTGATCGAAAAAGAACTGAATGTGAAGCTCTCTGCATTGCAGATTTCTCCGCAGCAAATCGGATCTGCGGATGAACAAAACTGCGAGCAGATGTTCGGAGCGGTTCCCCTCCCGGTCGGCCTCGCTGGACCTCTCAGGATCCACTTCAGCTCAGGCGAAACGCACGACGTGTACCTGCCACTCGCAACCACCGAAGGTGCTTTGGTCGCGAGTGTGAATCGCGGCTCTCGAGCGCTGAGAGAGGCAGACGGAGTTCATACGTCGTCCGAATACGTAGGCGTAACGCGATCGCTCGCATTTGAAGTGAAAAACGCGAAAGAAACATCCGAGAAAATTCGTGCGCTTGAATCAGCGTGGAAAAAGATCGCGGAAGCAACAAGCAGGCACCTGAAGATTCTCTCATACGAGATCGATACAAAAGGCGACGTGCTGTTCCTCTCGCTCGCCGCGGACACCGATGAGGCGATGGGCATGAACATGGTTACGATCGCGGCGCAGGCAGTCGGAGAGTTTCTCTCAAAAGAGTTGGGCATTCCGATGCTCACTGTGGCAGGAAACGTGGATAGCGACAAGAAACCGAGCGCGCTCACGAAAAAACGGGGGCGCGGATATCGCGTGAAGGCCGAGGCAACGATTCCGGAAAAAATCATCGAGAACGTCCTCAAAACCGATTCCGACACACTCATGAGAACAGCACACGCCAAGCTTGAAGTCGGCTCGAGTGTGGCGGGTGCGCTCGGAAGAAATTTGCATGTGGCCAACGTCATCGCTGCGCTCTACCTTGCAACGGGCCAAGATGCCGCGCACGTCGTGGAAGGCTCGCTCGCAGACACTTTCGTAAAGAAAAACGCCCACGGCATTCAGATCTCGGTCGCGATTCCCGCTCTCATGCTTGGCGTCCGCGGAGGCGGAGTCGACCTTCCTGCTCAAAAACAATGCCTCAACCTGATGCTCAAAGCAAAAACAAAACTCCGACCATCTGCGCAGCTCGCAGAAACAATCGGCGGCGCAATCCTTGCGGGCGAGCTCTCCCTCCTCGCAGCGCAAGCCACGCACACCCTCGCGCGAGCGCATCGCCGCCTAGGACGCTAGAGTAGACTCGTACTACATATTTGTACCATGGTCTCAAAGAGTAACATCGCTCGCGCGCGGGAAAAAGACCAGCAGCTGACCCTGTGAAGCTGGCGAGGATTTTGGTATACTCGTTTGTACATGACCCGCTCAGCCATTGTCGGTTTCGGCGCATACTTGCCGAAATACCGCATCAAAATCGCAGATATTGCGCGTCATTGGAAACAGGATCCGGCAGCGCTCCTCGCAAGCCTCGGCGTGGTAGAGAAATCCGTCCCCGGTCTTGACGAAGACAGCTTCACGTTTGCCTTTGAGGCAGGAAAACAAGCACTTGAAAATTCCGGCGTCCCGTCCGCGCAGATATCGGCGATATTCGTCGGCTCGGAATCGCATCCATATGCCGTAAAGCCCACAAGCGGCATGCTCGTGTCGGCTCTGAATATCGATCCATTCTCGCATGCATCGGATCTGGAGTTTGCCTGCAAAGCGGGCACGGCGGGGCTACAGATGGTTGACAGCTTTATCAGGAGCGGCCAGATCAAGTTTGGTTTTGCGATAGGCACGGACACCGCGCAGAGCAAACCCGGCGATGCGCTGGAATATACAGCGGCAGCCGGCGCGGCGGCACTCCTCCTCGGGCCGGAAACTCACAAGAAAGCCCTCTGCCGCATAGACAGAACTCTTTCCTTCACGACAGACACGCCGGATTTCTGGCGCGCGGCAGATGAGCCTTACCCGCGCCACGCAGGACGCTTCACGGGCGAACCCGGCTATTTCCACCACATACGCGAGACGGTCGGTGCCATTGTCAAAGCATCCAACGTGAAGCTTCGGGACATCGCTCACGTCGTCCTCCATATGCCCAACGCAAAATTTCCTATGCGCATCGCGAAGGAATGCGGAATCACTAAGGAGCAAATGAGTGCCGGGTTCGTCGTTCCTGCAATCGGCAACACCTACAGCGCGTGCTCCCTCATCGGTCTCGTATCCGTACTTGAGAAAGCGAAAAAAGATGAACGAATTCTTCTCGTGTCCTACGGCTCCGGCGCGGGGTGCGATGCTTTTCTTCTCACAATGCTAAAGAACGGGTCGCCGCTCCCGAAAGATGAGCGCGAGCGCTCCTATCTGAAGTACGACGAATACCTCGAACACTCCGGAGCGCTCGCCGCGTAATTCCATGAACCAAGACATCTTCCTCGTCGGCTCGGGACTCACGCGCTTTGGCGAATGGTGGGACAAGAGCCTCAAAGATCTCATGGACGAAGCCATCAAAGCGGCTCTGCGCTCCTCCGGGCTGAGCGCGCTCGAGATAGATCTCGTCATCGTCGCGAACATGCTCGCGGAAGTAACGAACAATCAAGCTGGCCTTGGCGCGCTTGCCTCGGCGCTCCTCCCGCATCACCCGCCGGCTATGCGCGTCGAGGCGGCATGCGGCTCGGGCGCCCTCGCGCTTCACACGGCCTGCGCATTCCTCGAGAGCGGACGTGCAAAAACAGTACTCGTCGTCGGAGCGGAAAAAATGACCGACGTTTCGATGGATGTGATTTCGCAGGCGCTGATGGGAGCCGCCGACGCCGAACTCGACGCTCCGTCGGGTCTCACCTTCCCCGGAATCTTCGGTCTTGTTGCGAAGCGATACATGCACGAATTCGGCCTCACGCGCGAGGAGCTCAGCATCGTGAGCGCAGTACACCACAGAAACGCAGCGGAAAATCCCTTCGCACAGTTCAGGACTGAGCTTAGTCCCGAGGCTGTGAGCGAGAGTCCTCTCATATCCGATCCGCTGCGCCTCTTCGACTGCTCACCTGTCTCCGACGGAGCCGCGGCATGCATTCTCTCAACGTCGCACAAAAGCCCTCTGCGCATCGTGGCGAGTCAGATCGCGAGCGACACGCTGAGCATTGCGGAGCGACCGACAATCGTGAGCTTTCCCGCGACGCGTGAGGCGATGAATCGTGCCCTCCTCGAAGCGGACGTCGAGCGACGTGACGTTCGTGTGGTGGAAACACATGATTGTTTCTCCATCGCGGCCGTCATCAATATGGAAGATCTTGGATTCGCAAGAGAAGGTGAAGGGATCAAACTATATGAAGACCTTTATGAAGGTCGTGCCTCACTTTTCGTCAACATGGGCGGAGGCCTCAAAGCTTGCGGCCACCCTGTGGCGGCCACGGGCTTGAAGCAGCTGATCGACGTCGGGAAGCACCTCTCACGCGCGTCATTGCCGTACGGCCTCGCCCACAACTTCGGCGGCGCAGGCGCCACCTGCGGCATACATATCGTGCAAAATGCCAACGTATGAATCATTCCGCTCCCATCATTCACCGGGCTCTCGGACGTGAACGGGAAAAATTCCTTCCCGGTGTCGTGGTGTCGTTCACAACTCTCGTGCACCCGCCAGCACGGTTCGGCCACAGACCGCGGACAATCGGCCTTATTGAGCTTACAAACGGACGGCGTGTGCTTGGACCGCTCCTTGCCGAGAATCCCTCGATCGGAGAGAGTGTGCGTCCGCGAATGCGTCTCTCGCACATCACTCACGAGGGTCTACGCGTATACGAAGTGGCATTCGAAGCATGCACCAAGAAAGACGTGCCTCTCCCGGAGTTTCCCGGATACATTCTCGCACTCACCGGCCCCTCGGGTGTCGGCAAATCCACGGTAAGCAGGATGCTCACGCGCGTGTGCTCCGAGTACACGGCAAACGTGCCCATCCTCACCACGCGAGAAGCGAAAAGCGGCGACGACGGAGAGTACGTCTATACAACGCCGGAGAAGTTTGAGCGCATGAAGAAAGCGGGCTCAATCGTCGCGGCCACGAGAATCCCTTCCTCGAGCGAAAACCGCCAGTACGGATATCAGAGCACGGACATTGAATCGATCTGGCGCGAGGGCAAATTGCCCGTCGTGGTCACTGAAATCCACCTTCTCAAGGACCTCGCGGAGCACTACGGCCGCAGCTCCATTCTCTCCTTCGGGCTCCTCCCTCCCGGCGACACCAAGCGGGCGAAACTGAGCCAGCTTCTCCACCGTCTTCGCTCGCGCGGCCGCGAGAGCGAAGAGAGCATCCGGGATCGACTCAAAAATGCAGAGCGGGACCTCGCGATTTTTAGAGAACGGAAAGATCTCTTCGACCACATCGTTGTGAACGAGGATCTGCATTCCATGGTTGCCTCTCTGAAAGAAAAAGTGCTTGGCCTTTTTCCTGCATTGAAGGCGTAGCGTGATTCTGCCTAGGCTATACCTCGTCGCGTATGGGAAAGAAGGTACTCATAGCTGCCGCTCTAGGACTCATTCCATTCTCGCTCTACGTGCTGTGGAGTGAGAACGGAAGGACCATCTACGCAGAAAGAGGAGCGCAGAAAGAACAAGAGAACATCCCACCCTCTCTCGATACCTCCAACCGAACGCAAGAAATTCCTACGAAAAATGTCATCGATGGGCTCGCGCATGCGTGGCAGACATTTAATAACTGCTCTTCCGTCGGGCTCATGATCGCGCTTTCGCACTGGAACGTGAAAGACACGCAGGAGGCAATCGCCGAGGCCACGCGGCCGTGGAACAATCCCAAGGGCGACAACGACGACAAGTCAGTAACGCTCTACGAGCTCGCCGACTACGCCAAAGCAAAACATGGTCTCGCGACGTACGTGCGTCCAGACGGCGACATAGAGCTCCTCAAAAAATTCATCGCGAACGACATCCCCGTTGTCGCGCGCGCACTCATGTTCCCCGATCAAGACATCGTGCACTACCGTGTCGTGAGAGGATACGATGACAATACAAAAACGATCGTCGAGAGCGACGGCATCGAGGGGCCGGGCCAGACATACACGTACGAAAAGTGGATGCACTTCTGGAAGGATTTCAACTACTCGTATCTCATCGTCGTGCCGTCCGAGAAAAAGGCCACTGTTGAGCGGATTTTGGGAAGCGAGCGCGACGAGCGAGTGGCATGGCAGAACGCGAAAGCGCGCGCCGAAAGCGAACTTGCGAAAGACGCCAACGATATTCGCGCCCATTACAACCTCGTGACCGCCCTCTACTACCTCGGCGACTACGAAAGCTCGGTGCGTGAGTTCGAAAAGATCGAGCCGCGTCTCACGCGGCGCGTGCTGTGGTATCAGATGGAACCCATCGATGCGTACTTCAAGCTGGAACAATACGACCGCGTCATGGCGCTTTCCGACAGCGTCATCAACGACAACAACAAATCGGTCTCCGAGCTCTACGTCTTGCGAGGAAAGATTTATGAAAGTCGCGGTGACGCTACCTCCGCACGCGCCGAGTATGAGAAGGCACTTCTCTACCACAAGCACCTCCAATCAGCCAAAGACGCACTCGCCTCCCTTGGCGCAGCTAGATTTAACGAATAGAGCGGTCAATTTTCTCTCAGTTTCTTTCCGTAAACTCGCAACTTACACGCTGTAAATGAACGCACGTCGAGCACGCCACGTTTGAAAACACTCAACCCTCCTCTATAGTGATACGCAGTCGCACGGTGGGGCGAGTAACGATCTCGTCCGCTTTGAATACGATCACGAGGCGAGCGAGAGGCGGG
>MFLZ01000006.1:16789-28119 GCA_001781685.1 Candidatus Kaiserbacteria bacterium RIFCSPLOWO2_01_FULL_54_13
GGTCAAGATGATGCTCCCGCCACTAGCGATCACCGTACGGCGAGGGGCGTAGTTCCCCGCTCAAGAGCTCGGGTGCTTGCGTCTGTGCGGCACCTTGGGCGGGTCCCGGTGCGCGCGAATGGCGCCCCGGGACCCAACATCTTTTTAAGACATTTCTAAGTACTCGTTTCTATATACATTGGCAGATTATTTTTCTCTCGCGAGGGCCGTCGAATTCAAAAAGCGCTACACGCTGCCACGTGCCGAGCACAAGTTTTCCGTCTTGAACAGGCATCGTGAGCGCAGTTCCGATGAGTGTTGAAAGGATGTGGTCGGGCATGTGCGAGGGGTCGTGCGGATGCCGATATGCAAGTTTGGGAACCATCTTTTCCAGAGCATCAAGGTAATCTTGGTCGGTCCCGCCCGGATCTAAATCGGCAGTCGCAAGCGCGGCCGTGGTATGCGTGAGGAAAAGATGCACGAGCCCGTCTTCTGTTTTTTCTTTGTCTAAAAGCTCGTTAACCGTATCCGTAATATCCACCACCTCCCGCTTCGCTTTTGTTTTGACGAGAAGTTCGGTCATATGCCGCTATTCAATCTTTCCTCACAAAGTGATACGCGCCCAGTGCGAAGAGCGCGGCCACGGCGATAGTCATTGAAACTTTCGGGTCGAGCATCGTCGAGAAGAGTACCAAAAGCGCCGCGAGTATCGCAATTACCCCTTCGGTCTTGTTGGTCATGACGCGTGCAGTATATCAAATCAACTGGATTTTCTATGTCTTCGGAGCGGACTGGCTGACATAGTGTAAATATGGCTGCACTACTCAAGAAGCCGAGTGTTTGTATTCTACTCGTCGTTCCGCCTGTATCTGAGTTGACAACGTACGCACATTGTATACACTGTCCGCATATGACCACAGTGAACGTCAGGATTGAAGAGAAAACCAAGAAAGCCGCGAGCAAGGCCTTGAGGAATATCGGACTTGATTTGTCTGCGGGCATTAAAATTTTTCTGCATCAGGTGGTCACTGAAAAGGGATTGCCCTTCAAGCCGACAAAAAGGAGTCCGAAGGAAATTCGTGCGCGGTGGGATGCACAAGTGGCAGAAGCTTTGCGCAGCGGAAGAGGGTACGATAATGTGGAAGAACTGATACGAGATCTTGAGAAGGGGGCCAAGTAACCGCGGTATACTGGCGAGGTGTACCGCATATTTGAGTCGCAGGATTTCAAGAAATCATACCGCAGGCTCTTGCAATCGGGAACATTCAAACCGAAGGCACGTGCCGAATTCATCAAGATTCTGCATCTCTTGCGAGAAGGAAGGTCATTACCTATGCGCAATAGAGACCATGCTCTTTCAGGCGAATGGCATGGCTACCGCGAATGTCATATCAAGGGAGATTTACTCCTCGTCTACCAGATACATGATGATGTGTTAGTGCTCGTCCTTGTTGATATCGGCAGCCATCCGCAGTTATTTGGCTAACACAATCTATAGAAAAGGGAGTCACGACAATCTTTCAAAGACGCCATGCCAGCTGGTTGTACACATCGGGAACTGGACGCGTCAATTGCGATAGTGCTGGATGCTACAATTCATGTGCATTGCACTGATCTGGGAAATGGGGAACCAGCGATCAGTATGGCGCGTGTGCGCTGTATCGGTGCCTGAAGCGTAGGCGCCCCGCATGAATAGTGCAGGTGCGTTATTCGCTTTTACCAACTAATTTTATATTGTATGTCCATAAGCAAAGATGCGTGGGTAGTGTTCTTTGCCGCAATGGTCGGCGCGTTCGCGGTAGCATCGGTTACGTTTGCGGATATTAACAGCAGCTCGATCACCGTGAGCGTTGACAACTCGGGCTCGATTACGAGCAGCACCACCGCGAGCGCTTCAACAGGCGGCAATATCGCAACGGGCAGCACCGGCGGCGCGGGAGGAGCGGGCGGTGATGTAACAGTGAGTGGCGCCGGTGACTTCAACAACGGCGGTGCAACGGCGGGCAACGGCGGCGCGGGCGGAAACGCGGGCGACGGCGGATTTGTCGAAACGGGCGGTGCTTCGTCGACCGCCTCATCGTCTAATACATTGAACGATACGGAAATCGATCTCGAGCTTGCTTCGACGACGGCAAACATAAACAGCTCCTCTATCACCGCGACCTCCACCTCGGGCGGCGCAATCGTGAGCGACACCCGCGCTCGTGCGCGAACGGGAGGCAACACCGCAACGGGAAGCACTGGCGGCGTGGGCGCCTTGGGCGGCACCGTTGAGGTCACGGGTGCCGGCAGCAACAACAACGGCGGTGCAACCGGCGGCACTGGCGGGCCGGGCGGCACGGCGGGTGTTGGTGGAACCGTCTTCACCGGCGCAGCCGTGAGCACGGCAACTAGTACCAACCTGATGAACAGGATCCGGATCAAGATTTTTTTCTGAGTGAGGGATCCTCCCCTCCCGATGAGGATGGACCCCCTCAACCCAACTGAGTCAGAAGACTATCAAATCTTGAGTACTACCCTGCATTTTTCAGCGACCGAAAAGTGCAGTAAATGCTTGAATCACACTTGCGACGAACGAGCCGAGGCTTTTTTGCTCAACGAACGTACAGTGGCTCCCATTCCACGCATGGTTCGGAGGACACAGGTACGCGAGCAGTCCTGCTGCACTCGCGGTAGGCATACGGCAGTAATTGCTCGAGCTATCCCACGTGCCCCCTGCAGATGCGCAACTTGATTGCATTTGCGAGTAATCTGTGGTCGTTTGGGAAGATACACACGCGCTCCCATCCCAATACAGGCCTGATCCGCAGCTCGATGCACCAGAGCTGCCCGAGGAAACACACGCGCTCCCACTCCAATACTGTCCCGAAGGACATGAGGTCGAGCTCCCGGATGAGCCGCTCGAGGTGCCCGGCATCACGCAGTAGTTTTGAGAGCTGCTCCACGATCCTCCCGCCTCCGCGCATGCGCTCTCGTTGCCCCTGCATGAATTGGTGACCGTATCCCAGTATTGGTTCGATGGGCAGCTACTCCAGCTGCCGGAAGACCCTCCGGTGCTGCCGGATTTGTACGAGCACGCATTGCTTTGCCACAGACATGCGGACATCGCATTGCAGCTCGACTCACTTGTGTACATACCGCATCCACCACCGCTGCCAGTAGACGCAGCCGATCCACTACTGTCACAATAGCTGCCGCTATAACCGGTGTACCAGTAGCATCCCGATACCGCAGAACAGGTTGACTGCGAAGTTTGGCTGCGACATTCGCTCCCGATCGTGGTGTTCGACGTGCTCGACCACCCGCCCTCACATTGCGACGGCGCGCCCAAGGAGACGCCGCTCAAACTGATCGAGGCGCCGGATTGGCTTCCCTCGTGGCAGTTGTAGTAATCAGATTCGCACCAGACCGAGTAACCCATGGGTGAGCCGTTGCGCGTTGCGTTCGTGTAGAAACAGCGCTGCATACTGCCGCTCCCCCCGCCTCCGCTCCCACCACCACTTGTACTTGTGCAGCTCGAGCCGTCGAAGTACTGATCGGATGCGCACGTTGCAGCTTTCGCGCACTTTCCCGGATCTGGCATGCCGAAATCGGTGCTTGAGTAGGTGCCAGCGCCCGGCATCCAGATGCTAGCCGATGACTTCACGAGGGCGCACGACTCTTTGAGTGTAGCGATGCGCGCAGGATCTGCGTCGGCGCGGATCATTGATTGGAGGCCGTAGCTGTTCCACACCTGCGTTTTCTGGTTCCCAGTGGTGGATTCATATGCTTCGCTCCAATCACTTGCCCCGTAGCAGCCCGTGTCCGCGGGATAGTCGATCTTGCCGTCGCTGTCATTGTCCTTGCCATCTGAGCACTGAGCTGTTCCTGTGGTAGTAGGGCCAGGCGAAGGGGTTGGCGTTGGAGCGTTTGGCATACGGCAATAGTTTACGGAACTATCCCACGTGCCACCTGCGGACGCGCACTCACGCTGGCTGCTCGTGCACATGCCCTTACCAGAATCCCAATACTCGTTTGAAGCGCAAATCGTGCCCTCACTCGATGCGCACGAGGAACCGCTCCAAAATTGGTTCGGTGGGCACGTTACCGATGTGTGTGTTCCGCTGCACCCAGAGATCTTTTCACTCGCACAGGTCTTCACGAATCCGCTTCCGGGAAGCACGTAGCTCGTCATAGCTCCGTTAAACCACGCGGTCCCCATAGAGTGACATCCTGAACCGAGCAGCACCTTGATATCTGAAGAGCAGGTCCCGGATACTGTGTCGCTTTCGCTGCGACAGGTGGAGCCATTCCAATATTGTCCGAGAGGACACTGCGGCTCGATGTCTTTTGGATACGATTCTTCGTTATCAGATTTATCGTAGCAGCCCGTGTCCGCGGGATAGTCGATCTTGCCGTCGCTGTCATTGTCTTTGCCGTCGGAGCATTGTGAAGAGCCGCCTTCGTCCCAACCGGATTCACACTGCGACGGTGCTCCGAGCGAGACTCCGCTGAGACTTATAGACGGGCCCGATGCGCTTCCCTCGTGGCAGTTGTTGTAATCTGATTCGCACCAGACAGTATAGCCAATGTAGGCACCGTTCTTTGTCGCGTCCTCGTAGAAACAACGCTGCATATCCCTGCCGGGATCGCCTCCCGTGCACATTGTTCCGTTCCATTGGTGACCCGCGGGACAGATAGTTTGAGATTGCTCCTTGCACTCGGTCCCATCGAAGTACTGTGAAGAGGTGCAGCTCGTGGCCTTACGACATTTGTCGGGGTCCGGCATGCCGAAATCCTTACTCTCAAATGTGCCGGCGCCGGGGAGCCATACGTTTGTCCCCGACGGCGCGTTTGCGCACGCTGCTTTCAGATCCGCGATACGTGCCTCCGATGCGTCGGCGCGAATCCACGAGCGAAGCCCGAGAGAATTCCAGACTTGTTCCCTTTGGCCACCTGGCGGCTCGGGGTAGGGGTTTTCCATACAACCGTAGGCTGGGGCCGTACTACACGATCGGAGCAAACCTCCCGGCGATCTGTATTCGGTCATACTCTCGTTGAAACAGTTGCCGCTGCTATCCATCGTGTGCCATCCATCGCCATACTGTGCGCAATGCTTTTCGGGAGGTATATCGGGAACGTTAATTCCGAGCGAGCGTAGACACTCACCTTTGTCTCCCCGCAGCGTTGCTCCGTTGGGACCCGATTCGTAACAATAGATTCGTCCTTCTTCGAAGGAAACCACAACGCGCCCACTTGCGAACTTATAGGGGAACTTCGTCGTACGATCCTCTGGTCTTGGTCTGCACATGTAGTAGGTGCCACATTCTGGCGAGCTGTATGTGACAACTTTATCTTCACCCGCCGGACAGGAATCAACCGTCGGCATAGCAGGGCAGATGACATTCTTATCTCTGTCCATCCACTCCGGGTGGGTCTCGGTATTAAACGGAATACACGCGCCCCTCACGTAGCAGCCAAATTCATTGACAGACCCTTGCCGATATAATCCGGGAGGGCACGGCGTGTTTTCAACGGTAGGACAGGTAACACCCGGCAAGGGGTGAGCCCTCTCGATGGGGAGAACATTTTCCGGATTATCAGCTCGTTCTCTGTAGATTTCGCGAATTCCCTCGTACGTTTGACGCACGTTTGAATAGGTGCGTTCGAGTTCCTGCACGCCTTCTGGCCCGAAGAATTGCTCAGCAATCTGACGGCAAATGAGAGGAATAGCGGAAGGACCTTCCTCGCGCTGCACTGCTGTCTGGTTGAGGCAGAAGGTGCCGCATCCCTCAAGCGTTCCATCGCCACAAGCAATCTCTCCATTCGCAAGTGCTTCCTTGAGTTCCGCGGTTTTCTCCGTCTTCTCCACCTGCTCGCGATGCTCCTCGGGAATATACTGCTGGATTCTCTCGTGCTTCGCGAGTTTTGCGCATGCCCGCAAGAGCTCTACTGAGGCTGTATCAGGATCCATCGTTCGACATTCTTCAATATCAACTCCCACTGATTTCGAGACCTCTATGATTGAGCGCTTATCTTGCACGTCTTGTGGCGTGAGATCTACTTCGCGAGCAAGTGTCGGATTTGCCGCACTCAACTCCCGCGCGATCCTTGTGGCGACATTTATGAGACACTCGGTGTCGCCACACAGTTTTAACTCATCAACCACTCGTCCCTTGAGCCTTAATAGGATCGAGTTAACCTGCTGCTCTCTTTCCTCAGGAAAAAGCCCGTGCTTTTTCCCGATGTTTGCACACTCCACCATGAACTGCTCCTGATTACAGATTGCACTTGCCTGGTCGATGCGAACCACAGGCGAACCATAGATAGCACTGAGATCTTCGAGCGCAGCTCGCATACTTTCTTCAGAGGGACCCTCTTGTGCAAAGACGCTGGAAGTTGAAAGGACAAGCAAGATCGCCGCTGCCAACGACGCGATTGAAAAGAGTCTTGCTGCTTTCATATTACTGTTCAAACGGGTTGAGTACCTTCTTCACTTTGCCAAAGGGATTGGTCTCCACATTGACGAGCGGGTTGTCTGCGCTGAAAGGATTCTCGGCCTTCGCGACATCTTCGGCCGCTTTTTGCGCAGCTGCTTCTTCGACTTTTGGCGCACTTGGAAGAGAGCGAAAATAGAGTAAAACTGCGACACCAATTGCAACGGCTGCGATGATCAAAAAAAGTGTCTCTCGTCTGTTAAAAGTAAAAAGAATTGACGGCATGCATTAGCTATTGGATGTGTAATACTCCCATTCTCTCACTATTTCTCTCGAGGCAAGCCCGTTATGCACAGTGAGGTGGAAAAGAGCGGGTCGGGGCAAATTGCTGCTCCTGGGGTAACAGGTGGGCAGAAAGTGGTGTCAGGTAGCATCAAAATGACCCCTCTCCACCACCAGAGCAAGGCCCTCCTCAACCCAACCGAGTTCAGAAACTATCTGCTTGTGAATGCGACAAATGCGACACTACTCTGAATGTTTTGAGAAAACGTGCTCTCGTTAGTGCTGTTTGAAGTAGATGTACGCGACGTACAGTCCGCTCGCAATCGCAATCACCAAAAGCGGCGTAAAGTACGGCAGAAAAACCTCCTGCCAGTATGCGCCGACGGCGATGCCAAAGGTGAGGACCGAGAGCTTGAAGAGCCCGATCTGCCACCACGTAAACGTACTATTGCTGAAGATGTTCATATAAATTAGGGACGATTAATAATGAGGTAATTATACCCCATCGTGAAGTGCCTCGATTCTATGAGCGTATAACCCTGCAGAGCGCCATTTCCAGCTCGATCGGCACATCCGTCCCAATGCGATAGATTTTCCCGCTTTTCATGACAATTTCAACGGCGTCAAAACCTGAAACATTGTAAATCCACATATAAGGCCAGAACCATATCCGTATGCCCCAGCCGTAGTACCAGTGATTTTTCACCGCCTTTGCCGAAGTGATTTCACTCAGCAGGAACTTTTTTCGGAAAATACCGTATCCAAACTTTATCTGCACAAACTGCTCGTCAATCGTCACGGTAAGGGTTGAGAAAGAAACAAGTATGAAGACGATTACCGTCATCAATGCAGCAACGATATGACGAGGTTCAGTTTCCGGAATGTTCCAATACAGCCACGCAAAAAATACGGTAACCGCGAGCGCAACAAATAAGATAAGGTATCCGATTTGGGTGTGTTTGTACAATGTCATACGTACGGCGCATTCTACTCCCTTTTGAACGGAGATAGGTCGCTTACCACACCAACACTCTGCTCAGTACGCTTGAATTAGTGCGAACCGAATTCGGCGCCGCCCCTCGGTGCGCACCGAGGGGCGGCGCAAAACCCCCGCAGATTGAAAATGTGGGAATTGGGGTCAGACTCCAACCATCCTGTTTCAACGATGAATACAGCCGGCCCAACAACAAGGCCTGCGCACTCCTTCTATAAGTTCCGTACGCGTCCTCTCGATCCGGTGGCTTCTCGTCTCCGCTTTCTTGGCGGAGATGATCCAGCAGATCCACTCATTGCGCGCAAGCGGCGTGATGTCTTCCCATGCCGCTCGCGCCGCGCGCTCTGAACTGAGGGCCTTTCGCAAATCCTCCGGCACCGTATGTACCTGCCCGCGCGCAACGCGCAGGCGGGCCACACCAGTGGCGATCTGTTTGGTCATGAGACTATTTTATCAAATCCGGGGGTGGGTCGCTCCCAAGAGCTCATTTCGCCGCTCGGGGGCGCTCTCTACCGTGAATTACATCTTACAAAATGACTCACCGTGAGGCGGATTACCGCCGAGCATAGCGGGGTTAAACTTCGCAAAGTACACTGGTTTTAACTTCTCAGTGAAGTAATCGAACGGACATACAGCGGTCGTGTACGTTGTGCTTTCGCTCCAGTTGGGATCGTCGGCGTAACGATTGCGCACGACAGAGTTATACACACCAAAATCCCAGTTTCCGGCAAGATCGGTGCCAGTCGTATAGCCGACGAGATCACCAGCGGCAAAGGTAATAGGAGTTAGTTCTTGCGTTCTACTATCTTGTTTTGGTTCGCTCGGAAGCAGTTTTTTAATCTCCTCGGCTGGTTCTGTAACGTGCCCAAAACGAACCCTTACTTCACAACTCACTCGGAATTCCATCATATATGGACCGCCGATATAGTGTGAACCACTTTCTAACGTCATGGCAGCGGGTGCATAGAGAGGCACACGCACGTGGTCCGTGCCTATATAACCGTGCGTTTTGAGACTTGGACCAGCACCCATTGTTGGTGGAGGACCTATGTAATTAACCCTGCTCATGTCCGTGATGTCATTCGTGAAAATAGGAGAAGGATTACTCTTGCAATTTGACTGGGCCGCAGACATATATGCTTGCGGGGAAGATTGATTTTGTTTTGTCTGATCCTGAAGATGAGGGCTCAATTCATAGACCCTTTGTCGCAATCTTTCTACGTCACTTTTCGCGTATCCTTGCGCCTCTATAGTCGTCAGATCACTCAAAATCCGGGCGGCATGTTCGGGAGAGAAAAATATTTTTTTCTCTTGTGCATTCTGGATTTCTCCCTCAAGGACTGCGAACTGCTGTTGCATGTCACTTATCGCATCTATCCGATGACCGGGAGATTCCGGCGGCAGCTTTTGGGCTGCTTGACTTTGGTTTCGTGTCCGCAATGCGAGCGAGACCACAGAACTCGTGGCAGACTGTTCGCCCGCAGAGGTATTCGACGAGAATGGTGCAGCTGTTTCTATCTTCTCTTTTGAGCGCTGCGCTTGATAATACACCGCAGCCCCGCCGGCCAAAGACACGATAAGAATGACAATGACAACAGGAATCGAGATAAAACCTCTGTTCACAAAATAAGTATATCGCAGAAATTCTTGGCTCCAGGGATGCGCTTGAAGTAGTGCGCCGTGCCCGTCCGTAGCCTTGGCGAAGGAGGGAACCCATTTTGGCGCCGCCCCGAGCAGCGCGGCGAGGGGCGGCGCAATGCTTCTGAATGGTGAACGCCGACTCGCTTCGCCGGAGCTTCAGCGAGGTGAGTGTATATCCACGGGCTTCTTTTTTGTTCAAACGAAGCTCAGACGAGCCGCGAACGGTTCAATGATAGCATTCAGTTCCTCTCGAAAGGCAGGGAGAGTGCGTGATGCGCGCGCGTATTCGAGGCCCCGCAAAAGGAGTATGCCTTCTTCGTAGGCCGCGTGACGATTCTCTTTCTCGATGTGGCGAAGTGTGCTGTACGCGCGGTCAAGAGAAGAATGGTATTCTTTCGCATTCTTGGATTCTGCTGCGAGCGCGCACCGCAGCACGTCCGCGCCGAGGTTGGCGAAATAAAACGCTGCTTTATTATGTGTCATATAAAGAGGCCGGGGATCAGTTGCTTTATTATCGCACGGATTTCACTCCGAAGTTTCTCATCCTGGATCTCCATGCCCCGGCTGCCTTGTGCTGGCCGTATGTTGATAAGCGATACGAACTTGATCGCTGAATTGTCGCGCTCGTCAACATGTAGATTGAATCCCCACACATTCAGTTGCGAGGAGCCGTCGGCTATTAGAACGGCGTTTGCATCCATATGCCACTCTCCGCCGAGCGCAATGACCCCGCGTTTGATATCGACAACGCCCTTCACCATGTCGCGGTATATCTCTCGCGCAAGCATCTGCACATCCTCGAGCGAGATAGGATTCTTGATGATCTTGATATTCATGACACAGAACAACGTCAGGGACAACGCTCATTCTGGCTCCGGGGGTGGGACTCGAACCCACAACTCCTTCGTTAACAGCGAAGTACTCTACCATTGAGTTACCCCGGAATATTAAAGAACCTCGAAATTATACACAGTTAGCCTCTTCAGGCTATACTAGATGCATGAAGCACTACATTTGCACGGGTGGATGCAAAGGAGTCTCGGACAAGCCGGGCGTGTGTCAGGCTGAGGGCTGTCCCAAGCACGGTCAGCCCCTAACCGAATGCAACTGCACCGACGGAAAGCACGAAACGGAACCGAAGACCGATACACCCAAATAGCACTTCGGAAGGGGCGACGGCTTGGGCTCATTCACCTGCCCCGCACGCGAATTGGCGATGTCATAAAAAAGATTGACAGCGTATTCCACATATGATACGCTCTCTCCATCAATCGGCGCTGATCCAGGGAAGCAGGGATCGACCTACACTCCTCAGCAATACTTTTGATTTAACAGTGTAATCCTATTGCTCATGCAAACAGGAACTATCGCTCGTCTTACCGACCGCGGTTTCGGGTTCATCAAGTTCGAAGGACAGGAAAAAGACCTCTTTTTCCACTCGAACGAACTCACAAACGTGAAGTTCGATGAGCTCCGCGAAGGCGACAAAGTAACCTTTGAAGTTACAGACAGTCCGAAAGGACCGAATGCGACCAAGGTTGGCAAGGTCGTCTAGACAGAAATGTCTGAAACAAAGCGCCGCGTCTGACGCGGCGTTTTGTTTTTCCGCAATCCGCGGCTTATGCTATCGGACTTTTGCCACTCGTAAGATTCTCCCCAATTTGACGTCTTAGGAGCTATGTACCGTGGTAGAATGCTACGGTACGTTATCAACTTTAGCAAAATAACATTACACAACACATACCTTATGCGAGCAATATCCATCGGATTGGCCTCTCTCCTTCTCGTGGGAAGCCTAATCCTAGCGCCTCTTGCATTTGCCGAGAGCAACAACAAGGGCAAGTCCCAAGGCAGAGACGACGACAGGAAAGCCTCCGTCTTTGCATTCCCGTTCGGAGCCCTTGGCACCACGGCTGCGGCGCTCCACGAACAGATCAAGACTCTTCAGGAAACGATCAAGAACCTGCAGTCGCAGCGCAGAGCGCTCAACGACGACGATCGAGGCACAACGAGGCTTG
>MFLZ01000006.1:28127-29482 GCA_001781685.1 Candidatus Kaiserbacteria bacterium RIFCSPLOWO2_01_FULL_54_13
ACGAGAGTAGAACGAGACACAATAAGAACTGAGATCAAGGAAACCCGGGCAGATATCAAGGATGCGAGGGCGCAACTGAAGTTCGTACGCTCACTCTCACGCGGCATGTCCGGAAACGACGTCCGTGATCTGCAGGAACTTCTTGCACAGTACCCCGATATTTTCCCGTCGGGTCTCATCACAGGATTCTTCGGCCGATTCACCGAAGAAGCTCTCAAGAAATTCCAGAAAAAGTTTGGCATTGAGGCAATCGGTATCTTCGGGCCCAAAACTCAGGCAAAGCTTCTCGCGCTCTTCGTCGGCCGCGAGCTGCCTCCAGGCATCATCAGGCGTCTCGGACTTCTAGGAAGTACGACGACACCCGGTGCGGGAGTCGTAGCAATCTGCCACAAACCTTCTGGTACATCGCCGCAGACTCTTGTCATCGCAGTGCCCGCTCTTGGCGCGCACCTCGCGCACGGCGACACCGTGGGCGTATGTCCGGGAAGTGGAGCAGGGACCACAACGCCGCCATCGCCCCCACCGCCTCCACCCGACACGACAGCTCCGACTCTCTCGGCGATATCCGCCTCCTCAACTGCTTCAACGACGGGGCAGGTCATCTGGACAACGAACGAGCCGGCAACGAGCAAGGTGTGGTACGGCACGTCTTCCCCGCTCACGATAGGCGGCTCGACCGCAAACGTATCGACCACGACGCTCGTGACGAGTCACCTCCTCGCCCTCTCAGGACTCTCAGCAAGCACGACGTACCAGTACGCCGTAGAATCCCGCGATGCGGCCGGCAACGCCGCGACAAGCTCGGCGCAGTCGTTCACGACACTACAGTAGACACAGCGGCAGAGAGAAACAAAAGCGCCGCGTCTGACGCGGCGCTTTTGTTTTTTGTGGGCCTGATTCGTGCGAGCGCGTATAATGTGACCACATGGCACTTAAACCGGAAGTGATCTGGAAAGCGTTTTCCAGCATATCCGCGGAAGATACCGCGGACATGCTCGAGAGCAATATCCAAACCGGCCTTTCTGAAAAAGAGGTAGAGCGCAGGAGGGCCATCTTCGGCTCAAACACTATTGAGCGTGTACACGGAACATCTGCGATCGCAGTGCTTCTCAACCAGTTCAAGAGTCCTCTCATCCTCATTCTTTTGGCCGCCAGCGTGGTCACTCTTTTCATTCAGCACTACCGCGACGCACTCTTCATTTTTATTGCGGTTCTCGCCAATGCCAGTCTTGGATTTTATCAGGAACACAAGGCGGAGCGCGCGCTCGCGGAGCTCAAGACGTACTTGAGGTCACGGGCGCGCGTTGTACGGGGAGGGAGCGAGCGAGAAGTCGACGCCGAGCACCTTGTGCCGG
>MFLZ01000007.1:0-7397 GCA_001781685.1 Candidatus Kaiserbacteria bacterium RIFCSPLOWO2_01_FULL_54_13
GTCGAGGTACAATTATCAGAACAAACAAGGTGTCCTAATTGACCGGTCCGGGGAAGGCGGCCATGTGAAATGTATTACAGCATACACTTGCGTGTTAGACTAATATGTGGTAAAGTGCATGCCACTGCAAGAATATGGCTACAAACGGCGACCAATCGGCGAACCTCATAAAGGAATATCGGCACTTTGTACACGAAGGCTTAATGTTTGCATCTCGGCGCCGATACGAATTGTCGCATGAATTCATGCGACTCGAACTGCAGATTTCCGCGATGCTGTTTGCATTCGCCGGCCTCCTTCTTGGTTTTATCGCAAGCCTACCCAATCTTTACATTCGCTCCGGCCTCGCTGCCGTGCTTTTTTGCCTCGCCGCCTCGATGGCATGCGGTTTGTATCACATTAAGAGAAATGAACAGGCGTGGAACGATGAAGTAAAGGATCGCCAGCTAAAATTTAATAAATGGCAGCAGACAATAGATCGCGGCGGAACATTCGAAGAAGCCCGCGCTTTTCATGCCGGTGTCTCGCGAGGAATCTCTGAAGTGATATCGGCGCCACTTTGGAGTTGGATATTGCAGTCAGCATTTCTCGGTCTGGCAGTGGCACTTCTTTTTGGCCTTGCATTGACATTTCTCTTTAGTTAGTCAACAACTAATCAAAGAAGGGCCTGCTCGAATGCCGTAATGCCTGTGACACCACTTTCAGCCTATCTGGACCCGATGGTGAATCTCTGAGGATAGAAAATAACCTGTGAGGTCTACTTACGCAAAGCTCGCGGAAGGTAGAATTCACAGGCGTCCCGACCGACAATGACGACCACGTTGGCCTCGCATCGCAAGGTCTCATTGCCTCGGTCTAATGAACTACTAATACCATCATATGCGCAAACCTCCGAAGAATCTACGAATGGGAGGGGATTTATGCTTTACCAAAATCTTAAAATTCGAAATCTAGTCTGGATTGAATTCGAAGAACGACTACAAATGACATTGTGAGACGATGACTCAGCTTCGCACAATGGCCAGTATCTTTTCCGACGCTGCCAAATGTCGCAAAAGCTAGTGTCGGAAAAGATATATTGTGCGACGTGCCACATTAGGCCACGAAGCCACCAGACCACATAATACTACCATCGTCCAGTCTCCCCTCGCACACCATCTCGGTAGGCTTCGATGCGCCGGCGATTCGCGGGAGAAATTTCTTCCGGCAGATCTTTAATAGAGAACCACGCGCGAATAGAAACCTCCAAAATGGGGACAAGGCTCATAAAGCCCTCGAAATCGGAGGTATGATAGACTCGCACTACATCCCTCTCCCCTAGCGAACCTCGATAGGTGCCCACAACCCCGTCTATGGAGCGCACCTTAAATCCCGTTTCTTCGCGCACTTCTCGTTTTATGGCATCTTCCAAACTTTCTTTCCTGCCCACGCGGCCGCCGGGAAGCGTCCATACACTGGGGGCATACCAGTGCTTGATGAGCACAACGTCACCGTTACGCACAAGGATCATGCGAACCCCTTGCACGTCCTTCCTTCCACTCCCTGTCAGGAGCAAAGCATAATAGCGGCCCGCATGAGCGAACCAAAGTGTGGCGAGCGAAAGGTACAACCCAATGCGCCGGAATAATCTCATGCGAACAAATGGTTTTTATTTCCAGGGCATTTCGAACCCCGTGAATTCCGGAAGAAGTTTTCTACCGTAGAGAAGTCGGGAGAGTACTTCCGCGTGCGAAAGAGCCCCCGTGAGAGCGTTGTGTGGCATAGGCTCCATGGGAATTCCACAGTAGACGAGTACTTGATCGAGATCGAGCGCCGAGTGCTTCTTAATCGCGTCAACCGGAGGTTGTATGCCCCGTCCAATCATATGCATGTACGCGATGCTGTGAATGTCAATCGTCCTATACGAGAACGGCCAGTCAGTGTGTCCTGCCCTCTCTGCTGCAGCCTTGAGAAAATCGCGGTCGAAGGAAACATTTTGCGCCGCGAGCGTGCGCTCTTCCACCTTTTCGGACCAGTGGAGAAATGCATGGATAAGGTCTGCCTCACTCTGCTTTTTTGGGTCGGCAATCTGCGCTCTCGTAAAACCACACACAGCAAGCGCCTCGTCCATGATGTGCGCTCCGTCCCAAATACGGCATTCCTCATAAAAACGCTTTGTGGGGTTCGAAAAGTCGAGAGCGCCCACACTCACGATTGAATGCTTGTGCGACTCCGTCCCCGAGGCTTCGACGTCAATGACTAGCATGACAGCATAGTAAACAGTAAACAGTAAACAGTAAACAGCTCGATACACTCGATCCCCTGTTCGCTGTTCGCTATTTGCTGTTCGCTAAACCTTTACAGTTCTTCGCCGGTGCATAGCCGGCTTTCCTTGCCGCTTCTTCGCTTGAGAACCATACCCTGTTGCTCGCCGCGATCGTCGAGGCACCGGAGCACCAAGGATAGTGATACGCGCTCCCCTTTCTCGAGGCGACGACGAGGCCACCAATGTACATAGCGCGCGGTGCCGATTCCGCTTCCGCCTGACGAACCGAAACGACCGGCTTCACTTCTTCAAGCACGGAAAGTCGTCCCAGGCCGAACGAAGCTAGCCCGACCAAAAGCACAACTGCAATTATCCCCCATTCTCCTATCATATCCGCCGTGCCGTTCTTGATTCTTTGTCTGAGTTCAGGTATATTCATAGTACTTCTATTGTATGCTACAAGCTAAAAGCTAGCAGCTAGAAGCTATTCACATGGCCCACACAAAAGCAGGCGGAACAGCAAAAAACCTACGCGACTCAAACCCAAAGTACTTGGGGCTGAAACGTGCGGACGGTCAAAAAGTGTCGATTGGTGAGATCATCGTCCGCCAGAGAGGCACGCGAGTACTACCGGGAAAAAACATCGGCGTTGGTTCGGATTATACCCTGTTTGCCCGTATCGCAGGAATCGTGCGCTTCCGTAACAAGCGAAAGACGAACTTCGACGGCAGCTCCTCGCGTCGCCCGATCGTTGACGTTGTTTAGCTCTCGCTCACCGCAACGACTAATTCAGCTGTCGCCCCTGCGGCAGAAATGGATGCACCGTGCTCTCCCACTGTCTTTATCGGTTGCTTGAGCTGCACCGAGCCGTCGGGAAGGCGGACATTACGCTGATCTGAAACGGCATCAATGATCTCTTTTGCTCCAATTGATTTAAACAAGCCCCCTTTCTCCGTCGCGCGCGACTTGACTTCAACTCGCGCCCCCTCTAGCGACTGAACCGCCTTTGCAAGTTGCTCTTCTTTTTCCTTTTTAGCAGCAGCTTCCTCAGACGAACGCTTCTCGTGCGCGGCGAGCTTTTCCGAGGTCGCCTGTTCTGCGAGCCCGCGGGAAATGAGAAAATTTTGCGCGTACCCATCGGCGACGTCTTTCACTTCTCCGGCTCTTCCCACGCCGCCGACATCTTTCAAAAAAATCACTTTCATATCACGAACCTGTTGTCAGAAGCTCGACGGCCTTCTCAAGCTGCGGGTCCTTCCCTGCTTTCGTATCTTCGTCGGTGATTTCCACTTCCACATCCGGGACAAGTCCGTCGAGTGGGATCGGCTCGCCATCTGGCCCCACCCAGCGCGCGACCGTGAGCTTGAGCGCCGTGTCCGAGGTGATATCCACAAGCTCCTGCACAGAACCTTTACCAAACGTTCTATCCCCTACCATCGACGCCACGCCGTAGTGCCGAAGAGCGCCTGCAAGAATTTCCGATGCAGAGGCACTCCCGCGGTCGACGAGAACGACCATTCGCAGGTTTTCGTTGAACACGTCGTAGCCTCGCGAGCGATGCACGACGTTCCCCGCATGCCCGGCATAATCCTCGGTGACAACGATTCGGCCCGACGGCAAAAACCAACTCGCCATGTCCACTGCCGCTTCAAGGTAGCCGCCCGGATTCCCGCGCACATCGAGAACAAGACGGCGATTTTCGGACTCGACGAATTCTCGCAGACCGCGCCTGAAAAGCTCGGGAGAGTTTGCCGTAAAGCTTCGAAGCTCAACGACGAACACGCCGTCGGGCCGCTCCGTCGTGATAATTGCCGGCACATTGATGACATCGCGCGTGACTTTGATTTCGCGTGGCTCAGACCAGCCTTCGCGCAAAACGAAAAGCGCAACTTGCGTGCCTTTAGGTCCGCGGATCCGAGAGACAGCGGTCGAGATGTCCATGCCACGTGTCTCCACACCATCAATCTTCAAAATCCTGTCGCCGCTCTTGATCCCTGCTCGCTCGGCTGGCGTTCCCTTGAGGGGAGATACCACAGTGAGAACCTGATCGCGCACGGCTATTTCCATGCCCACCCCTGAAAATTCTCCGCTGATGTCCTCCGCAAATATCTCATTCTCTTTTGGAGGGAGGAAGAACGTATACGGATCGCCGAGCGATTGCGCTAAACCCTGAATCATCCCCCACACGCGCTCCTGATTTGAATCTTCAGTGGATGTCGCCGTCCGCGTCGAAGTCGCGACTGCTGCCGGTACAAACTTTTCGTCAATAACGCTCCAGGCTTTCCACACAGGCGAAAAATCCACGCCCTCCGGAGGATCGTCCCTCGTCACTTCCTCAATGCCGCCTGTCGAGACCGCAAAGCCCAGCGCGAATCCTATCGCGAGAACGACAATACCTCCTACAACTACGGTACGCATCGGCAGGCCGCGATTCTTCTCGAACGGCAATTGCTGCATCTGCTCTTCAGGCATACGTAATGATCGAGTGAGTATAGCGCAGTGGGGCACGGGACGCGAGAGGCTTTTTCCTTAAAGTTTCATCGCTGAAGGATACGGATGCTCATGTCCTGCGGCAATGCGGAGCTTGAGGTGCTCTATGTGTTTAGTGCGGAGCGTCGCGTACTTAGCTTTATCCGTTCCGAATCTGATCACTATATCGGAGGCATATTTGCCGCCGAGGAAATGAGGGAGAACGACATAATCGACGCCTTCCTCATAGTGGGAAAGGGCATCACCGATGCGGTGGGCAATGACCATGATGACTGCGTCGGGGTTGCGCGATCTTATACTGCGGTTGATGAGAAGGTTCGTTTCTGGATCAGGTACAGTCGATATCACAAGCTCCGTCTTCGATACGTTTATCGACCCAAGAAAATCTATATCCCCTGCATCTCCATATTCGACGGCGATGCCGCTATTCGCGAGCATCGAGACCGTGTCCGGATCGTGGTCGACAACAAGAAAGTGCTTGTCGAGTGTCTTCAGGGACTCGAGGAAGTCAGCCCCTATGCGGTTGCATCCGAAGAGGATGACCGAATGTCCGGAGTGCCGCATGCGCGGTTCGAATGCGTCTTTGCGCTCAAAGGCGCCAAGGAAGGGTGCAAGCACTGCGTAGAGCCGCTCCGAATAGAGGACCATGTAGGTGCAGCCGAATATCGTGACGAGCCCTATGAACGTCACGAGTGACAGTATCTGTGCTTCGAGATGCCCCATCGAGACGCCGACTGCGATTAGAATGAGAGAGAACTCGCTTATCTGTGCGACCGTGAGCCCTGTCTGGAAACTCGTTTTCTTGCGATAGCCGAGAAACCCCATGAGTATCATGAGTATGAGAGGGTTCCCGATGAGAACAAGGAGCGAGAGCGTGAGCGCGGCGGGCAAGACACTCTGGATATCGACAAACTGCATCTGCGACCCCAAGAGTATGAAGAACATCACGATGAAAAAGTCGCGCAGGGGCACCAAGCGCGCGCTTATTTCATGCCGCACCGGCAAGGCCGCAAGCGTGACACCGGCTACAAGAGCGCCGCTTTCGAGCGAGAGGCCGAAACCTTTGAAAAGCGCTGCCACCCCTATCCCCCACGCTATCGCGAAGAGGAAAAGGAATTCCTGTGATTGCGCGATGAAGCGGTTCACCTTCGAAATGAAGAACCGGGATGCAAGCACGACGAATCCCATGAGCGCGATGCCTGTGAGGAGGAAGCTCCCGATGCTCGTCGCCGTAAAAGAGCTCGTCGAAAAGAGTGGTATACCGACCAGCAGCAGTATAGCGATGAGATCCTGCACCAAAAGGAACCCAACGGCGATCTTCGCGTACAGTGTGTCAAGCTCACCTTTGTCGGCAATGAGTTTCATGATGATGATGGTCGAGGAGAACGCGAGCGCGACCCCTATATAGAACGACTCCAGCGAAGAAAATCCGAGGGATATCGAAATGAAATAGCCCACGACCGTGGTGAAGAGCACCTGCCCGATGCCCGTGATAAAGGAGACTTTGCCGAACCTTCGGATGATGTCAGGGCTCAGGTGCAAGCCGACCGTAAAAAGCAGGATGGCCACGCCTATCTCTCCCATTACGGCAAGCGTCTCGGCCGAATGGATAAGGTCGAGAAGAAGCGGTCCTACGATGAGACCGGTGAGAATGTGCCCGATGATGAGAGGCTGCTGCAAGAGCCGCATCACGGCGGCCACTGCCGTCGCAATCGCGATGAGAACGCTCAGTTCCAGAAAAAGCTCCATGAAAAAAATGTCGATGAACGACTTACGCTACCATGATATCATGGCTAATCATGTGGCTTGATTCCCTCTTCTCTCGAAAAGCTCGGCGGGGCCCTTCCCTCTTTCTCTACAATACGCTCGGGAAATCGAAGCAAGAGTTCACGCTGCCTGCACACGTGCGGACTGTGCGCATGTACAACTGTGGACCAACGGTGTACGACCGCCAGCACGTCGGGAATCTCTCGATGTTCGTCTTCACAGATATCTTGCGCCGCGCACTTCAATACAACAGCTTCACCGTGAAGCAGGTCATCAACTTCACTGATGTCGGTCATCTCACTTCCGACGCGGACGAGGGCGAGGACAAAATGATGAAGGGCCTCCGACGCGAGGGCCTTTCCCCTACTCTCGAGAACATGCGAGCTATGGGCAAAAAGTATGCCGATGTCTTTGTCGAGGATCTGAAGACGCTCGGAATAGACACCACCTCGATCACTTTCCCCTTTGCGAGCGATTACATTCCCGCACAAATCGCCTTGGTACAAACGCTGGAAGAAAAAGGATACGCGTACCGAGGAAATAGTGGTGTATATTTCGATACGAGTCGTTTCCCGGAGTACGGAAAGCTTGGTGAAATTAACCTTGAAAATCTCAAAGTAGGAGCGCGTGTTGCCGCGAGTGAAGAGAAACATAATCCGACCGACTTTCTCCTCTGGAAGTTGAGTAGCCATCTCGGCTGGGACTCCCCATGGGGACTTGGCTTCCCCGGCTGGCACATCGAGTGTTCCGCGATGATCCGCACGATCTTGGGTGAACGGATTGACATTCATACGGGCGGCATAGAGCACATTGCGATCCACCATAACAACGAGATTGCGCAATCCGAAACCGCCACAGGTAAGCGTCCGTTCGTGCGCTTCTGGATGCACCGCGC
>MFLZ01000007.1:7422-11962 GCA_001781685.1 Candidatus Kaiserbacteria bacterium RIFCSPLOWO2_01_FULL_54_13
ATGGCCAAATCCGAGGGAAATATCGTCTATCTTTCCGACATTCTCGAGCGAGGCTACCATCCGCTTTCGGTGCGCTACCTTTTCATGGGCGCGCATTACCGGACTCCGGCCAACTTCATGTGGGAAGCACTCGACGCAGCCCAGACATCATTCCTCAAGCTTCGTCGTCTCGTAGATGCCGAAAAAGGAAGTGGGGAGGTTGTGCCCGAATGGCAGAAGAAGCTGCACGAACGATTCAACGACGATCTCGACACGCCCGGCGCCCTCGGCATTCTGTGGGAGATGGTCAAAGATCGCGGACTCTCGGGTGCGGACATCCGCGCCGGCATACTCGAGGCAGACAAAATCTTCGGACTCAGTCTCGAAAAGCCTGATCCCCTTGCAACAACTCTCTACCAGAAAACCTTCGGCGTACCCGTTGACATCAAGGACTTGCCGGAGCGCGTGCGCACGCTCATCGACGCGCGCGAAGCCGCCCGCAAAGAGAAGAACTGGCAACACGCAGATTCCTTGCGCAAAGACTTACAGAAAATGGGCTACTCGATTGAGGATACTTCCGAAGGCCCCCGCCTCTTCAAAAAAGACTAAAAGTTGACGTGAACAATATTACTCTTTCAAACCATGGTACAAAAGTGTAATATCACACTACTCTACGATGACGAAATTCACGAGGCGGCCGGGGACGACAATGGTGCGGACAATCTGCTTCCCTTCCAAACGCGAAGTAACCGCCTCTCGCGCTGCTTTTTCAAGTATGGACTTGTCGGCATCGGCCGGCACTTCTGCTTCACCGCGAGTCTTCCCATTGATCTGGACAGCAATCGTGACTATTTCGTCTTTGAGTTTCGCGGGATCATACGCAGGCCATTTCTCCTTATGAATTGAGATTTCATGACCGAGACCGTCCCACAGTTCCTCTGCGATGTGCGGCGCGAACGGTGCAAGGAGTTTCAGAAATATCTCCCACTGCCCCTTCCCGATCGCTTGTTTACCCTGAGCTTGTCGAAGGGCCTCTTTCTCAACGGAGTTCAGAAAAATCATTAGCGCACTAATCGCCGTATTGAACTTCTGTGCGACGATATCCTCTCCCACTTTCTTTATCGTCTTTTGCAAAAGCGACTCGATATATGGATGTCGGACATCCATAATATTTGAAGGCCGCTGTCCCAATCGCCAGACACGTTCGAGAAATCTGCGGATGCCGACGACACCGTCAGGATTCCATGGATAGCTTGAAACCTCGTTGTATGGGCCTATAAAGGCCAAATACATACGTACCGTGTCTGCCCCGAGACGTTCCACTACCTCATCAGGGTCAATGACGTTCCCCCGCGACTTCGACATCTTCTGCCCATCCGCCCCGAGAATGAGCGAACGATTCATGCGCCTCGTGTACGGTTCCTTGTCTCTCACAAGCCCAAGATCGAAGAGTGCTTTGTGCCAGAAACGCGAGTAAAGCACATGCATCGTCGTGTGCTCCGCGCCGCCAGAGTAGAGGTTGATAGGCATCCAATTCTTCTGTTTACTGTTCGCTGCAAACTGTTTACTGTTCTTGGGATCAGTGTAGCGAAGAAAGTACCACGACGAGTCCACAAACGTATCGAGCGTATCGGTCTCCCGCTCGGCCTTGCCTTTGCACTTCGGGCACTTCACAGACACCCATTTTTTGGCTTTCGCCAAGGGCGATTTGCCGCGGCCATCAGGAAGATAATCTTTAATTTCCGGCAACTTGATCGGCAAATTCTTATCCCCCACCGGCTGCAGCCCGCACTTTGGACAATGGACAATAGGAATCGGCACGCCCCAGTAGCGCTGGCGAGAAACGATCCAGTCGCGCAAATGATACTGCTTCACGAGCCGCCCGTACTTTGCACCGATTTTCGGTATCGCCTCGTCACTCGTTAGACCGTTGAACTCTCCCGAATCAAACAGTATCCCCTTCCACGCGTAACACACGTCGCCGCCGACGCGGCTCCATGCAATATGCATGTCTTCTCGATTTATGTAATCCCCCATCTCCTTTTTTGAAAGCCACATAACATCATGATCTTCCCTCTCCTTCTGTGAGATCTCCTGACGGGAGCCGTCCGTCAGTTTGAACAGCAGCGGAGTAAAGTGAGCGAATATATTCATCTTTCGCACGTCACTGTAATACTTGCCATGAATGGGTGTTCCGAGCTTTCGGACGAATTCAGTATTCACGTATCCCGTCTCCTCGCAGACTTCCCGCTTCGCGGCCTCAATAATGTCTTCTCCCGCGTTGACACCGCCAGAAACGCACCCGCGCGTATCGGTTGGCTTGTATCGCACAGCGAGATATTTCTCCTCGGACCAATGCTGTACAAAAGCGAGAATTGCGGGCCGGTCGAAAAACGATCCTTCTTTCCGCACAGCGTCGAGACCGCTGCTTCGAATTACAAGCGGTTCCAGAGTTTCTTTGAGCGGAATGTTGTATTTCATTGCGAACTCCCAGTCTCGCTCATCGTGCGCATCGGCAAACACGGCGCCAGTGCCATAACTTCCGATGACGAAATCCGCGACCCAGAGCGGGATCTCTTTTCCCGTCGCAGGATTTATCGCCTTCATACCCTTGAGCTCAACACCTGTTTTATCTTTGCTCTCCTGCCGCTCACGCTCCGTTTTCTTTCTCGATATAGCAATATACCGACCTATTTCGACCTCATTCTTAAGAAGTCCACGATGTTGAAGCGCCAACGTGATCCAGGGGTGTTCAGGCGCTAAGACTAGATACGTGCCGCCGAAGAGCGTGTCCGCGCGCGTGGTGAAAACCGTAATGCTCGGAGCAGCCGCGCGCAACACGTCGGGCTCCTGTTTCCCCAAGAAATGCCATTCTGTTCCCTTCCCCTTGATGAGAGGACAGCTGAGTTTCTTGGCGTACGCCTCACCGTCTGACATCGGCACAATCTTGTCTCCTGTATCGTAGAGCGCAACGAAACCGTCGCAACTCTTTCGGATAGTTTTGAAGTCGAAACCTTTCTTGAGCGCGACTCGCACCGTCGGACGCTTCTTGGAGTCGAGCCAGTTACCTGAGTACGGTGTCCCGACGAGCGTCACGCGCCCAAGCTTCACGCCTCGCTCAAGTAATCGGAGAGCGACAATTCCTCCAAACGAGTGCCCAACAACTGCCGTGTGCGCATCAAGCTTGCAGTGCTTCCGCACATATTCCGTCTGCTCATCGTCGTTTGGATTATTCGGATTTGGCATATCGGGTACCTCAACGGTATACCCGCGCTCTTCGAGCTTCTTCTTGAGCCACGGAAGAAATAGGCTCTTCGATGAAGCTTCTCTCCCGTGCAGAAGTACGATGCGCTTTACGTCTTTTTCAACGAGCGGAAAATCTATCTCTGCTCCCTCGGAGCGTCCGATCCACGCGCGCTGGGCTTCCTTTATCGGCTCCGGCCAGTCGAGCTTTTTCAAATCGTCGATAAGTCGATCCGCATAGTCGGTAATACGCAAATTCCACTGGAGCATTTGTTTCTGCACGACCTCCGTTTCGCAGCGCTCGCAGCGTCCTTCTATCACCTGCTCGTTGGCGAGCACGGTTTTGCACGAAGGGCACCAATTGACCGGCGTTTCTTTTTGATACGCGAGACCCTTCTTAAAGAACTGCAAAAACTGCCACTGCGTCCACTTGTAGTACACCGGGTCGCACGTGACGACCTCGCGCGACCAGTCGAAAGAGGCGCCCATGCTACGGATCTGCTTTTTCATGTACGTAATGTTCTTTTCGGTCCACGTTCGCGGATTGATTTTGTTCTTTATTGCGGCATTTTCGGCAGGTAAACCAAATGCATCAAAGCCAATCGGATAGAGCACGTTCTTCCCCTGCATTCGGAGCATCCGCGCCAAAATATCCGGCACCGAAAACGCATACCAGTGCCCCACGTGGAGATTGCCCGAAGGGTACGGAAACTCCGTGAGGAGATAAAAATTCTCCGCTCCGGCTTTTTTGTCCGGAGTTTTGTACAGCTTATCTTTTTCCCACTGTCGTTGCCATTTGTGCTCAATTACCTTGTGATCATATTTACTCATGGATACGAGATACGATATACTATATACGATATACTAACAATCATGTGGCAGGATTGGCTCGTCGGTACCGTTCAGTGGGTATTCACAATCGCACTCCTATTTACCATCCTCGACAAGACGAAGAAGCCGCCCCTCTCGACCGCGATCTTAACATCGATCGGGATTGGAATAGTCGCAATCACTTTTGCGACACTCGATCTGTGGTGGAGTTTCGTGTCGGCGGCAATTATGTCCTTTGAGTGGGCAATCATTGCAATCCAGCGATACCGGCTCGACAAGGCCCTCTACAAACGCGGTAATTCTTAACGAATCTTAGGGTAGGGCGGGTAGCGTTCGGGATCTATCGTGCGACCAAAACAGACTTCTCCCGCCGCGTGCTGCCACGTGTCACCTTCTAGCCCACTGTCCATTGCGGGAGTGGGAGCTTTCACAGCGGTCCGCGCCATATACGGATCCCCGACGCCCTCTTTATTGAACGTCGCGCAGA
>MFLZ01000007.1:11991-13032 GCA_001781685.1 Candidatus Kaiserbacteria bacterium RIFCSPLOWO2_01_FULL_54_13
GGAAGTTTTTCTTTCTGCTGCCAATAATTCACGACCTGCCACTGGATGTTCTGGAGATCGCTTACCTTTTGATTGTCGAAGCGCATGAGCCGCACTTCTGCGGGTGACCCGAGAATGAAAAAGCCAGAGATGATCGCGATAATGACGACGACGCCAGCCGCGATGCCAACCTGTTTCGCGCGCGTGGGGTTTATGCTCCAGTAACCCCGCAGATCAGCGAGGAAGTGAAGGAAAACTCCTCCTGCGACGAAGAGCACGACAAGCACTTTGAGGGCGAACCGCGTCGTCAAATCTCCTCCGAGAAAACCGTTCACGAGTGCAATCAGATCACCTACCACGGCCGCGCCTGCAACGAACACTGTCAAGACGAGCGCCCAGCGGCGCACCCACAATTCGCTTTTCATGGCGTTTCGCGCGATATCGCTACGGATGAATCGCATGAGAACGATGGTGACCGGCACAAGCACAATCAAGGACGCCATCGCGAAGCGGATGCCGCCCGAGTATGGATCGACGTAGTATTCGAGCGGGTCCGGGAACGTGTGGTTGATGTATTCAAAGAGGAGTGTGACGAACGAAATCACACTTCCGTAGAGCGCGACCATCGCACCTGCCCAGAGAAAGAAATCTTTTGGGGTTACCTTGATCGGATTCATAGGCATAACTCTATCGCGAGGACTCTCTGTGTGCAACTGGTATGTGACGGATATCTCATACAAACCCAAGAGCGTGAAGAATGAAAAAGAGAACCATGGCGGCACTTGAGAAAATTGCCGTGGCAAACGCTCCCCAGAGTGCCCATGTTGCACGCCTTTGGTCAGAAGAAAGCCTCGCGAAAATCGCAAAGAACGCTAAAAAGGCGAGAAGCGCGAGAGCGCTCTTGCCGAGCCAGTGGTGAGTAAACGTGTTTTTTAACGCATCTTTTAGTGGCGACCATTCTTCTCCCCCAATCGTGAGAATTAGAACGACTAGCGACGCCGCGATAGAACCGAAGGCAGCCGCACGAGTGAAGCGAACATATTTTTTGTTATTCAAATCCAT
>MFLZ01000007.1:13076-17010 GCA_001781685.1 Candidatus Kaiserbacteria bacterium RIFCSPLOWO2_01_FULL_54_13
CCTTCAAGTTAGTGTCACTTGCGCTTCGCAGCGCGAGCATGGCAAACCATACCGCAATAGCAAGAAACGGAATCAGGAGAAACACGTGTTCTTTGGCTTCCATCATCACCTGATGCGCCCACGGATATGCGCCCGCGAGAATGCGTGGCTTCACGGCACTCCCGTAGTGCACAACGTAGTAGTACGCTCCACTCGCCCACGAGAGTAAGAAAAGTGCGACAGCCGCGAGCGACGCGTGGACAAGACGTGCATATGGAGGTTCGCGCCGAATGATCTGCATAAAAGTAAAATGTATGAGCGCAAGTGCTACTAAACCAAGAACGATATGCAGCACAAGCGAGCTTGCAAGTAGTGGAGTCATGGCGTGTGACCTTTCGGAATAAAGCGCCGATGCACTTCTCGCAATACCACATAAACAATAATTATAGCGACAACGTATAGGCCGAGTATCCAATATGGAGAATACTCCCCACCGCGAAGCACTCCGAGAACGAGAGCGGCGTACCAAGAAACGAGCGCAATCGCGCTTCCCCAAAGGATCGGTATCCACCGCAGTTGGATGAATGCCGCGTTTGCCGCGATGATCCCAACGATCGAAAGCTTGATCCAAAATTTTACCGAATAAAACCACGCAACATTCTCCGAAAGTCGTGCGAGTATGAGAAATCCAAAGCCCGACATAATGAGCATGAAGAATCCGACCCTAAGAACCGAGTAGGTCGTTTGCATGAGCGCGCTTTCCTCAGGACTCACGACGCCGTCCCGCAGTGCCCGCACAAGATGAAATTCGACAAACGTTGCTCCGCCAACGCCCAAGACTGTCCCCACGATGTGCGTGATGACAAGTGCCGTGTACAAGTCCATAGCTCAAAAAATCTAGCCGTGTTTGAATTCTATCACATCGCCATCCTCAACAGCGTACTCCTTGCCCTCGCTCCGGACCCATCCTCTTTCGCGGGCACTCGCCCACGAACCTGTCTCGAGAAGTTTGTCCCATTGGATCACATCCGCGCGAATGAATTTGTCGCGAAAGTCGGTGTGAATGGCAGCACCCGCTTCGGGCGCAGTAGAGCCTCGCCGTATCGTCCACGCGCGCGACTCTTTTTCTCCTGTCGTAAGGAAAGAAATGAGGTCGAGAAGCGCGTACCCTGCTTTGATGAGCGCGTTCACGCCGTCTTCCGAAACTCCGAGCTCGCGGCGGAAATCAGCTTTCTCATCTGTGTGCACATCGCCAAGCTCGTTCTCCACGCCGGCGTCTACGACAACATACTGCGCTTTGCTCGAATCAAGAAAATCCTTAAGCTCCCGCCATCGCGGCCCGCCCTCCGCATCGATATTCACAACACCACTTTTTCTGTTCAGGACGTAGAGTACCGGTTTCATCGTGAGAAGGTTCAACGCTTTCGCACTCTCTTTTTCCTTTGCGTCGAGCATCGCGCTGCGTGCCGGTTTGCCCGCCTGAAGTACGGGTACTACTTTCCGCAGGACATCCCGCTCGGCGATAATGTCCTTGTCTCCCCCTTTCGCGTCTCTTTCTACACGCTCAAGACGCTTCGCGGCGCTCTCCAGATCTGCTTGGACAAGTTCCAGATCGATGACCTCGATGTCATAGCGCGGGTCGACACTCCCCGCGACATGATGAATATCCTCATCGTCAAAAATTCGCACGACCTCTGCAATTGCGTCCACCTCGCGGATGTGCGAAAGGAACTGATTGCCTAGGCCCTCCCCTTCCGAGGCACCTTTCACCAAGCCCGCGATATCGACAAATTCAACGGCGGCGGGGATGGTTTTCTGCGATTTCGACATCTTCGAAAGCGCCTCGAGACGGTGATCGGGTACCGCCACGACCCCGACTGACGGGTCAATCGTTGCAAAAGGATAGTTTGCAATGAGAACACCCTTGCGCGTGAGCGCGTTAAAGAGCGTTGACTTCCCGACATTAGGTAGGCCAACAATACCTATCGCTAGTTTGGAACTCGACATATTGAATTCTATTTTTGTTCCCGCCGGCGAGTTTTTGGCTTGCGCTCCAAAATCCTGTACCCCTCCAAAATGGCATCGCAGACAAAATCCTCCAGCAAGCTCTGGTCGTCTTTCATCTGCGCTTTGTTCAAGTACGCGGCATACAGTCGGCGTTTTTCTTGGAGTACGACTACGGGCGCGAGATTTTCGCGAAGTGCCATTGCGTGCATTAGCAGTCTTCCGATGCGGCCATTGCCGTCGCCAAAGGGATGAATCTTTTCGAACCGCCAGTGAATGTGTGCGATATGAGCTACTTCGTCGGCTTTCGACTTTATATCGCGCACGAGTTCTTTCATGAGCTCCGGTACTTTCTGGTAATTGGCCGTTGGCACATGCGTACCCATAATGCGTACGCCATGGTTGCGATACACGCCAGCATCCGAGCGGATAGCATTCATGAGGATGCTGTGCAACTTCAAGATCAGCTCCTCATCTATTGGTTTCTTAGCGCTTAGGTGTTCAAACAAATACTGAAGCGCCGCTTGATGGTTCTTGGCCTCCAGTTGCTCCACTAAACTCTTGTTGGGGAGCGCCGCATTCTGAAACAGAATGGCCGCAGTATCGCCTTCGGAAAGCGTGCTGCCCTCGATACGGTTCGAGTTATATGTCAGCGATAAATAAAATTGGTCGCGGATGTCGGGGTTGTCCAAAATCTCTTTCAGGACATTTTTGTGCTTTTTGCCGGTCGCAGCGATCAATTGCTTTTTAGCTTCGAGAACTGTCGCTGGGATCTGTTTCTCTCCCGAATACTCTTTGTACAGCGTCTTGATCTTTTCCTGCATCTTCGGCCGAGGAACGGCCTTGCCATTGACCCAACGGTTCAATGCGACGAACGTTACGCCCAAACGAGCGGCCAACTCCGCTTGCGTGAGACCTGACAGCTTCTGTAAGCTTTTCAACTGCTGCTGTATTGTCATGCGCCCACCTTACCAAACTATATATAGTTTGTCAAAAGAACTGCGTATTTATATAGTTATGCACCAAGACATCGGCGTATCCTAGCAAGTTTTTCTTCCGATGACATCAATTACTTCCGTCGCCCCCGCCCCCCCCGCCGCCTGCTCCGCCACCGGAACTACCGCCCCCACCGCCGCCACCAGCTCCCCCACTCGGGGCACCGCTGCTACCGCTACTTGCACCGCCACCAGCAGCGCCGCCTCCACCTCCACCGCCGGCTCCTCCCGACGAAGCTTCAGAATCGTCTAGCCTATCTGAACAATCGGTATCATATGGAAAATCGATTTTGCCATCAGAGTCGTTGTCGTCCCCATCAAAGCATTCCTTCGCAGGTAGATTGGGATTCTGCATAAGCCACAAAGTCATATTGAGAGGTGAAAGTGAGGAGAGAAGTATTGCCTCTTGCGAAGTCGCGTTTATTGCAACCCAATCAATGGCTGGCTCAGCACTGACAACAAGGGTTGCTCCGGACGGGATTGTTGACTGCTCCTCCGGCGGGATTGTGGCAAAAAAGTTGTATGACTTTAGTCCTATGCCAAGAGAAATAGGACCGGTAAGCGCAACCTTTGCAACGCCGTTTGTCAGTGGAACTTCAGCGATGCTTGCGATTAGCTCATCAGGTAATTCCGCATCGACATGTACATCAAGCAGTCTTGATACTTGCCCCATTCCAGTTGTCGTGATTGCGAATGAGATAGGTCCAAGCAGCGCAGGTTGATCGGTAACATCGATAAAGAATTTACCCCAAAACGTTTGATTTGCGTTTGCGTACCCGTAGGGACTCTGCCACGAGGCCGTGTATACGAGCACTTGATTTTGCTCGCTGTTATCAAAGGCACTTGTGCAATTAACATCTGCGGGAAAATCGATCTGACCATTGTTGTCATTGTCTATACCATCGGCACATGCGGGAGTCGGAGGAGGAGGCGGTGGAAAATCACATGATATGCCG
>MFLZ01000008.1:0-11953 GCA_001781685.1 Candidatus Kaiserbacteria bacterium RIFCSPLOWO2_01_FULL_54_13
ATTCTTTGTGTATGCCATATCTCTCATATTGTGAATGGACAAGTGTTTCCAAGCTATTGAACCATTACGACTTACTTGACAGCAAAAAATACTCTGATATAAACCAAATATGCAGAACATGATTTCAAATAAGCAAAGCCGACGCGCGACTTCTTTTGAGGCCGTGTAGAGTATTTGTAATCTCTTTTGAAATTCAAATGTTTCAAGACGGCCTCAACGAGGCCGTCTTGTCGTGTGCACAAAGCACGTGACAATCTGTTCTTTCACAAAAGGAGAATGGCGATGCCCCACAAACCTGCGCTGCACGTGCTATTGAAAGACGTTGCCAATGATCGGCTCGAATCACCTGAAGGTTTGTACAAGCACGCTTTTGCGATTGTGATGATACTTGCCGCAGACGTGAGGTGCGAGCTCACTAGCGATAGCTTTAGGATTTTGCGGGCTCTTCAAGACTTGGGTATAGTCAAGATTGAAAAATCACCTTACCCTCGGCAACAAATCCATCTCTACTCTTCCTTCGAGAACCCGACGGGAATTCACTTGACTAAACGAGGCGAACGAATGGCGAAGAAGATATTCGAGAAAAGGCTTGGCGGGGATGGCATCTCGCTGTTTCAAGAGTACTTCGACGGCACGCTCTGACGATAAGGGCGCACGCGGATGGTTCCGCGTGCGCCCGATTCTTTTTGGGCATGTTCCCTTGGTCTTTTTTCTTTAGTTTTGTCAGGTTGACTGGCCTGGCGCACATGCTTCAATCACTCAAAGGAAGGAGGACTGTGCCATGAACGAATGGATGAGAATGCCCGGTCTTCTCAACGGGGATCGGGATCTTGCAAAATGGTTTTCCGTTTTGCACGAAAAGTTCGGCCCTGAGGTTCTTGAAAACCTCGCCGCGATGTGCCGACCGATTGTGCTGGCGAGTCTCAATGAAATCGCCAAGCACAATCCGGATTTTGTGGATGAGGTAGTCCCGCGGATTCTCAAGCGGGAGCTGGAGCCGAATGACCGAAAGCCGGGGTAAGGGGTAGCGTGAGGCCACGCTTACCCCTTAGCCCTCATTTTTTATTTGGAATTTGAGTTCGTTTAATCGCTATTTTAGGCAGTCAAATCCACGGCAGGTTTGAATGATGAAGTGATAGGATGGCAGCATGGTTGCGCTCTACAAGATCATTGTCTACGTGCCCGTTGCCGATGCAGATAAGCTCCGCAAAGTGATAGGCGATGCGGGGGGCGGGAAGATCGGAGCTTACAGTCACTGCAGTTTCTCTATACGCGGGACAGGCAGATTTACACCCACGGACAAAGCCAAGCCGGCGATAGGCGAGATCGGGAAGCCGCAGGAGGTGGAGGAAGAGCGCATCGAGCTCGTTTGCGAGACGCATTGCCTCGACGAAGTCATCGCCGCCATTCGCAAGGCGCACCCCTATGAGGAACCCGCTATCGAAACATGGAAGGTTGAAATGCGTTGACCATGAGTGCCATAAAAATGGGAGCGTTGCATGTTGTTTCGGTTCTCGAACGGCTCGATCTTGTTGCTCCGTGTGTTGCCGATGTGCTCAAGAAGATTTCGAACGCAGACCAAATTGGTGTTGCCGAGATAGATCCGACACTCTCGGATACGGCAGCGTTTTGCGAGCGCTATCAAGTTCCGCTTGAAAAAGCGGCTAACTGCGTCGTCATTGAAGCGCGGCGCGCGGAGCGAAGGTGGTTTGCCGCGTGCGTTATTCTCGGAAGCACACGAGCTGATGTAAACGGTGTCGCGCGCAAATTCCTCGACGCGCGCCGCGCTTCGTTCGCTCCGATGGAAGAAGCAGTTGCGCTCACGGGTATGGAATATGGAGCCATCACGCCTGTCGGAGTGCCACCGGAGTGGCCGATTCTCGTCGACTCCGAAGTTGCTGCATCCGATTTGGTAGTTGTCGGAAGTGGCGTGAGGAGGTCCAAGTTGGTTATCTCTGGAGCAGCCCTCGCGGCTCTGCCGAATTCCACAGTTTTTGAGAATCTCGGGCGCTCGGGGTAGTCTCTTTGTCTGCTATAATCCATTTTTAGATATGGCCGATCTTGGGGAAAAATGCGCGGTCTTCGGTGTTTACGGAAAGGGTCTCGACGTTGCGCGTCTCTCCTTCTTCGGACTCTTCGCACTCCAGCATCGCGGGCAGGAGTCATCCGGCATCGCGACCGCGGACGGGGAAGTCATCACGCTCCACAAGGGCATGGGACTCGTCTCGCAGGTATTCAACGACCAGCTTCTCGAAAGTCTCAAAGGGCACATCGCGGTCGGGCACAACCGCTATTCCACGACCGGCGGCACGCACGTGAAGCACGCACAGCCGATGCTCGCCGCGGGCGCACAGTCGCTCACGAAGATCGCATACGAGGACGCGCATCCGAGCTTGCACGATTCGGTCTCGCTCTCTTCGCCGCCGCAGGACGGCGCAATCGCCTTGGTGCACAACGGTAATCTTCCGACGACGAATGCCCTTTCGGAATTTTTGCACTCCAAGGGCGTCGACACGTCGACATTCTCCGATTCGCGCATGATCGTCGAGGCCATCGCGGCGCGCATGCGCGACGGGCTTTTGCTTGAGGCTGCGATCAAGGACGTCTATCCATTGCTGACAGGCGCCTTCTCGCTCCTCATAATGTCGCAGAACGCCCTCATCGCGGTGCGTGATCGCTGCGGTATCCGGCCACTTGCGCTCGCATCTCTGAACGGTGGCTACATTATTGCTTCAGAAACATGCGCGTTTGCTCCCATCGGCGCCGAATTTGTGCGCGATATTGGAGCAGGGGAGATGGTTGTTATTAACGAGAAGGGTATCAAGAGCGAGCAAGTCGAGAAGGCGAATCCAAAGCTCGACATTTTCGAATTCGTATATTTCGCGCGGCCCGATAGCACGCTGCTTGGTAAATCGGTCTACGAAGTGCGGCGCAATTTCGGTATACAGCTCGCCAAAGAATATTCCATAGAAGCCGACGTCGTTATCCCGGTCCCCGAGACCGCCATTGCCTCCGCCATCGGCTACGCGGACGCGCTCGGCCTCTCCTTCGAAATGGGATTGACGAAGAACCGTTACATCCACCGCACGTTTATCACTCCCGAACAACACGTGCGCGAGCAGGGCGTGAGAGCAAAGCTCACAGCGATCCCCGAGGTGCTCCGGGGGAAACGCGTAGTCGTATTCGATGATTCCATCGTGCGCGGCACGACCTCGCGCCAGATAGTCAAGATGCTCTTCGAAGCGGGAGCAAAAGAAGTTCACTTTCTCGTCGCTTCGCCGCCGGTCAAATTCCCCGATTTTTATGGCATCGACACGCCGAAGCAAGGCGAACTCATCGCAGCGGTGAAATCGGTGGAAGAAATCCAGAAGTACCTCGGAGCAACTTCGCTCCGCTTTCTTTCCTACGACGGCATGATCGCTGCAACCGGGCTTCCCGAGTCAAATTTCTCTACTTCGTGCTTCACCGGCGTCTATCCGATAGACATCCGCGAACGAGAGAAGGAAATTCGGCGCCTGAGTTAAGTCAGCGATTTTTTCTCGATGGTTTGAGAAATGGTCTATTCACTCCAGGGATATTTATCGTGCCGTCGAATATATCATCAATAGCTTTGAGAGGAGTCTCGATGTTACTGACGGCGAGGAGCATGCGCTGGCTTCGAGAAAGCAATTTGAGAAGAGCGGCCACGTCCTCTTCGGAGAGCTTCTCCTCGCGCTGCCCAAGGTGATCCCGGATACCCTTGTCGGTGAGCTTCACGAGGAAATTCTCTGCCACCCGGTCGATCGCTTTGAGAAGGGTCTTGATGTTACCGACGGCGAGGTCCATGCGCCGTCTTCGAGAAAGCGCCTCGAGGAATGCTTCGGTCTCATCTCCTGTGAGACGGCGCTGTTTCCCGTCTTCTCCGGCGATGCGAGATGACTTAAGATGTGTCCGTATCGTATCTCCCGCGAGCCAACTCTCTATCCACTCCGGCGTGATGTAGGCGGCGAGCCGTCGGGCACCCTCGAAGTTTTTCGACTGTTCAAATCTGCGAATCTCGGAAAGGATGCCGGCGAGCTCGTTGATGTATGAAGACCTGTTTTGCGCCACTTCGTCCAGTAAGCAGTCTAGGTCGAAGATCGTGTCCTTCAAATTGCCGTTATTCGCCATCGCGAAGGCCATAACGTGCAGACGTACGGTCTTCTCGAATGCCTTAAAAAAGGGGGCGTTGGGAACGACTTTAGGCTGCTCTCCCGGGCTATATCGCTCTTTGTCGAGGACGGCGCGGACAGTGAATGGGCTTGCGACGCGGTGGAAATCCGAAGGGAGATCGACGTCTGGAGGGATGATGGTTCGTTCCTGGGCCTTAGTAAGGGTGCTGCGCGCATATGCGGCGAAATCCTCGGCAAACTGCGCGATCTCCGGGTGGTTTTTTACAATGCCTCGGGTTTCCTGTTCCCACGCAATGCGCTGCACTTCCTCCACGGGCTTCCGGTCACGCATAAATTCCCCCTGTCCGGCCATACCATCAAACATATCATATGGCAGCTGCAGTGTGTCCATGCCTCCTGCTTTACCGGCATCTATCCGATAGACATCCGCGAACGCGCCAAAGAGATCAAGTACTCGTAGGTTTTCGCCCGGCGCTTTCTTTTTCAAACAAGACCCTTCCGCTCTAGTTTTTTCTACTCATCATGGTCTGGTGCTGCACCCCACTTGACCTTCTTTTTCACATCCCTATACTTAACTCTATGGTTAAGTATAGGGATGGGGAGAGAATGCTCGATGCCTTGGGGCTGCCGCTGAGGCGGACGATGGTGCGAAGGCTTCAGCAGGAAGGTGCAATGTCGCTTTCGAAGCTTGCAGTGCCTTTCAAGATATCGCTTCCAGCGGCTTTGAAGCACATTCGACTTCTCGAAGATTCTGACATTATCGAGACGCACAAACGCGGCCGCGTCCGCATCTGCGTCTACAAACCATCGGCTTTCAAGGAGCTCGGCGGCTGGCTCGCTTCTCAGAGCGCGTTCTGGGAGTCGAGCTTTGATCGTCTCGGAACCATTATTAATAAACGAAAAAGATAACGTATGGCAGACGTAACGCTTGTTATTAAACGCACGTTTGACGCTACTCCCGAGGAAGTATTTAAAGCGTGGATAGATCCAAAGCAAGTGGCGCAGTGGTACGGGCCGGAAGGATTTACGAATGACATTCACGAGATGGATGTGCGCGAGGGAGGCTCATATCGGCTTACGATGAGGGTGCCGAACGGCGACACACACCCTCTGCGCGGCGTGTTCAAGACAGTTCAGCCGCCGACGAAACTCGTTTTCACATGGCAGTGGCAGCACGGGGAGAAATGGGGCGCAGAAACGCTGGTCGCTGTTGAGTTCAAAGCGGTCGGTGATAAGACCGAGATGACGATGACGCACGAGGGGTTTGCGGACGAGAAAGAGAAGGAAATGCACAACCAAGGCTGGTCTTCGAGCTTCAACAAACTCGAAAAACTTCTCTCGTAGTCAGCTTGTAGCGTTTTAGGGCCTGTGGCATAGTCTTGCCACAGATCTTTCACTAGGGAGCGGCAGCGAGACTGCCGATACGCACATGTCTGACGTACGAGACCGCGACGTCGCGATTGTCGGAAAGCTCCAGAATGCCCTTCAGGAACACGCCGACACTCGCGCGCTGGCGGCATTTCTTGGCGTGTACTGCCAATATCATCTTGGCAGTCCGCGTATCTCGGCGGCCGACTTTCTCATCGCTGGCAACTTCAAGCACGGCAGGAGCGCGGCAATAACGCTCAAGTCGGCCGAGGCAAATGGCTATGTCACGAAAACCAAGGCCGACGACCCGTCGAAAACAACGTGGGAGCCGACGGACAAGCTCATCAAGTTGGTACAGGCGATTGTGGATATCGAAGCACCGGCATGGGAGCAAGCCGAACGCACGCGCAAGCTGTTTGCGGAAGCCAGAAGTGCATCGTGAGGCTGTTCTGGGCATCTCGAAGGGACAATTCGAGGGTCCGCGCTAAAGCGCGGACCCTCTCGTTTTTCTAGACAAATTTCATTGTGGCGGTTAGGCTTGCACAATATGTACAGACCATCTGACAAGATCCTCAAAAAGTACGCGGATGTTTTAGTCAATTTCGCGCTCGGTGGGGGAAAGGGGATCAAGAAGGGTGATGTCGTGCGGGTATCGGGTTCGGAATCGACGAAGCCACTTTTTCTCGCGGTGTGTAATGCCGTAGTCGACGCCGGAGGGCACGTTCTCTCGCACTACGGCCCTGACGACGAGAAGGGGGACAAACGCCGCAACATCAGCGTCTCGCGCTATTTCTATGAGCACGCCAAGCCGCAGCAGATCAATTTTTTCCCCGAGAAATATTTGAAAGGTCTCGTCGAGCAGATGGACCACTCTGTTTTCCTCCTCGCCGAGAAAGACCCGCATGCCCTCAAGGGCATCGATCCGAAAAAAATCATGTCGCGCGGGGTTGCCCTCAAGCCATTTATGGATTGGCGGCACGAGAAGGAGTGGAAGGGGATATTCACGTGGACTATCGCGCTCTACGGCACTCCGGCGATGGCGAAGGAAGCCGGGCTTTCGGAGAAGGCGTATTGGAAACAGATAATCAAGGCGTGTTTTCTCGATGAGAGGAATCCGATTGCGAAGTGGAAGAGCGTGTATCGCGACATCGAAAAGTATCGCAGTCGTTTGAACAAGCTCTCGCCTAAAATCGAAAGGTTGCACGCAAAGGGTCCCGACATGGACATCTGGTACACGCTCGGTGAAAAACGCGCGTGGCACGCAGGCTCCGGCAGGAACATTCCGAGCTTTGAGATTTTCACCTCACCCGATTGGCGCGGTACGGAAGGGTGGATTCGCTTCAATCAGCCGCTCTATCGCTACAGCAACAAGATTACTGGTATCCAGCTCTGGTTCAAAAAAGGACACGTCGTAAAGTCATCGGCAAAAACGAACGAGAAACTATTGAAGCAAATGATTGCGACGAAAGGCGCGGACAAAATAGGTGAATACTCGCTGACTGACAAACGTCATTCGCGCATCACGAAGTTCATGGCAGAGACGCTCTTTGACGAGAATATGGGCGGCCCGTATGGCAACACGCACCTCGCCCTCGGAATGAGCTATCGCGACACCTACGCGGGCGACGTCAGCAAGCTTACCGATAAGGAGGCGAAACGTCTCGGCTTCAACGACTCTTCGGTGCATACCGACATGATCTCAACTACGCGCCGCACTGTGACCGCGCATCTCAAGGACGGCTCGAAGAAGATTATCTACAAAGACGGCAAATTTGTTTTGTAGACATGAAAACTGTTTACTTCGTCCGGCATGGAGAGAGCGTGCATAACGCCGCCGGACGGTTCAACGAGTTGGATACGCCGCTGTCCGAGCGCCGTACAAAACAAGCGGAGGAGATAGCAGAACGCGCCTCTGCACTTCCCATAGAGTTGATTGTTGCAAGTACATTAAAACGCGCGCAGCAAACCGCTACCATTGTTGCCGAGAGATTGGGCGTGAAATCGGAGTCCTCCAAGTTCTTTGTGGAAGGATTGCAAGCCTCACGGTTGCTGGGAAAAGAAGTGAACAGCTCTGAGATATTGGAAGCGATCAAGGACTATCACGGGAATTTTACTGTTGCGGGGTATCGATTCGAAGACGGTGAGAATTTCGATGACTTGAAGACGAGGGCACTCTCTGCTCTCGCGTACCTCGAGGAGAGGGGTGAGGAGAATATACTTGTGATAACGCACGGTTTCTTCATGTGGATTATTGCTGCGGCGGCTGTGTTTGGAAACGAACTAACAGCGGAAGAGTGTCAGGGTGTTATTCGCGGGCTCGATCTCATGGAAAACACAGGACTTACCGTGCTGACACATGGCGCACCATCGAATAAGGCGGTCGGCAGGTTGCCCACACTCTGGCAACTCAAGGTCTGGAACGACCATGCGCATCTCGGATAAAATGGTGACAACTTCAGCCTAGGCTGAAATAGTAACCACGAGACGATTAGTCGCTCCTTTCACGCAGCAAAATCCACAGCACGGCCCCGCCCTCGGGCGAGGCCGTACCCGTGATATACTCCACCGTCCATGCAGATACGTATTCCTTCCGGCTCACTCAAATTTGTAATCGGCTGGACCGCCGTGTTTCTCTTCCGCCTTATTCCCTTCCGTCCGCCGAATTTCGAGCCGATCTTGGCGACCGTGATGCCATTTTCGAAGCGCTACGGCCCGCTCGGCAGTTTTCTCTTTGGCTTTCTAGGTATTGTCGCGTTTGACGCAATGACGAGCGGATGGGGGAGTTGGACGTGGGTTACGGCCATGTGCTACGGACTCCTCGGCGTCGGTGCGCACTATTTTTTCAAAAACCGCGACGCGAGCGTAAGAAACTTTCTGATTTTTGGCGTTCCCGGCACGATTCTCTATGACGCTGTGACGATGCTGATCGGCCCCGTTTTCAACAGCCAGCCGCTCGCGGTTGCGTTCGCAGGGCAAATCCCCTTCACGCTCATGCACGTCTTGGGCACGGTCGTCTTTGCAACGCTCCTTAGTCCCGCGCTCTACCGATGGGTTGTCCAAAACGAGTCACTGGAATTCTCTTTTGCGTTCTTCAAGAAAGTGTAGGCGCATCAATTCAAGCATCAAGACCAAAATGGGTGGCGCTTAAGGCGCTCGGAGATCCAAATGCCGAGCGCAAGGAATATCACTCCGACTGCGTATCCCGCGAGCACGTCGCTCACAACGTGTAGCCCGAGGTAAAGACGGCTGAATCCGACGAGTCCTACCAGAAGCGCTGCGAGGAGTGGAACGACGACGCTGCGCGTCTGTGAGAGATTTTTCCACGCGAGGTACGCGATGAAGCCATAGAGCGCAAGCGAGAGCGCTGCGTGCCCACTCGGAAACGCGAAGCTCGTCTCGAGGTACGCTTGATAGAGTGTATCCGGCCTCGCGCGCTCGATGAACTCTTTGAGTATAAATACTGTCACCGTCGTCCCCATGACAGACACGCAAAGTCCCGCGAAGTATGAGAGTTGTTCGCGAAAAAGAAGATAGAGTCCCAGTGCGAGGGCAACGCCGCCGATTGCGAGGGTGCTGCCGAGCTCTGTTATCCCGATAAAAAACTGCACGATACTTGGGTCTCGCAGCGTGTAGAGCGCCTCGAGCACGTAGGTGTCGATTCCACTCATAGCAGCGCACGAAAATACGGGACGAAGATGGTTGCTCCAATTACGAACGCCGCAATTGCGGCGATGAGCACAGCCGCCGCTGCGAGGTCTTTGATCTTTGCGATGTGCGGATCGGGGTCGGATTTGAACTTGTCACACAGCTCTTCAAGCGCGGTGTTGAATACTTCGGCCGAAAGTACGAGGCTAATCATGAAAACCACGAAGAGCCATTCCGTCCGCGAGATCTCGAAAAACCATCCCAAGAGGAGCACGAGGAGGGTCGCAAGGATCTCGATTCTGAAGCTGAACTCCTCCTGCCATGCGATTTTGACGCCGTTTAGCGCGTAGCGGACGTTGTGTAACTTCTTCTCGGACATTGGTGATATTATACCCCGCGTACCACGTATGTTATTCGAAGTGCTGTCCGCCTCCGTTCTCGTCATGCTCGTCTCACTCTCGGGAAAGCTCCTCACGTGGCGGGGCGTGGGCGCGCTCGTTGAGCGCAATATGCACTTTTTCGTTAGCTTCGCGGCGGGCGTCCTCTTGGTCATTGCGTGGAATCTTTCGCAGGAAATCGTCGAGCACGCAGGTTCGCTTTCGGGAGGATTGCCGTGGATCGCGATTGGCGCTGTCGTTGTCCTCGTCGCTTTCCGCTACATCCCGCAGTTTCACCATCATCACGACAAAGGTGATCATCCGCACTCAAGAATTGATGTGAATCGCGTGCTCACAAGCGATGCCCTACACAATGTCGGCGACGGTGCTGTCATCGTCGTCTCGTTTGCTGCCTCTCCACTCCTCGGCATTGCTAGCACTGTAAGTATCGCGGTGCATGAGATGCTACAGGAGATATCGGAGTTCTTCGTATATCGGGAGGCGGGTCTTTCCGTTCGCACGGCACTCATTTTGAACTTCATTACATCGAGCACCGTCCTCGTCGGCGCGCTCGGCGCGTATTTCCTCTTGGAGCGATTTGAAGCGCTCGAAGTCCCGCTTCTTGGCCTTTCTGTAGGGTCGTATCTCGTCATTGTTTTTAACGATCTCATTCCACACTCAATCAGCACGTCGATCGAATCCAAGCACTATGCGCGGCACGTCGCCTACTTCGCGATTGGCATCGTTCTCATGGGCTCTCTCATAACGTATCTTCCGCACGCATAGGCCCAACATCTTGAAGAAGCGCACGCAATCGAATTGATGCTAGGATAGATGGGATGAAGATCAACGTTTGGCACGTCACGGTGGCGGTACTAATTATCGGCTACCTTTTCTCGGCCGCAGGTTTGGTAGCGTACCTTCTCTACGGCCCCGACGTTACTGTCACGGTTCCTGAGTTCTTGTGGAGCTTTGGCAGAAGCACGAGCACTCAATCTGTGAGCGAGACGAACCCTGTAGTTCCCGATTCTCTCGCGGGGCGCCCGGGCACACTCTTTGAGTGTGAGAGCGACAAGGCGCTGAAAGCGGGGTTTTTCGAAGGCAAGGTGCATCTCGCGCTCTCGGACGGTCGGCAGCTCAGTTTGCCTGAGGTCTTTGCTCCTGCCGAGAGCGGGACGAGCCCCGACGCTTCGGCCGGGGTAACATACGCGAACACGGACGAGAGTTTCGTTTTTCACACCAGAGATTACGGCGCATCTGTTGAAGAAAGCAACGTTGTAACGTTCTCAAACTGTGTCATGAGGCCGTGATAGTATTCTTTCATGAGTCCCGTTAGAGGCTGCGGAAGATAAACTCAGCATATGCAACACATACATCGAGGGCGGACAAGGTCGATTATTGGCACTAAACCAAGTGCGGGAAGCATCGCTTCCTGCCTCTAAACGGGATGAGCGAAGCTGACATTCGCGCCGAGCGGGTAAAAAAGCTCGAGATACTCAAAAAGGCCGGGATGGAGCCATATCCGGCGCGCTCCGCGCGGGATACATCGATTGAGAGTTTTCTCTTTGATTTTGCGAAGCGGGAAAAAGGTGGTAAGACCGCGACAATTGCGGGACGCGCAATGACTATCCGCGGGCAGGGGGGAATTATTTTTGCGGATATTTTCGACGGGACGGGACGGGTGCAGGTGGTCTTACAGGCTGATGCCGGGGCGGATGTCGAGTTGTTCGAGAGAGCGGCCGACGCGGGAGATTTTATAGAGTTTTCTGGCACGGCATTCAAGACAAAGCGGGGACAAGAGTCTCTAAAGGTTTCGTCGTGGAAGATGCTCGCGAAGTCGCTTCTTCCAATACCCGACGAATGGTTTGGGCTCAAGGACGAGGAAAAAGTGTTGCGCGAGAGGTATCTCGACATTCTTTTGAACAAAGATACACGCGCGATGTTCGAGCGCCGCGCCAAGTTTTGGCAGGTGGTCCGGGATTTTTATGTCGCGCGCGGCTTTCTTGAGGTGGAGTCGCCGGTGCTTGAAAATATTCCCGGAGGAGCCGATGCGCGCCCCTTCGTCACGCATCACAACGCCCTCGGTATCGACGTATACCTGCGCATTTCGCTTGAACTCTGGCACAAGCGCTTGCTCGTTGCCGGGTTTCCGAAAGTCTTTGAGATTGGCCGCGTATTCCGCAACGAAGGCCAATCGCGCGAGCACCTGCAGGATTTCGTATTTCTCGAGTCGTATGAAGCGTACAGCGACATGCGAGAGGGCATGAAGTTCGTGCAGGAGCTGTATCGGCACGTCGTCAAGGAAGTGTATGGAAAGTATTCTTTTGAGATACACGGGCACAACGTGGACTTTGCAGAGGAGTGGCCGATCGTGGATTTCGGGGCGCTTATCAAGAAGGAATATGGGATTGA
>MFLZ01000008.1:11983-16262 GCA_001781685.1 Candidatus Kaiserbacteria bacterium RIFCSPLOWO2_01_FULL_54_13
ACGAGTTCAAATTATTCTTGCGGGCTCCGAGGCAGGGAAGGGATTCAGCGAGCTCAATGATCCGATAGACCAGCGCGCGCGGCTTGAAGAGCAGCAGAAGCTTCGCGACAAGGGCGATGAGGAGGCACAGCGGCTGGACCTCGACTACGTACGCGCGATGGAATACGGCATGCCTCCGGCTTTCGGCTTCGGCGTCTCCGAGCGCCTCTTTGCGTTCCTTGAGAACAAATCCGCCCACGAAGCGCAGCTCTTTCCGCTTTTGCGTCCGCGGTAAGTCTAGCTTGTTGGCATTCGAAAGGCTGTTAAGATGTAAACATTATTGGATTAAATTTCTCAATATATGCAATTGGAACCAGTCGGAAAACGAAAGACTGCTGATCGTACAGCTCCCTCAAACGAAGGCATTGAAGAATTGCGTACTCGATACGAAGCCAAGGCAAAAGAGTACGAGCAGTTCTACGCAAAGCTCCACAATGAGGCATGGGGATATTTCCTGCCCGAGGGCACTTTTAAGAGCGTTCTTGCGGCGGCAAGGGAGGGTTCGGATGAAAGCGAGCGTTATCGGAGGATGATGCTGGCGCAAGCTTTCGAAGCCGCTCGGTTCTACCATGCTTTTACAGCGCTCAATGAGGGATACAGAAACAAGCAAGCAGAGCTGGGGGTGATGAACCCTCAAGATTTGCAGACTGAATTTTCAAGTGTTCTCCGCATAGGCAAAGAAGCAATAGAAGGGTATGGTGCACATGCTTCCTCGCTGCTTAACGCGAAAAGCAAGTGGAATGAGATTTAATTCCCACGTTTGACACAGTTCCTGTAGGGCAGAGATGGATATGGCGTATCCATATTTAGCTGGGGATTGATATGATATCGTAATGTCGAAAACAGCGGTATTTGGAGGCGGATGTTTCTGGTGCACGGAGGCGGTGTTCCAGATGCTGAAGGGTGTCGAGAAAGTTGAATCGGGCTACGCTCGCCCCGTTAGAGGCAAGAAGTCAGGGGCTTCTAACGGCGAAAGCCGGGCCTCTAACGGGGCAGGGCGGCCACCAACGTATGAAGAAGTCAGTACGGGAACAACGGGATATGCCGAAGTGATTCGTATCACGTACGACCCCTCTATAATTTCTTACGACGATCTCCTCACTGTGTTCTTCGGCTCGCACGATCCGACGACGCCGAATCGACAAGGAGCGGACGTAGGAGAGCAGTATCGCTCTATTATTTTCTACCAGACTGAAGAAGAGAAGAAGCAGGCCGAAAAGAAAATCAAAGAAATCAATGAAAGCCTAAAGGATGGCACGCGCGTCGTGACGGATCTCGTTCCCTTTGATTCGCCAGCTGGCGAATTCTACAAGGCAGAGGACTATCATCAGAACTACTACAAGACGAATACAAGCGCTCCCTACTGTCAGCTCGTCATCGAGCCGAAAATCCAGAAGGTGCGAAAGCGTTTTGCAGAGCTACTTCGCGTTGGAGCGGAGTGAGGTATGCTTATGGCAATGGAGCCAATCGAACAGAAGGTTCAGGTGCTCGAACTAAAGCTCCAAGAAGTTGAGGCTCGTTTGGACAAAGCTAAGCAATTTGCTGTAGAGCGGAGAAAAAAGGCGAGAATGTGGGAGGCGAGCTGGATACGCATAAGTTTATCTGGCATTCTTGCTTACGCTGCAGCGTGGACATACTTATGGTTGGTGGGTGAGCGGGATCCGTGGATCCGCGCCGCCACACCGGTTGTCGTGGTTACAACGTTTACGGTTGTTATGCCCCTTTTCAGGCGCAAGTGGTGGAACTGGGATGCAGAAGGGAAAGTTACGAAACACGATGACCCTATCCAAAGAAGCATTTGAAAAACTTGTCGCCGAAGGGTTTGAGCGCCTCCCGCAGTGGGTGCGGGAGAAGATAAAGAACGTGGCGCTTCTCGTCGAGGACGAGCCGTCGAAGGAAGTGCGAAAGCGTGAAGGTTTGCGCAGGAACGAAACTCTTCTCGGGTATTACCACGGCATTCCGCTCTCCGCGCGTGGCGAGCACTATGGCGTGGGCCCCACGATGCCAGACACCATTACGCTGTATCAGATGCCCATTGAAGAAGCTGCTTTTGATAATATCGGGAGTTACGAGCTCCCGATATTCCATGACGCAGTAAGAAGTGTTGTTGCAGAGACGATTTGGCACGAATTCGCGCATCATTTTGGGATGGACGAGGGCGAGGTGCGGAGAAGAGAGCAAGGTCGGAGAGATAGAGTCGAATAGAGGGAGCTGGTATAGTCTCCAATGGAGCGCGGTCCAAGACGGGAACCTCTACCGACCCCCCCTAAGTCCCTAGGTAGAGGAACTACCGCGCCGCGTGTCCCGGCTTTACATCACTTTGTCCGGGACACGCGTATTTTTTCAGGCTATTTTTCTGCTATCTGGGGCGGCTCTGCCGCCCTTTTTTATATCCACCGTCAATCCACATCGTCGCTTGACGCGTTTGTGAGCGGTGCTTTGCTGTTTGGCAGGCTGGAGGGAGCGAGGTGCAACATGTCTACAAAAAAAAGAAGAGTTAGGTTCGTACCCATCGAACCTGATGTTGCCTCGAGCCCATATCGACTCGCGTTTGAGTCGAATCGGGATAGTGTCTTCCCGCCCGATCCCGTCATGGAAGGCATCGCTCAACGCGCTGTCGGAATGTCGATACGCGTGATCGAGCGATTCCCGAATGGTCTGCTCGTTCTGCCAGACAGGTTTCTGTTTCGCCATGAACGGAAACTGTTTGCGCGGGCGGTCCAGAAGGAGCTTCAGGCTGCCTGAAACAAGTGGCGGCCGGTCTAAGGCGACCGGCCGCATCCCTTTTTCTCTGGGCATGTTATATTTTTCGCATGGCCAAACTCTCGTCAACACTTAAGGAGCGCGGCTACGTGTACCAGTTTTCGTCTGACAAACTCCAAGAAATCACTGATCCGCCAGCTGGCGGAAAGCGCACGGTGTATCTCGGCATCGATCCATCTGCCGACTCTTTGCAGGTAGGACAGCTTCAAGCGTTCCTCGTACTCCGTCGCTTTCTCGAAGACGGGCACAAGGTCATTCTCGTCATTGGCGGCGGCACGGGGATGATAGGCGATCCCGGCGGACGCTCGACCGAGCGCAATCTCTTGGACGCCGAGACCGTCCGCGCAAATGGCGAGGCGATAGCGGCACAGGCGACGAATCTCTTTGCGGGAGCGGACTTCACGCTCGTCAACAACGCCGAGTGGCTCGAAAGGCTCGGTGCCATCGAGTTTCTGCGCGACGTCGGCAAACACTTTACGGTGAACGCGATGCTCCAGCGCGATTTCATAAAAGAGCGCATCAAGAATCCCGACGAGGGAATTTCGTACACCGAGTTCTCGTACGCGCTCTTGCAGGCGTACGATTACCTGCATCTTCACGAAAAATACGCCTGCGACGTGCAAGTAGGCGGCTCGGATCAGTGGGGGAACATCGTCTCAGGCGTCGATTTCATCCGGCGCAAGACCGGCGAGGTCGTCTACGCCTTCACGTGGCCCTTGCTCGTCAATAAAGCGACCGGCAAGAAATTCGGAAAGAGCGAAAGCGGCACTGTCTGGCTAGATCCCGCGAAGACGACACCGTACCAGTTCTATCAGTTTTGGTTCAACACCGAAGACGAAAATCTCGAAGAGTATCTTCTCAAGATGACGCTGCTTTCGAAGATGGAAATCGCGGCCGCACTCGAGTTGCACCGGCGTGATCCCAAGGAGAGACATGCACAGCAGATTCTCGCGCTCGAAGTAACGAGCCTTGTGCATGGCGCGGAGCAAGCTGCGAGCTCAGAGAAAGTTTCGCAGGTGCTCTTTGGCGTGGGAGGCATTGCGGGACTTTCTCAAGAAGAATCTGCGATGCTCCGCGAGGCTGCGCCTTCGTGCGGAGTGGAGACCGGCACTTCCATCGCGGATGCGCTCGTCGCTGCGAAGCTTGCAGGTTCCAAGAGGGAAGCACGGCAGTTTGTCGAAGACAAAGCGGTGAGTTTAAACGGGGAAGTTGTTACCGACGAGAAGCGCGCGCTCGCGGCGGAAGATTTCCACAACAGCCTCGCACTCTTGAAGCGCGGCAAGAAAAACGTGTCCGTCCTCGTGCTTTCTTGATAGAGTAGCCGGATGAGTCCCATTAGAAATCGCGCCCGCGCTAGCGCGCCCCAAGGGCCTTCAGGGCGAGCTATTTCTAACGGGGTGAGTGTTTTTAAACTCAAGTCAGAATACAAACCTGCTGGCGACCAGCCGGAGGCAATTGAAGCGCTTCTTGAAGGGCT
>MFLZ01000008.1:16277-30958 GCA_001781685.1 Candidatus Kaiserbacteria bacterium RIFCSPLOWO2_01_FULL_54_13
GGGCAAGCGCGACCAGACACTTCTCGGTGTGACCGGTTCGGGGAAGACCTTCACGATGGCGAACGTTATCGCGAAGTGGGGCAAACCCGCGCTCGTGATCGCGCACAACAAAACGCTCGCGGCGCAGCTCGCCGCCGAGTATCGGGAGTTTTTTCCGAAAAGCGCGGTGCACTACTTCGTCTCGTATTACGATTATTATCAGCCGGAGGCCTACGTTCCCATCACCGATACCTATATTGAGAAGGAAGCCCAGATAAACGAGGATATCGAGCGCCTGCGTCACGCGGCGACGCAGGCGCTTCTCACGCGGCAGGACGTTATCGTAGTGGCCTCTGTCTCGTGTATTTACGGTCTTGGAAGTCCGCTTGAATATGAGAAAGTGAATCTCAAACTCACGAAGGGTCAGAAACTTACCCGCGCCGAGCTCACGCGAAAGCTCGTGAGTCTGTACTTCGAGCGAACGACGGGAGATTTATCACCGGGAACATTCCGCGCTCTCGGCGCGGGTGTCGAGGCGATGCCCGCTAACGAGCGCATTATCTATCGCATCGATCTCTCGGGAGGCAAGGTGGCGAAGATAGAGGAAATAGACGCGGTCACGCGAGAAATTGAAGGCGAACAAAAGGCCGTATTCATATTTCCGGCAAAGCACTACGTGACGCCGAAAGACGTGCAAGATGCGGCACTTGCAGACATCGAGCAAGAACTTGCGGAGCGGTTGAAATTTCTGAACGCTGCCGGAAAGATCCTCGAAGCCGAGCGCCTAAAGCGCCGCACGCGGCAGGACATTGCGATGATTCGTGAGTTTGGATTTTGCAGCGGCATAGAGAACTACTCGCGGCACTTCGACAGGCGCGCGCCCGGCAAGCCACCGTATACGCTCTTGTCGTACTTTCCCATGAGATCTTGTTCATCATGTCAAGGTAAGACCTTGCCATTACGTGGCAAGGTCTTACCTTGCCAAGTATGTCGAGGATTAGAGATGGTTCCCGACTTCTTAACGATTATTGATGAGTCTCATGTCACCGTCCCGCAGATCGGCGGCATGTACGCGGGAGACCGTTCACGCAAGGAAACTCTCGTAGAGCACGGCTTCCGGCTTCCCTCGGCTGTGGACAATCGGCCGCTTACTTTTGAGGAATTTGTGGAGCGAACCGGGCAAACAATCTACACATCTGCGACTCCGGCTGCATACGAACTCAATCGGAGCGGCACGCCGGATAAGCAGCCCCGACGCTCGCGAAGCGAGGTCGGGGCCCCGACTGAAACGTCGGGGGTCATCCAACAAATTATTCGCCCCACCGGCCTCGTAGACCCAGAAGTAATCGTGCGCCCCATCATCTCAGATGAACGACTTACGAAGTCGAACATGAACGACTTAATGAACGACTTACGAAGTCGTTCATATCTGGGGCAGGTCAAAGATTTCATCGCGGAAGCCGAAGAGGTGACAAAGCGCGGAGGCCGCTCGATGGTCACGGTCCTGACGAAGAAAATGGCGGAGGATCTCGCGCAGTTTCTCGCAGAGCGCGGCGTGAAGGCGCGCTACGTGCACAGCGACGTGAAGACAATCGAGCGCATTGAGATACTGCGGGATTTCCGCAAGGGTCCGCCAGCTGGCGGATTCGATGTCTTGGTGGGTGTCAATCTTTTACGTGAGGGTCTCGATTTGCCGGAAGTGGAGCTCGTGGGCATTCTCGATGCTGATAAGGAAGGATTTCTGCGCTCCGAAGTCTCTCTTATCCAAACCATCGGGCGGGCGGCGCGGAACGTCTTGGGACGCGTTATCCTCTATGCGGACCAGATGACCGGCTCGATGGAGCGGGCGATAGGAGAGACAGATCGCCGGCGCAAAATTCAAGTTGCGTACAACATGAAACACAAGATTACGCCAAAAACTATCCAGAAACGCATTCACGATATCACGGGCGACATCGAGCGCTCCCGAAAGCGCGCTGTCAGCGAGCTCGTTCAGATGGACACCAGTGCCTTCGGCGGCGACACGGCAAAACTCGTCAAAGAAAAGCGCCGCCAAATGCACGAGGCTGCCAACCGCCTCGACTTCGAGACCGCCGTTTTGTTGCGCGATGAGCTCCGCGAGCTTGAGAAGAAAGGATAGAATGAGACATGCTTACAATAAAAGAACATGTCCAGATCGCACCGCTGACCACTTTCGGCATTGGTGGCCCGGCGCGATATTTTGTTGACGTGCGAACGGAGGACGAGATTCGCGCCGCGCTCGCGTGGGCACGCGAGCGCGGCCTGCGTTTCGTGGTTCTCGCGGGTAAGAGCAATGTCTTGGTGCCAGACGAAGGCTTAGACGCGCTCGTTATTAACATCACCAGCAACTCGTTTTCTTTCTCAGGAACGCAGCTATCAGCTGATGCTGGATGCAATTTGCTCACGCTAGTACGAGAGGCGACGAAGCGGGGCTTGGGCGGTTGGGAAAAATTAGCTGGTATTCCCGGCACCATGGGTGGCGCTGTGCGCGGCAACGCCGGGGCGTTCGGGCCGGAGATAAAAGATTTTGTAATCTCTGTTCGTGCTCTAAGTTCCCAGAGCGGAGAATATCGGGATTTCGTAAATCGCGACATCGGCTTTGCCTATCGCGACAGCTTCTTCAAGCGAGATCCGCAGTGGATCATCACGCGCGTACGAGTGAAATTGGCAAAGGCTGACCCTGCGGCGAGCGTGCGGTTCACTGAGGAGACGATCGCGGAGCGCGAGAGGCGGCACATCCAGAACGTGCGCGCGGCGGGCTCGTTTTTTGTGAATCCGGTTGTGCCGCGCGCCATTCAAGAGTTGTTCGAACGCGAGAAGGGAGCGCCTGCCCGCGAGGGCAGAGTGCCGGCAGGCTGGCTCATCGAGAAAGTCGGCCTGAAGGGCGCGCGTGTGGGTGACGCTGTCGCAAGCGGCCAGCACCCCAACTACCTCAAGAACGACGGGAAAGCGAGTGCAAAAGATGTTCTCGCGCTCGCGCAGAAGATAAAAGACGCTGTCCGTAAACAGTTTGGCATAGAACTCCAAGAAGAAGCTGTGGTATTGTAAAAATATGTTCGAACCATATGCGGCACGCACGCACGAGAAGATGAAGGAGGTCTTGATGAGTCCCGATGCGCCGGGACCGGCTATCCACTACTACATGATCCGAGGTGGCTCGAAAAAGCGAAATATCACGGTGTGGGAATCGGGAACTGTCGGTGGTGAATACATCAAGACCTATGGGCACTACCACGTCGGGAAACTCGACGAGACGTATTGGGTAATCCAAGGAGAAGGCATTGCGCTCTTGCAGAAGCTTGTCGAGGATAATGGCAAGTCTGTGCCGGATCGTGTCGAGGAATTCAAGGCAATTCGAGTATCCGCCGGAGGCGGATCCGCCTACGGCGGAAAAGCTGTCAGCTCGATCTATATGCCCGCAGGCTACGGGCATCTTGTGGTCAATACGGGCAACACATGGCTCGTCACAGCCGACGACAGCCCAGTGGAAGGCGCAGGCGACAGCGCCTCAATGCCCGGCCATGCGGATTACGAGCTCGTCAAACAAATGCGCGGCTTCGCCTACTATGTCGTCGAGCGTGACGGCAAACCCATGCTCGTCCCGAACAAACTCTACAAAGAAATCCGAGAAGCCGATTTCGGAGGGTTGAGTGTTCTAAAAAAGTAGGGCGCGGTGGTGCCGCGCCCAATCGTCGTCTCATACTACCCGTGACGGTAGCAAGAAACGACAAGGATTCCCGAGTTGTTCCGGCGAGAGTCATAGTTGACCTCGCCGTACTGGCTGCGTGCGTCGATGACAATTTCTTGTTCATCGACTCTCAGCTCTATCCGCACCAGCTCGTCGCCGTGCTGCCCCCGCTTCTCAATCACGACGAAACCTGTCGTAATCTCGAGGCGTAGCGGATTCTCTCGGTCAGCTCGCATTCGGGCTTCGTCTGCCATTGTGCTCTCCCTGGTGCCACCGTGCCGACCTGTTCGGCTCGGTTGAGACTTGCAGACAGTGGTCCACGGAGCGCCAAGCGCACCATGACATATTTATGAAAATCACGCAAGTTTGCACTGGATATGTTATATTCGTTCGTACCAACCCCTAGCGCAAAGCGGGGGTCGGAACCATTTGTATGGAAGATAAAATCATCGTAAAAGGTGCGAGAACACATAATCTCAAAAACATCACTGTGGAGATACCGCGCAATAAGATGATTGTGTTTACGGGACTCTCCGGCTCGGGGAAGTCGTCTTTGGCATTCGATACGATATTCGCGGAAGGTCAGCGGCGCTACGTGGAGTCGCTCTCGGCGTACGCGCGGCAGTTCCTGCGCCAGATGCAAAAGCCCGATGTTGACGAGATTTCCGGCCTCTCGCCCGCCATCTCTATCGATCAAAAGAGTCGCTCCAACAACCCGCGCTCGACGGTCGCAACGATTACCGAGATATACGACTATTTGCGCGTCTTGTACGCGCGCATCGGCAAAGCGCACTGTCTGGAGTGCGGCCGCGAGGTGCGCAAACTCTCGAATGAGGAAATTCTTGAGACCGTGCTTGGAATAGTCGAGAGCGTCCGAAAGTCCCAAGGTCCGACCTTGAAGAGTCCCAAAGGTCGGACCTTAACGAAAGGAGTTTCGAAGGCGAAAATTCGGATCAGTTCTCCGGTCGTCGTCGGTCGCAAGGGCGAGTACTACCAACTTCTCTACGATCTTTTGAACAAAGGTTACGAGCGCGTGGCCGTGGACGGGCAGGAGAAATCACTGCGGGAGCGCATCGAGCTCAAGAAGCATTTCAAGCACTCAATCGACGTCGTGGTAGATGAGATATTCGTTTCGGAGTTTACGGATGACCCGAAGGGGACGCAAGAGCGCGTGAGCGAGGCCATTGAGCGTGCACTCCACGAATCAGAAGGGCTTGCGAAGATAATCGCTCCGGACGGAGAAGAGCACGTTGTCTCCGCGAAGTTCATGTGTCCGTACGACGGATTTTCGTTTCCCGAGATCGAACCGCGGCTCTTCTCGTTCAACTCGCCATACGGCGCGTGTCCGGAATGCAAAGGACTCGGCACCAAGTATTTCTTTGGCGACGAGCCGTGCGACGTATGCAACGGCATGCGTTTGCGGCCGGAGGCACTGAATGTGTTCCTCGGCGCTGTTAATGAACGACTTCGTAAGTCGAACATGAACGACTTACGAAGTCGTTCATTTGGGGTAAATATCGTTGGGCTAGCCTCAATGTCGATTGAGAGTGCAGTGAAATTCTTTGATTCACTCAGGCTTACGAAAAAAGAAGAGGAAATTTCACGTGTCGTGATCAAAGAAATAACGAGTCGGCTGCAATTCATGCTGAACGTCGGCATCGAGTATCTCACGCTAGACAGGAAGGCGAATACCTTATCCGGCGGCGAAGCCCAGCGCATTAGGCTCGCAAGCCAGCTCGGAAGCGGGCTTGTAGGTGCCCTCTATGTGCTGGACGAGCCGACGATTGGGCTTCACCAGCGGGACAACGATCGCCTGATTAAAACGCTAAAGCACCTACGCGATCTCGGGAACACGGTCTTGGTCGTCGAGCACGACGAAGACACTATTTTCGCATCTGATTTTATTATTGATCTCGGACCGGGCGCGGGGACGCACGGCGGAGCGATTGTTACGTCTGGCTGGCTTGAGGATCTGCTCACTGCAAAAACCAACAAATCCGGCTCGCGTACCCTTGCGTATCTTCGCGAGGAAACAGAAATACCAATGCCCGAAAAGAGGCGGACAGCCGATAGGGGAAAGCTCAAGATTCGTGGCGCGTCGAAATTTAATATTGACAAGCTCAACATTGATGTGCCGCTTACGAAACTCATCGCGGTTACAGGAATCTCCGGCTCTGGAAAGTCAACCTTACTCTATGAAATTTTGCACAGGAATCTTCAAGCACGATTCGACAAGCGCTATCGCACGGCAAAGCTCTACAACGTAAAAGAATTCACTGGCACCGAATACATCAGCCGATCTATCCTCATCGATCAGTCGCCGATAGGCCGCACGCCGCGCAGCAATCCTGCTACCTATACGGGCGCGTGGACGCACATCCGAGATATGTTCGCGATGAGCGAAGAGGCGCGTGCGCGCGGCTGGGGGCCGGGACGATTCTCCTTCAACGTGAAGGGCGGCCGCTGCGAGGCGTGTCAGGGAAACGGCCTTGTGGCCGTGGAGATGCACTTTTTGCCTACGGTGTACGTGACATGCGATGTATGCAACGGCAAGCGGTTCATGAAAGAGACGCTTGAGGTGAAGATTAAGGGAAGCCAGAAACCCCGACGCTCCGAAGGAGGTCGGGGTCCCGACCGCGCTTCGCGTGCGTCGGGAAAGAGCATTCACGATATTCTGACGATGACGGTGGAGGAGGCAATGAAATTTTTCGAGGATATTCCTGCGATAGCCGACAGGTTGAAAACTTTGAACGACGTGGGGCTTGGCTACCTCGAACTCGGGCAGAGCGCGACGACGCTTTCGGGCGGCGAGGCGCAGCGCGTGAAAATCGCCTCCGAGCTCTATCGACCGCTCACGACCAAAACGATGTACCTCCTCGACGAGCCGACCGTGGGACTACACTACGACGACGTGCAAAAGCTTATCGATATCCTACAGACGCTCGTCAATCGCGGCAACACGGTCGTCGTCATCGAGCACAATCTCGACGTTTTGAAGTGCGCCGACTACATCATCGACCTCGGCCCCGAAGGCGGCGCGGGTGGCGGAAAAATCGTCGCGACGGGAACGCCTGAAGAAGTCTCAAAAACCGATGGGTCACATACGGGGTACTACCTGAAGCGGGCCTTGAAAAGACACAAATAGTGTTGTATACATCTCGCGCGTGCAGCGCGCACGCAGTGTAGGAGACCCCGGAGCGTAGTGTGGGCGTATCTTTGTTGCGTACCGGGGTCTCTAGTTTTTTATACTACTGCTCTGTACTCTGCCCACGACTTTGTTTTCAATCCGTTGCCGCGCTGCTCCGCGAGCGCTGTGACGAACGCTTCGGCGAGCTGGCGGTTCGTAATCAGGGGAATGTTCATGTCGACCGCTTTGCGCCGTATCATGAATCCATCGGTATTTTCGCGCTCAAAGGCGCGCGTCGGGATGTTCACGATGAGATCGACTTTCCCGTTTTCGATAAGATGGAGGACGCTGGGCTCGCGCTTGGAGCTGATTTTCCATACCTTGTCACACGTGATACCGTGCTCTGCGAAAAAGTCCGCGGTATTTTCCGTCGCGTGTATCCTGAAGCCCATGCCCGCCAGTGTTTCGACTGACGCAAGCAGCTTCAGTTTGCTCTCTTCGCCTCCGATGGACAGGAGGATATTATTTCCCGACGCGCGCGAAGCGCGGTCGGGATCCCGACCGGAGCGTCGGGACTTTGGCAATCTGAAACCCGCGGCCATCATGGATTTGAGGAGCGCCTCGCCAAAAGTATCTCCGAAGCACGCGACCTCGCCCGTCGAGGCCATTTCCACCCGCGAGGTCGGGTCGGCGCCTTTTATCCGGCCATAGGAAAACTGTGGAGATTTTACGGCGATGTGGTCCAAGTCGAGCGTGCGATAGCGTCCGGCGACATTTTCGCCCAGCATCGCGCGTGTCGCGATATCGATGAAGTTGTACCCTGTCACCTTTGAGACGAAGGGGAAGGAGCGGCTGGCGCGCACGTTACATTCGATGACCTGCAGGCGATTGTCCTTTGCGATGAATTGGATGTTAAAGGGTCCCGTGATTTTTAGCTTCCTGATGATTTGTTTCGTGATGTCCTTCGCGCGGCGAATGGTCTCGAGGTAGGTGCGCTGGGGCGGAAGCACGACAGTGGCGTCGCCCGAGTGTGTACCGGCGTTCTCAATGTGTTCGGTGATGGCATAGACCATGAGCTTGCCCTTCGCAGCGACACCGTCGATTTCTATCTCGCGGGCGTTTTCGATGAATTTGGAGATGACGACGGGATGCTCGGGCGAAACGTCAGTCGCGCGCTTGAGATATTTCGCGAGCGATTCTCGATTTATCGCAACGCTCATCGCCGCGCCCGAGAGCACGTATGAAGGGCGCACCAGGACGGGGTAGCCGATTCGCTCTGCCGCTTTGAGCGCAGAGGGAAGCGTGCGAAGCTCCGCCCACGGCGGCTGGTCCACGTTGAGTTTGTCCAAGAGTTTTGAGAACGTGTGGCGATTTTCCGCGCGGTCGATATTCGTGGGATGCGTGCCGAATATACGCGCGCCATGTCGATGGAGTGGCAGCGCGAGATTGTTCGGAATCTGACCGCCGGTCGAGACGACGACGCCCTTCGGCCTCTCAAATTCGATGATGTCGAGGACGCGCTCGAGCGAAAGCTCCTCGAAGTAGAGCCGGTCCGACATGTCGTAGTCGGTCGAGACCGTCTCGGGGTTATAGTTCACCATGATGGTCTGGTATTTCCGCTCCGAGAGAGTTTGCAGAGCCTGCACACCTGACCAATCGAATTCCACCGACGAGCCGATGGCGTACGGGCCGCTTCCGAGGACGACGGCACTCCGCTTTGCAGGCACCACGTCGTGTTCTTCACCGTGGTAGGTGAGGTAGAGGTAGTTCGTTTTTGCGGGAAATTCGCCCGCGAGCGTGTCGATTTGTTTGATGGCCGGAAGTACACCGTATTTTTTGCGCAGTGCACGTATCTTATCCGGCGTTGAGTGTTTGCTGGTCGCAATCTGAACATCCGAAAACCCAAGTTGTTTGGCCTTGCGCAGTGCCGCACTGTCAAGGCGTCGCCTTGACAGTGCTTGTTCGAATTTGACGATGTTCTTCATCTTTTCCAAGAACCATGGGTCTATGCCGGAAAGCGCGTGGAGTTTTTTGACCGAAACGTTTTTTCGAAGCGCACCAAATATGGCAAAAAGCCTGTTCGTCGTCGGATGTTTGATCTCCTCAAGATAGGCGCCGACTTGCCCTGTTAAATATTTTTTATCTAACGGGGTGGCGAGCATGCGCAGCGCTTTTTGCAGCACCTCCTCGAACGAGCGACCTACTGCCATCACTTCACCCACACTTTTCATTTCGGTGCCGATGCGCGGCGCCGCGTGCTCAAATTTTGTGAGGTCCCAACGAGGGAGCTTGAGTACAAGGTAGTCTAGCGCGGGCTCGAAGCAGGCGGTCGTAGTTTGCGTCACGGAGTTTTTGAGCTCTGGGAGCGTGTATCCAAGCGCGAGCTTCGCGGCGACGAAGGCTAATGGGTAGCCCGTGGCTTTTGAAGCGAGCGCAGAGGAGCGCGAAAGACGGGCGTTCACCTCGATGACGCGGTAGTCGCCTGTCTTGGGATGAAGAGCATACTGAATGTTGCATTCTCCGACGACGCCGAGGTGACGCACCACCCGTATCGCAATCTCGCGCAAGCGATGGTATTCCTCGTTGGTGAGTGTTTGCGAAGGCGCCACGACCATGCTCTCGCCCGTGTGGATTCCCATCGGGTCGATGTTTTCCATGTTGCACACGGTGATGCAGTTGTCGGCCCTATCGCGTACGACCTCATACTCGATTTCTTTCCATCCGCCGACGTACTCTTCGATGAGAACTTGCGGCGTGGAGCGGAACACCTCTTTGAGTTTCTCAGCGAGCGTTTTTGCATCGCGCACGACGCCCGAACCTTCGCCGCCCAGGGCAAAGCCTGCGCGCACCATCACAGGATAGCCGATTTCCTCGGCGGCTTTTAGGGCGTTACGGATGTTGGATGCCGCGTGACTTCTTGGCGTCGACACACCTATCTCTTTGAGCCGCCGGACGAAGAAGTCACGGTCTTCGGTGTCGCGGATCGTGGAAACAGGAGTGCCAAGCACGCGGACTTTGTATTTTTTCAGGACTCCGCCTTTCTCGAGCGCAAGGCCTAGGTTGAGGGCTGTCTGCCCGCCGAAGCTGAGAAGTATGGAGTCGGGTCGCTCTTTCTTGATCACCTGTGTCGCAAAGTGCTCGGTAAGGGGAAGGAAATAGACCGTGTCTGCCAATTTTTCGTCTGTTTGTATCGTTGCGATGTTCGGATTGATTAGGACGACCTTCACGCCTTCTTCTTTGAGTGCCTTGATCGCTTGCGAGCCCGAATAGTCGAACTCGCCAGCTTGACCGATCTTCAAGCCGCCGCTTCCCAGTATCAGTACTTTCTTTGGTTTCTTCATAATCATTTCTTTAAGCTCGCGATGAATTCGTCGAATATCCACGCGGTGTCGGTCGGCCCCGGCGAGGCTTCGGGATGGAATTGCGCGGAGCGCCATGGTTTACTCTTGTGCCGAATGCCTTCGTTTGAGCCATCATTCGCATTAACAAACCATTCCTCCCAACCTGTGGGAAGCGACTTTCCGTCTACAGCGTATCCGTGGTTTTGTGAGGTGATATAACACCGTCGGCTGGATATATCGAGGCAGGGTTGATTTTGAGAGCGGTGGCCGTACTTGAGTTTGTACGTTGAAGCACCCGCGGCGAGCGCGAGAAGTTGATTCCCGAGGCACACGCCAAGTATCGGCTTATTCTTTTTCATCGCGGTTCGAATATTTTCAATCGTCTTGCTACACATCGTCGGGTCGCCCGGGCCGTTCGATAGGAGAAGGCCGTCGTACTTTTCTTTATTGAAATCGTAGTCCCACGGCACGCGGATTACCGTGGCACCGCGCGCAACGAGCGAACGTACGATGTTCTCTTTCATGCCGCAGTCAACGGCGATGATCCTAGTTTTCCCTCCTTTATATACTTTCTTTCGCTTCGGGTTTACGCGCGCAACAAGATTTTCTTCGTTCGGATCGACAAAGCCTTTTGGCTTTCCGGAGTGTACGAGTTCGCCCAAAAGGACACCATGTTCACGGAGGCGCTTAGTCAAGGCTCGCGTGTCGACGCCTGTCATCGCAGGTACGCCAGACTTTTTCAACCATTCGGAAAGTGACTGTTTGGCCTGACGGTGAGAGTACTTCTCCGAGTATTCGGAGACTACCAATCCGGCGATCTGTACCTTGTTCGACTCAAAAGGAGAGTCGGGCTTGCCCTTCGAAGCTTTAGCGAAGGAGGGCACGCCATAGTTGCCCACAAGGGGATAGGTGAGCACAAGAATTTGTCCGGCATACGAAGGGTCGGTGAGGCTCTCCGGATAGCCAACCATTCCGGTGTTGAAGACGACTTCGCCCGCCGCGTCAAACGCGGCACCGAAACTTTTACCCTCGAATATTGTTCCGTCTTTGAGGAGTAATTTCATACGTTTGTTCCTGCTTCGCCAAGGCTCCGCAGGATTACTTTCTTATGAAAATGCCCGCTGTTCGCGGGCACTAAAGGTAAGTAAAAAAATACACCCGGTCGGGTGTTTACTCGCTTAGCACTATTGGAGGCCATTAAAGCCGCACTATAGCAGATATATTCTTCTCGTCAAATCGGGCGGGGATAAGTATACTCGCCCCATGAAGCGGGAGGAGTTAAGAAAATACAAACTGCCGGATGGGCCGGGGGTGTACCTCTTTAAGAAGGGACGGAAAATCCTGTACATCGGGAAGGCGGCTTCGCTGCGCGACCGCGTGCGCAGTTACTTCGCGGCGGATCTCGTAGAGGGGCGGGGGAGCCGCATTGTGGGAATGGTTTCGCAAGCGAGCACGCTCTCGTGGAAGAAAACAGACTCGGTCCTCGAGGCGCTCATCCTCGAAGCCAATCTCATCAAACGGCATCAGCCGCTCTTTAATGTCGACCAGAAAGACAACAAAAGCTGGAACTATGTCGTCGTCATGAAAGAAACCTTCCCGCGGGTGCTTCTTGTGCGCGGACGGGAACTATTTTCGGGTTCTCTCCAAGCTCGCAGCTCGAAGCTCGCAGCTACGTTTGGTCCATATCCGCACGGTGGGCAACTGCAGGAGGCGATGAAAATCATACGCAGGATTTTTCCGTTCCGCGACTCAAAGTGCATTCCCTGCGACGAACAACTTCGGAAGAAATTGCTAGTTGCTAACTTGCGCAAGTTAGCAAATAGTGGCGAAGGGATCCGAGGCTGCAATCCTTGTTTCAATCGGCAGATTGGACTCTGTCCGGGCGTGTGCACGGGGGAAGTGAGCAGGGAAGAGTACGCGCGAACGATTCGGAACATCATAGATTTGTTCTCGGGCAAGTTCAAAGGACTCAAACGCCGTCTCACGCGTGAAATGAGAGCTGCTGCCAAGCGGGAGGATTTTGAAGAGGCGCAGAAGTTACGCAGGCAAATCTCCGCGCTCGAACATATCCGCGACGTCTCGCTCATTAAGAACGAAAAGCTTGTCTCATCGGGCGGCCCTTCGATGGGACTCAGGGCAAGTGGCACGCGCATTGAGGCGTACGATGTGGCGCACACGGCGGGAGCGGAGACGGTGGCGGTGATGACGGTTGTCGATAGCGGCGAGTCCATGAAGGCTGCCTACCGAAAGTTTAAGATACGAGGGGCAAAGAATAACGATGTGGCGGCTCTTAAAGAGGCTCTTGAACGACGTTTGGGACATCCAGAGTGGCCCCTACCGCGCGTTTTCGTCGTCGACGGCGGCAAATCGCAGGTACGCACGGCGGAGCGCGTCTTGAAGAATGTTGGTGTCATGGTTCCCGTCGTCGGCGTCGTCAAAAACGAATTTCATAAACCCAAGCGGCTCATCGGCGAGAAGCGTGCAGTTCAAGCCTTTGAGCGCGACATCTTGCTTGCCAACAGCGAAGCGCACCGCTTCGCCATCACATGGCACCGTAAACAATTGCGTCAGCGCTGGTTGTAATGTACCCTTGTTGAAGGGAAAGGAGGTGAGTTCGCATGGAAGAGCCAAATGTCGCGGTCTTCCTGGCCGAGGCGGCCTACGGAATCATTGCGGTGGGGGGTCTCATTGCTGTGGTGTGGGGGCTCAATCGAAGTTTCCTGGTTGACGACACATTTTAAATTTTAAATCCGTCATCCAGCAACAAATAGGGGCGTCCGCGCCGCGGACGCCCTGACTTATGGTGCTATAATTTATTTATGGCGCGGACTATCGTTGGGGTGCTCCGGGGAGGCACGTCGAGCGAGTATCCACTTTCCTTGAAGACGGGAGCTGCCATCATGGCGACTCTGCCGGAAGAAAAATACGAGACGCGCGATATTCTCATCAATTAAAGATACTTGCGTTTTGACTATAAACAAAGGTGCTGGTACGTTAGATGTAGGAGGAAATGCACATGCACAAACTGCTTACACTCGCTGTTGCGAGCATATTGGTCATCCTGGCCGCGGTCGTCTGGCTCGGTCCTGATGGACTCTCCGAACGAGCGGCGCTTGCGGAAGAAGTCGCAGAAGAGTGCAAAAGGGCCGGTTACCCGGAATACAAGACAACGGGAATGGGTGTCCTGCGTCTCGGAATGCTCCTCGCGGAATGCCGCAAGGAGGCAAAAGGGAGGTGAAGATGAAGTTCAGAACAGCTCTGTTGCTGGCCGTGGCGGCATGCTTATCCGCCGCTATAGTGGTGCAGACAGTCACATACCTGGATGACTGCATCGCAAGAGCTAAGCAATCGAAAGAATTGCGTCAGAGCGTCCAACGAGTCGCGACGGCAGCGTGCCCGACCTGTCCGCCAGTGGAACCACCGGCCGTCTCGGATGTTGAGCCGGTCTGTTCGTGGCCTTGAAGCCGTGCCGTAAGGCAGGAACCAACGTCGCCGGTGAAGAATCGGCGACGTTTTATTTGATGTATACTTTCCGCATGACACGGATGGTCGTCGGTGTTTTGCGTGGTGGAACGTCGAGCGAGTATCCACTTTCCTTGAAGACGGGAGCTGCCATCATGGCGACTCTGCCGGAAGAAAAATATGAGACGCGCGATATTCTCATCGATCGCGAGGGGATGTGGCATTTGCGCGGGATGCCGGCAACTCCGGCGCGCGCACTCGCGCAAGTGGACGTCGTTTTGAATGCACTTCACGGCGGCGTGGGCGAAGATGGCACCGTACAAAGGATGCTGGACCGCGCGGGCGTTCCATACGCAGGCTCTCGCGCGCTTTCGTCGGGCATTTCGCTCAACAAAATCCGCGCACGCGAGGTCTTGCGCAACGCGGAGATCCCGATGCCTCGCGCTGTCTCGTTCAGCTTACAGAACAGCATGAGCACGGACGACATGGCAGAGGCCGTGTTCTCGAGTTTCGGGCCGCCGTACCTCGTCAAGCCGCCTGCCGAGGGCTCCTCGCGTGGACTACGCTATGCATCGACCATCGTCGCGCTTCCTGATGCCATCGGGGATGTACTCGACGAGTTTGGCACAGCATTGGTCGAAGAATATTTGAGAGGGGCACATGTGACGATCGGTGTCATCGAATTTTTCCGAGATGAACCCGTGTACGCGCTTCCTCCGACGCACATCGATTTACCTGAAGGAGCTCTATTCTATGATCCGCAAGTGGAAGAACACGCGCGTGCCAAGCACATCGTGCCGAGTCGCTTCTCGCATGAGATAAAGGCGCTCATCATGGAGCTCGCGCGCAAAGCGCATCGCGCACTACGGCTCGCGCATTTTTCAGATGCGGATTTCATCGTCACACGGCGCGGGCCTGTTCTCCTCGAAGTGAATGCCTCTCCTCACCTTCATGAAGACGCGGCCTTCCCGCGCATGCTCGAAGCAGTCGGCTCGTCGCTTCGCGAATTTCTCGAACACGCCATTCGTCTCGCCCGCAGTTAAAAAATGTCGGCGAGGTCCTT
>MFLZ01000008.1:30974-37701 GCA_001781685.1 Candidatus Kaiserbacteria bacterium RIFCSPLOWO2_01_FULL_54_13
ATTTATGACCAGCTTCGGCACCGCCGGCGCCGAGAAGTGGTGTACACGCGGAAGGGGCGCGAGCATCGGCTGCAGGTACTCGTCGAAAGCGTCGGAAACGTGGAAGGGCCCAGCCTTCAACATTTTACTTTCCAGATATCGCTTCTTTCCCGCCACTTCCTCGAAGGGCAGCAGAGGGTACGCGAACAAACTGCCATACCGTTGGACCGATATGGATCCGGACATTCCACCCATTGCTGCTGCAGTGGCGTGGATGCCGACCTGTTCTGCGATCTCGATATCGAACGGAATCTGACGCATCGATGCGCGTGCTCCGTAGCCGATTTGCTCGGCCCGGACTTTGACTCCGAGCTCTGCCTCGAGACAGCGCCGGAGGAAGTCGCCGAGCGTTCCACTTCCAGACAGCTCGGCATTTCCGAATGCATCCTTCCGGACCGGACCAGCAATCTCGGCTATCGCTTTTCCGTCGGGGCCGTGGATTCCCTCCGAAACAGCGACGATGCACCGGCCGTGGCGCTCATACACCGCTTTGACTGCGGTGAGGAATTTGTCGAGGACAAAGTTTCGTTCCGGCAAGCAAAGCAGGTGTGCGCCTCCGAGCTTCGCAGCGGCCGTCAGCCACCCCGCCTCCCGCCCCATGATTATGGAGAGGTGGACTCCCGGCATTGACCTGTTATCGAGGTTGAGCCGGATTATCATCTCCGCGATTTCCTGGGCGGCAGAGAGATGACCGGGGCAGACGTAGGCGGCTGCGATGTCGTTGTCAATTGTTTTGATGACATGCACAATCGATCGCACGGACGTCGTCGGGTGTAGTGCCTTTGCCATACCAGCACAGGCCTTGACGGTGTCATCACCTCCGATGTAGACGAACTGGGTGATGCCGTATGCATCGAGCACTTTGATGATCTCACGGCACGTTCGTTCGTCTGGCTTGTCGCGCTTCGCCTTCAGTTCTGAGCCCGGCATCAGTGCGACGTCATCGAGCTCGCGCTCGGGAATATTGGTCAGATCGATGAAGTCCTGATCCAGGACTCCGCTGATCCCCATAATGGTGCCGTACACACGGTAGCCGTGGTTTCTCGCCTGCCGCACGCCAGCGACGAGTGTTCGATTGATGACGGGGGTTGGACCGCCACCCTGACCGAACAGGATGATTCCGTTCTGATTGGGTTCACCATCTGAGATTTTTTGGGATTCTTCTCCTGATTCAGCTCGTAAACGAGCGACATTTTGCTGGTTCCAAATTTCTTACCATCAAAAGTGATTTTTTCGGGGAAGACAGCTTTTTGGAACCGCACACGTATAGTCGGAACCTTCTCAAGCCTTTGCCATGTCGAACCGCTTTCTCGCACGAAGTTAAAGCAATAGGTGAGTGCTTCTTCCATGTTGAACTCTTCGATGCGCTTATCATCAAGCAAATTCTTCTTTTGCTGAATCTGGATGTTTACGAGGTGTTTCTGTTCCAGAAACTCATCGTCTGAATATTTTCCTAAGCGGTGCATATTAAATACTCGCTGTCGTTCGCCCTCCAAAGCTTCTATCTCTTTGCGGACACGCGCATTGTCTTCGTCCAGCTTCTTGTAGTTCTTCTGCCATAGATCAACCACAACTGCTTTAAATAGTTTCTCGTTTCGTGCACGAGGACTGATATCTTGCAGGAATTCAATAAAGCTCTGCTCTAGCGTTTCTTTCGGGATAAATAACGCGACGGGGCATGATTGCTTCTGGTGATGATAGTAGGGGTATTTCACCCCCTTTCTGCCTGTTGAGAAGCTTCCTGTAAGCGGACGGCTACATTCTGGGCAAGTCGTGAACTTGCGAAGGGGGAACGCTGGATTGGTGATGCTGCGATTCGTTATAGCAAACCTGCTTCGTAGCTCTGGCTGACACTTCCAATACAGCTCCTCATTGATTATTGCGGGGAATGCACCTCGAATCTCATGCCCCCACGCTCGAATCGTTCCGAAGTAAGCAGGGTTGCGGAGCATCTTTTCCATAAGCTGTGCGCACGGTTTTTTACCGGTGCTCGTCCTGAATCCACGTTTTTCCATGAAATCAGACAATGCCTGAAAACTGTAAGTGCCTTTACCGTATTCCTCGAACATCAACTGAATGTAGTGGGCTGTTTCCTCGTCGGGCACGATATTGCCGCCTTTAGTGAGTCGTTTGTAGCCAAGCGGAGGCCTCCACACCCAAATACCTTTCTTCACCTTCTCAATCATTCCATTTTTGCTTCTCTCCGCCCGCACATTGTTATCGAACTCCGCAAACACCGAAAGAATACCCTCCTGAAGTCGTCCGATTGTGCTCTCGTCTATTGGTTCCATTACCGAGCGTAGTTGCACCCCGTATCGCTTAAGGAACGCCCGCGTGACAACATGATCATCTTGGTTACGGGCGAAGCGATCTACTTTGTGCACGATTAAGTATCCGACCTTGTTTTTCTTGGTAGCGCAAAAGCTTAGTGCTTTTTGGAATTGTGTTCTATCTGCGCTTTTTGCGGACTCTCCCTCCTCGATGAACGGTTCAGCGATGATAGTGATGCTATTTCGTTCTGCATATTCGCTGCACTCGCGCACTTGTCGTTCGAGACTGGTGTTCGAAACTTGCTCCCATGAAGAGACTCTCGCGTATATGATGCCTGTCTTTTCAGGTTGCTGTTCCATACCTAAACTGTATCTCTGTCGCTAAACTCGGGCAACGACCCAATGGGATATTTGGAACCGTATTTTTCATGCACCCACGTCTCGAAGGCAAGTTGCGCCATCTCGTAGAGATCAGCCCTCAGAGCCTCAATTTGCTCGTCAGTGAGGCTCTTGTCACCTAATAGCTCCCTGCACTTCTCGACGCTTAGCATGGTTAGAATAGAGTGTCTTGGAGCAAATACACTGGCGAATCGGCGTCAATAATGCCCTTTGTTTCATCTAGCCACCTCAAACCAGCTATCCAGTCTCCGACCTTCAGGTCTCGCCAATAAGCGAAGTTTCGATACTTCTGACCGGTGAAAGTCCGGCTGCAACTTTGCACGTCTTTTACCTGAATGATGAATGTAACGAACTCACCACTCGGAATAATTCTCTTGATCTGTCCTTCCATAACGGGCTACTAAAACTGATAAAGCCCGCTCTGAGCTTGGCAGGCTCCATTGCACTGGTGACTTGCAAAGCTCAAAAGGGGCTTTGGTTGTGCAATGGAATCCGCCTAGCAAAAAAGCGGCTCAATAGCCGCTCTTCTGCCTTTTGTGTTACCAAGAACTTACGATGCGTCGAATTGGTAACTCAATAAGGCACGCTGAAAAGCATGCTACTGAATTACCAACTCAACACATTCCTACCTCTGAGGTGCCAACTCGATTTATTTGAGGGGAATCATAACCCCGACACAGAGAAACAAGTAAGTTCGAGAAGTTATACTGCCTCTCACAGTATCTACCACCGTTAGGTGGGTCAGCCGAAAAAGTTTTAGGCTTGCCTAGTAGATGGTTTGCATTCCGTTGGTCTTGAAACGACAAGCTTGGCCTTTTTTGACATCACCACGACAAGCCGCTTCAAGTTGTATTTGAATGAAAAGAACTAAGCAAAAGCATATCGCACAAACAGGTAAAGTCAACAGGGTTTTTGGATTATATATGCCTGCTTGCCTCAAGCTCCTAAATCTCTAAAAGCTTCCTTTCGAGTTCATTTCTTAGAGCAGCGATTTTGTCTCGCACTTCCTTTTGAAGCACTCTAAGAGCCTCTACGAGAGTTCCCTTGCTTCTTGCTACGGGATTCGTTGCCTCATACATGGCATACACTCTTGCGGCCGCCTGTATCTGATTTTGAGTCGGTGCATACCCAAGGGCCGCCTGAGCTTCTTCCGCCGTCGTGTAGCTGTATTTGTTACGAATCTCCAGCAAATCGCTCTCTTTCCCATTAAAGAACTCCAGTTCGAGCAGCTCCTTTTCCAGAGCATTGATTTTGAGGCCGTATTCTTTTTTTAAAGCCTCCTCTTTCTTCTTCTTCGGGTCTTCCTGCACCAGAGGCAAAATGAGCAACTTGGTAATGGTCGTCGTTGATGTTCCTAGTTGAACATTCTGCTGTTGAGTGGTTGTTTGCGTCTCGACTTGAGCCGTGAGTTTCTTGAGCTGCTCCAATAACGCATTCACCTGTGCCTGAAGAAGAGAAACGGCATCATCTTTTGTTGGAGTGGGAATAGTGCCGGTTTCTTGGATTGCCTGCGCATCCGAAGCAGCATCCTGCTCGGCGAGGATCGCGTTTACCTTTGCACGTGTGAGAGGGCCAAAATATCCGGCCGCTGGTGATATACCGTTTGCAGCCTGAAAACCGATTACTCCTTGCCTCGTGAGTGAGTAGAAGTTACCGGTTATAGGGCCCGTGTAATTACCTTGTGCAGTTAGAAATTCCTGTAATTCGGTAACGTCGTTGCCGGTTGATCCATACTGCAAATCAGCATTAAAAGTAGCCAGTGCAATGAATGGAAAAAGAGCGAGAGCAGAAGCAATTGCTATAGATACTTTTTTCATAAACATTTGTTGTTTGCTGTTATTTGCCTGTTAAATCAGCTTTACCACAAAGCCCGCTGCGGGTTGACGGAGCCGAAGCCCCATCCACGCCGGTTTCCCGACATGGCCGGTAAAGGCAGTCCCCACAACGGGTTTTCTGTCCTTTACCGGTCTCCCGACCATGCCACCGCCGAAGCGATGGTTTAGGTCTTGCCCTCTCGGGCCAATATTCAACTGTGCTATCACACTAGCACCGGAGTTATACCTGCGCCACCTCTCCGCCGTCTAGGTTCAATCTGCTACGGGTAGTGTATTTCCAGCCTTTGTTTTCGGGAGCAACCGTCTTTCGAGCACAGCACGCTCATCATCCGTCAGCGCGTATTGATGAAGGTCTTCGTCAGACATGTTCTCGAATCGCAATCCCATAATCGGCACAGGCAAGCGTTCAGGGGTAATCTGAATTGCCTGTGTCGGGCGACCCCATGCGCGATCAAGAAGCTCATGGATGGCGCGGATATCGCCGGTCATCGCACGCTGAATGAGGGCATCGGCTATCGGCCCCATTTCCTCCGCTACTCTCTGAGATAAGTATTTGCGAGCCTCCTCTGCGTTTTTCGCTGCGAACCCCTTTTTCCGTCCTGCTCCTGCTCTATATCCGCCCCTCATATTTGATAAGAATCAAACCCTATTTTATCAATGCAAAAACAGCGATAGCTAGGGCGAAGAACGCAATAAGGTTTGATGTGATATGCGGCCAATTTTCCTGAAAAAAATGCGTTGCCTGTTCAGTATTGGTGGAGAAATAATGTCGCTCTCCCTCTTCCGAAAGCCGAATGGATGCCAGCCCGACAGGCACAATATGCTTTAAGTCTGTCATTCGATGCACCTCATTTGTAACTGCCTCAGCTTGTATGCCGAGTTCCTTTGCCAACGTGGGGATGAGCGACTCAGGGTTTCTTGAAGGTTTGCCCCTTAAATCCTTTGCTATAGCGCTACGAATAACATCACTGTTCATTGCCATTCATTATGCCACCGACTACAAATCCGTTCTAATCCCTAATGGCAGTTATCGGACCGGCTCTAATGCCTGATTTTCCTTACTATTCAGAGCAACCTCAAGATCACGACCGAATTGGTGCCATCCATTTAACTCGCTAACTATCTGGTTCCAATTCCGTCCCACTTGGGTCCAACTTTGCCTCCTAAGGCTGTGTCGTTGAACTTTGCCGTTTGTACTCTTTCGGCTATGGGAAATATGCCCTAAAGCAGACCTATTTGCAACACGAATCTTGATGAGAGTCAAAGTGAGAGAAAATATCTGTGCAATTCTTCTGTTGCATCCGCGAGTTCGGGGTGGAAGGCGGTGATAAGTATCTTGCCTTGCCGTGCGGCAATAATTCTTTTGTCAGAAAGTCTCGCGAGTACGTGAGCATTTTTGCCGGGTTTTTCGAAAACCGGAGCGCGAATAAAGAGCACGGGAATTGGCTTTCTCTGAATGTTCTTCATCGTGACGCGCGCTTCGAAGCTATCGAGCTGTCTGCCGAAAGCGTTGCGCCGCGCCGTGATGTCCATGAGGCCGATCTGGGGCTGATCTTTGGCACTACCCGCTATATGTTTCGCTAGGAGAATCGCTCCGGCACATGTGCCCCACACGGGCATTCCTTTTTTGATCTTATTTCGGATCGGCGTAAGTAGTTTGTAGGTGATCAAAAGCTTCCCGATGGTCGTGCTCTCGCCGCCGGGGATGATGAGCCGGTCTACTCGTTCGAGGTCTTCTGGTAATCTCACTGGGATTGCCGTTACGCCTAGTTTCTTGAGAACATCGAAGTGTTCCCGGAAATCTCCCTGCAAGGCGAGAACGCCGACCATATTAGGTTCCACGCTTCGCGAGGCGCTCAGTTTCGGGAAGTGTCGTAAGATCGATCCCACGCATTGGCTCGCCCAAGCCCTCGCTCACTTTTGCCAAGATGTCCGGATTGTCAAAGTGGGTTGTTGCTTCGACGATTGCCCGAGCACGTTTGCGTGGGTTTTGCGATTTGAAAATGCCGGAGCCGACAAAAACTCCTTCAACACCGAGCTGCATCATGAGAGCGGCGTCTGCCGGAGTCGCAATTCCACCAGCGGAGAAATTCACCACAGGGAGTTTGCCCTCGCGCGCAACTTTTTTTACGAGTTCGTACGGAACCCGGAATTCTTTTGCCACAGCTCGGAGCTTCTTCTCGC
>MFLZ01000008.1:37721-41733 GCA_001781685.1 Candidatus Kaiserbacteria bacterium RIFCSPLOWO2_01_FULL_54_13
CGAAGGGGACATCAAACGCGTGCTTATCGATGTGATGCTCTTCATCCGCGGGAGTCAACACCTCACTCTCGTCGATGTAATCGACCCCAATCGCTTCCAAAATCTGCGCTTCGACGAAGTGTCCGATGCGCACCTTTGCCATCACGGGGATGGTGACGGCCTTCATAATCTGCTTGATTAGCTTCGGATCGCTCATGCGCGCCACGCCTCCTTCTTTCCGGATGTCAGCGGGCACGCGCTCCAAGGCCATCACGGCGACCGCCCCTGCCTCCTCAGCAATTTTCGCATGCTCCGCAGTGACAACGTCCATAATGACGCCGCCCTTGAGCATCTGGGCGAGGCCGGATTTCACCGCGAACGTGCTTTTCTTAGTTTGTTTCGTACGAATCATGTTTGGAAGCGCATCATAAACGATTTTGCGGTTTTTGTCCGTATTAGGTATTGTGAAGTGCTGGGCCCTTAGCTCAGGGGTAGAGCACCTCATTTGTTCCGATTCAAAATTTTCAATGGCTTTTGTCTACATACTTGAGTCGATTAAAGATGGTACTTACTACGTTGGAAGTGCCGAAGACGTGAGCGCAAGGCTTGCACAACATAACAGAGGTCATGTGCAATCGACAAAAGCTCGGCGTCCTTGGAAATTACGGTTTGCAAAGGAGTATGCTACTGTAGCCGAAGCGCGAAGGTTTGAAGGCAAGATTAAGTCTTGGAAAAAGCGAGCAGCCATTGAAAATTTTATGAATCGAGAATCCTCGATGTCAAAGGTGGGCCCTTAGCTTAGTTGGTAGAGCGCCACATTTGCAATGTGGAGGTCACCGGTTCGAGTCCGGTAGGGTCCACAGTAGTAGCTACTAAATCCAAGTTTGGATTTTTCCAATGGACTTCGCCAAGCGAAGTCCATTGGTTTTGAGCCGCGCCGCGCGCTTCGCGCGCTTGAAGTGTGAGGTTGGAGCCGAAGATTTTTTGGAGGGAGGATTTTTTGGAGGGGATATTGTCTCCTTTTGCTATTTCGTCCAGCATTTGCGCGTCTCGTATCCACTCACGGAGAGGTTGGAGCCACGCGGTAGCGTTCCGCTCCAACCGCCCGATCTGCTCCTCCGCCGACCGCCTCTCGGACATAAGCGCCCGCTTCCTTTGAAGGTAAGCGTCGCGCTCTATGTCCTGCTCCACATAGAGGTCGGTCAGGCGGCTCGTTTTCTCGTCTATACCGGCGATTGCGGCTCGCAGTTCGCGGATAGCCCTCTCCGCTACTTTTCCGGCCTCCTGCTCGTCCTTGTCGGCGAGAGCAAGCATTTGCTCTGCCCAGCCCTGCGACGGGGCGTGGCGGGCGAGCAAAGCCGACAATTGGATTTCCAACGCCTCCCCGCGTATTGCGCCCTGCGAGCAGGGGCGGCGTTTTTTCGTACAGCGATAGTAGAGGTAGCGATGGACGTTGCCGTTCTTCTGACGCTTCACGATAACCTCTCCCGTGATGGAACAGCCGCACTCGCCACACCGCAAAAGCCCGCCGCAGAGGGCTTGTGGGTCTTTCTTCGCTTTTTGCGGGTGGCCGCGCTTTAGAAGTGCGGTCTGAACGCGGTCAAAAAGCTGTTTGGAAAGTATCGGCGAGTGCGTCCCTTTATGTATCTCTCCGGCGTATTCAAAATCTCCGTAGTAGAAGGTGTCGGTAAGAACACGTTTTACTCGGTTCTTTGACCACGACTTCCCGCCACCGCTTCCGCTCCGGCTTCCGGTGCGGATACCTTTTTCGTAGAAAAAAGAGGCGATGTCCTCAAAGCGCGACTGGCCTTCGGCGTATATCTCAAAGGCGCGGACGACGAGCGGCGCTTTGCGCCTGTCTACGTCGTGCCGTTTGGTGCGCGGATTGTTTATATAACCGATACGCGCGGGGCCGGGATACTCCCCGCGCCGCGCTTTCTCCCGCAATCCGCGCTTCGTGTTGTAGGCCAAGTCGCGGCTGTATTGCGTCGCCATGCCAAACTCAACGGCCATCAGAAGCACGCTGTCTTTGGAGTAGTAGCTGCGCTCCGGTGTTTGTATGTGTTGGATTGTTCCTTCTTGGAGCAACCAACTGACCTGTCCGTTATCAACCGGATTGCGGCCTAAGCGGTCAAGTTTCCAGCAAACGATGCCCTGCGCTTCGCCGCGCTGTATTCGCGTAAGCATTTCGTTGAAATGCGGACGGCCCGGTGTCTTGGCCGACTGCTTCTCTACAAACTCCGCCGCGATCTCCAAGCTCTCGCGCTTGGCGAGCGAGCGGAGTTCGGATAACTGGGATTCAATGGAGAGGACTTGTTTGTCCTCAACATCGGTGCTTTTTCGGGCGTAGAGAAAGTAATTCATAGCTATTGGATTATATCACAATATGTAGTATAGAACACAATAAAGGGGTTATACTATTTGGAATGACAAACGAAGCCCAAAAACTAGGGCGCAACTTCAAGCGAATTCGCAAAGAGAAAGGCTTGTCGCAGGGTGATATTCTCCGCGCGGCGGGAATAGACAGGGCCATGATAAGCACCATGGAAAACGGTAAAGCAAACCCAACGCTTGCGACTATTACGAAACTCGCAAAAGCACTAGGCGTATCACCCGATGAGCTGTTGAAATAAAACTATGAATAAAGAGCGACAACAGAAAATACACGAACTTCTTAAACGCGGATTAAAACTTGCCGAGGCCAGCGAGGAACTTCCTTCGGAATGGGCGCGCGAGTTTTTTCCGCCTGAACGGCGCGAGTACGAGCTTGTTTACAACGGCAAAGAAACCGAGGAGCAAATTCTCGCCGATACAATGGCAGTGCCGTTTCAAGAAGTAAGTACTTTCGGGCAAAACGGCGTTGATTGGCATAACAAACTTATTTTCGGCGACAATTTGCAAGCAATGAAAACACTTTTGCAAATGAAAGTGGACGGCAAATTGGTAAACGCTGACGGAACTCCGGGCGTTCGGTTGATTTACATCGATCCTCCATTTTCAACACGACGAGATTTCAAAGGAAGCCAAGATCAAAAAGCATATCAAGATAAAATTGCTGGGAGCGCATTTTTAGAATTTATGAGAAAGAGGCTTATTCTTCTAAAAGAATTACTCGCAAATGATGGTGGAATTTATGTGCATCTTGATTATAGGAAAGGTCATTACATAAAAGTTTTAATGGATGAAATTTTTGGAGAACAAAATTTTATAAATGAGATTATTTGGAGTTATAGGACTGGTGGTGTAAGTAAAAATTTCTTTGCCAGAAAACACGATAATATCTATTACTACGCAAAAAACGGTAATTTTCTTTTTAACACCCAATACTACAAATCGTATCAGCAAAAGAAATATAACTTTAGTGAAAAATATCCTGAATTTTTCGATAAAGACAAACAAAAGTGGTATCACAATTCTGTATGTAGGGATGTTTGGGAAGATATTTATCCTTTAGGTACAGAGGCGGATTCAAAAGAGCGAGTTGATTTTCCGACACAGAAACCAGAGGCATTGATTAAGCGCATTATTGAAGCTTCCTCAAATAAAGGCGATATCGTTATGGATGTTTTTGCGGGTTCGGGAACGACTTCCGCGACAGCCGAAAAGTTAGGGCGACGCTGGATTGCAATTGATGTAAGCAAGCTCGCAGTTTATACCACTCAAAAACGAATGCTAACTTTGCGCAAAAATATCAGCAATACTGGTGAGCCGCTTGCCGCCAAGCCATTCACACTTTATAACGCTGGTTTGTACGATTTTGAAAACTTGCGAAATTTGCCGTGGGAAGATTGGCGATTTTTCGCGCTCCAGCTTTTTGAGTGTAAAGACGAGCCGCACAAAATCCATGGCTTCCAAATGGACGGCAAGCGGCAAGGTTCAAGCGTTCATGTTTTCAATCATTTTAAGGAGGGGCAGATTAGCCAGCAGACAATCGCAGACCTGCACGCAAGCATTGGAAAAGCCGTCGGAGATCGTTGCTTTATCATTGCTCCGCGCGGAGCATTCCTTTTTCAAGAGGATTATATCGAAATGG
>MFLZ01000009.1:0-2693 GCA_001781685.1 Candidatus Kaiserbacteria bacterium RIFCSPLOWO2_01_FULL_54_13
AAACGAGCGAAGCGAGTATAGCATGATGATGACCGATGATGTATGCTTAAGTTCTTAAGAACTTAGGAATAGATTATGAATTTTAGAAGATTAGAGCGCGCTGTTAGGGGATTCTCGAATCATCGCCGCATCCAAATCTTAGAATTGTTGCAGCAAGATCCAGAGCTCTCTGTCGAGGAAATAGCGTCGACGCTCAGAACCAACTATAAGACCGCCGCAGAGCACATTCGGCGACTCGCGATAGCGGATCTCGTAATCAAGCGAAATGAGGCGAACACAGTCCGACATAAAATTACACCTCGTGCCGCAGCTGTTCTTAAGTTCTTAAGAACATTAGAATAGGTATGATGGAGGAAAACACAAATGGAAGATTGTCGATTGTTGCGACTCCGATAGGGAACCTCGGAGATCTAACATTTCGGGCACTCTGGAATTTGAAGGAGTGCGGTGTGATTTATGCCGAAGACACACGCGTCACGCTCAAACTTCTCAATCACTATGGCCTTCGCAAGTCTGTATTTCGCCTTGATGCGGCGACTGAAGATAAGAAGGCTGGAGAAGTTATCGAGCGTCTTGAGAAAGGAGAACACGTCGTGTATGTGACCGACGCGGGAACGCCGGGAGTTTCAGACCCCGGCGCGCGTCTTGTTCGGCATATTCGCACGAATATGCCGATGGTAAAGATTGAATCAATACCGGGCCCATCTGCCTTGACTGCGGCGCTCTCGATCGCCGGCATTAACGCTGATCGGTTTACGTTCGTCGGGTTTCTTCCGCACAAAAAGGGAAGGCAAACGGCGCTCAAACTTCTAACGAAAAGTGAAATACCGGTAGTACTCTACGAATCACCACACCGAATTGTGAAATTGCTTGAGGAGCTTGAACGAGTCGCACCGAAGCGCGTCGTCACCATCACGCGCGAGCTCACCAAGGTCCATGAAGAAGTACTGTCCGGAACTCCGGGGGAGTTGGCGCAGATAATCGAGGAGAAACACAAGGACAGGGGGGAGTTTGTTGTTATCGTAGGTCCGTATGGGGTATAGAGTATGGAGTATGGGGAACGATGTCTATCTCGCATATTGAATTCTTCCCTCCATACGCGATACTACATACTGTATACTTCTCCCCATGACACTCGATGCCTTGATCATGCTCGCGGGTGCGCTCGTTGCCGTGCTGCCTTTTTTGGGCTTTCCGAACAGCTGGGATTCAGTCTTTCTGTTCCTCTTGGGCGTATTCGTCATCGGTCTTGGAATCGTCGTGCGACGTCGCATTGGGGAAGGGAGCGCGTCCCAGCAAGGGAGTAGCAGCACGTTTGTTGAGAGTCTGCCTAGCTGGCAGGCAGGCACTCCTCGACCTGAGGGCGGTCATGAAGAGTCCTAGGCGTTGGTTCATTGCAGGTGGCTTGGTCCTCGCTGCGGGTATTGCGGGCGCAACGGCGTCCACTTCTTCACAACTTTCTTTCGTGCGAATCGCTTCGACGACACCCGATTTGCTTTTCACGCCACCCGCGTTGGTGCGACATCTACCCACACCCGAGCCGCAGTATGCCATCTACATGACGCAGTGCGTCGTGGGAACCCCATCGATGCGTGATTCTCTCGTCAAATTCATCGATGAGACGAAGCTCAATGCAGTGGTGATAGATATCAAAGATTACGCGGGGAAGATTTCTTTTCCCACGGCGAATCCAGTTCTTGCAGGCTCCGTCTCAGATAAGTGCAGGGCGGACGACATGAAGGAGTTTATCGAGAAGCTCCACGAAAAAGACATCTATGTCATCGGGCGCATTACGGTCTTTCAGGATCCGTTCTATACGAAGAATCATCCGGAGCAGTCGGTACAAAGCAAGAGCCGCCCCGGCGAGCCGTGGAAGGATTTCAAGGGGCTCTCGTTCGTCGCGGTCAATGCGCGTCCTTTTTGGGAATACATCGTCGAGCTCTCGAAGGAATCGTACGCACTTGGATTCGACGAGCTGAATTACGACTACGTTCGTTGGCCCTCCGATGGGCCTATGTCTGATATTGTCTATCCCACGGTGAACCACACCGGTGATTTGGAGCGATTCTTCCAATATCTCAGCGAGAACGTAAAACCAACGGGGGCTGTCATGTCGGTCGATCTCTTTGGAATGACGACGACAAATATTGACGACCTCAATATTGGCCAACAGCTCGAGCGCGCGCTTCCATACTTCGACTACATTGCGCCGATGGTGTACCCCTCGCACTACCCTAAAAGTTTTCTCGGTCTTGGCAATCCCAACAGCGATCCGTACAAGGTCGTGAACTACTCAATGAGCTCTGCAGTGCGGCGCACGATCGCAACAACAACCTCAATTGCCTCGTTCGCCTACACGCGCATGGGCACCTCAACTCCCGCTATCTACGAAAAGCCATCGTACGACCCGCGGAAACTTCGCCCATGGCTGCAGGATTTCGACTACGGCAAGGACTACCAGCCGCAGGATATCCTCGACCAAACGCGCGCCACCTACGACGCCGGCCTTACCTCATGGTTCGTCTGGGACCCCGCCAATCGATACACCAACCTCCGGCAAGTTCTCGAAGCATCGCAGTAATCGCCTTCATACGAGATACTGCATACGAGATACGATATACTGTGTTTATGAACCCCAACCAGCGGGATGATGGCCGTAAAATCACCTATTTTGGTGCTACACACACACGTGG
>MFLZ01000009.1:2716-3830 GCA_001781685.1 Candidatus Kaiserbacteria bacterium RIFCSPLOWO2_01_FULL_54_13
CTTCATCGATCCGCACGGGGCGACAGCCGAGCGTCTGCTCGACTTCGTTCCGCACGAGCGCATCAAGGACGTGCTCTACTTCGCGCCCTTCGACACCGACCACCCCATCGGCTTCAACGTCATGGAAGACGTAGGCTACGACAAGCGGCACCTCGTCGTCTCCGGTCTCATGGGCGCTTTCAAGCGCATTTGGGTCGATGCCTGGAGCGCGAGAATGGAATACATTTTGCAGAATACGCTCCTCGCACTCCTCGAGTACCCGGACTCAACGCTTCTCGACGTGAATCGCATGCTCACCAATAAAACCTTTCGTGCTTCTGTCGTGGAGAAAATTACCGACCCGATCGTGAGGGGGTTCTGGGTCGAGGAGTTTGCGAGTTTCACCGATACCTATACGCGCGAAGCGACGCCCGCTATTCAAAACAAGGTCGGGCAATTTACCGCAAATCCCCTTATCAGAAACATTGTGGGACAGCCGCGCTCGTCCTTTGATCTCCGGAAAATCATGGATGATAAAAAGATATTTATCGTTAATCTCTCGAAGGGGCGAATGGGCGAGACCAACGCGGCGCTTCTCGGTAGCATGCTCGTCGTGAAGATTTATCTCGCGGCGATGTCGCGCGCGGATGAGCCCGCGGCGCGCATGCAGCAGCTTCCGCGCTTCTATTTCTATGTGGACGAGTTCCAATCAATGATGAACGAGGCGTTCGCCGACATTCTCTCGGAGTCGCGCAAGTACAAACTTGCGCTCACGCTAGCAAACCAGTATATCGAGCAAATGGAAGAGAAAGTGCGTGACGCAGTTTTCGGGAACGTCGGCACTCTCGTGTGTTTTCGCGTGGGCCCATTCGACGCCGAAGTGCTGACAACGATTTTCGAGCCGACGTTCATGGCGGAGGATCTCGTGGGCCTGGGCATCGGACAGATTTATCTCACGCTCATGATTGATGGCGTGGGCTCTCCGCCTTTTTCCGCCGAAACCTTGCCGCCAATTGAAAAGCCACCCATTTCGTATCGCGACGACGTTATACGGAATTCCCGCACGCTATATTCACGCCCGCGAGCCGAGATGGAGACGATGGTAGCGAAGCGTCAGAAAGATTTTGCGCCGCCG
>MFLZ01000009.1:3866-15620 GCA_001781685.1 Candidatus Kaiserbacteria bacterium RIFCSPLOWO2_01_FULL_54_13
ACCAGCGGAACTTTCAAAGAAACGATCGACCTCCGAGAACAGAATACCGCGCGCCACCGATTCCCGGACATTCAAGTGTTCGCGAGCAGCCGTTTGCGCCCGCGGGTGAACAGCGGGAAGCACTGCGCGCTGCAATTCAAGCAGCGGGTCCTATAGAAGCGCAGTCGTCGGGCTCTCCTCCTTCGCGTTCTCCGGCCGATGTTTTACGCGAACGCCAAGTCTCTAAAGAGCGCGCGCAAAGTGCTGTACAACCCCGTCGAGAGTCGGAACAGCAAAGTGCTACACAGCGTCATCAAGAACCCGTGCGAGAAACTGTCCGTCCGGATTTTCAAGCACGCGAGGAGAGCGACAATAGAAACGGGGAGGTCTCGCACGAAGAGCTCGAGCGTATCTTGAAGGGAGAGGCATAGGGATTGGCAGAGCAAAGCTCTCGGGACATAATACCCTTCATGAATCCCGTTAGAAATAGCCCGTCTAAGCCCTTTGGGCGCGCAAGCCCCGTTAGAAGCAAGAACGCTATGCGGTCTGTCCGCGATAGCGGGGCTTCTAACGGGGCAAGCGCGGGCGTGACTTCTAACGGGATGAAATTCAGTACCTTGGCATCTCTTATCAGTGTTGTAGTGCTTTTTTCCACTGCGATAGCTTTTGCAGACCATTCCATAAATATCAACACGGCGGATAAAGCTGCCTTGGTCACGCTCACGGGTATTGGGGAGGTAAAGGCGCAAGCCATCATAGACTACCGTACGGAGCACGGGCCGTATGCCTCGATAGAAGATATTCAAAATGTTAGCGGGATCGGCCCGGCTACATATGACAGCATCAAAGACCACATTACCGTGCAGGGAGGAAATTCGACCGCGCCGTCGCCTCCGCCAGCTGGCGGACCATCGCCGGTTCCCTCACCGAGTCCGGGACAAGTGTCGCCGCCTCCGCCTAGCTCGCCACAGGCAGCCGCACCTTCTCTCAGCGGATTCGTGGTGGATGGAGGTAGCGACAGAATCGTTATCGTCGGAGCCGACGTGGAGTTTAGCGCTCGTGAATACGACAGCAGCAAAAAAGTCGTCGAGAACGTCGGTTTCCTTTGGAATTTTGGCGATGGCTCGACTGCGCAGGGTGCTTCTGTTGTGCATCGCTTCGCATATCCCGGACGATACGCCGTTGTAGTCACGGGCATAAAAGACAATTTACTTGCATCAGATCGTTTCACCGTGACTGCAGAGCCTGCAGAGCTATCGATTCGTGTGTTGCCTGATGGCGGCGTGGAAATTGAGAATCTCGCGGAGCGCGACGTCGACCTCTCGCGATGGAGTATCAATTCGGCAGGTCAAAGGTTCGCGCTACCGAACAATTCACTCCTCCTCGCGCGACAAGCGATGCGCATCTCTCCGGACACACTTCGTTTTTATGCGAGCGATTCAACTGAACTCGATTTTCCCAATGGCACTTTGGCATTCCGCGCGGAGGACGATATTCCTGAAGCACCTACTTTCCCGCCTACTCCCTCTTCAGTGCCCCCTGCAGTAGAGGGCACAAGAAAGACGGAGGGAGTGCAAAAAATTTCCGATGATGCAGAGATTGATCAGGCGGGCGAAGCGAGAGGTCAGGAGTTGGTGGCTACGTCGTCCGGGGTCGCTCTCGCTGCGGCCGCTGCGTCAGGGAGCTGGATGTGGTGGCTCGGCGCGTTTGGTCTTGCCGCGATCGCTGCGGGGGCAGTTGCGCTTGCTCGTCGCTTCGGCAGAGGGGAGTGGAACATCGTTGAGGAGTGACGCTCGCGGACATGAGCGGTTTTGGAGTCGCATATTTTTCTGCTGAAAAATTGCTCCCGCTCGGCGCCTCCGCGCCTCCGCGGAGACTCCAAAACTGCACATGCCCGCTCGCTGGAGATTGGAAGACGTGGCTCGACGCGCTTAGCAATGTGTGATAATGAGATGTTGTGGAAAACAAAAAGACGGTACTAGTTACAGGTGGAGCGGGGCTCACCCCGGTACCACGACGCCATGCGTCGGCTACGGGGCAGGTCGGCCTTGCGATTCCTTACTTATGAAAACCGTTGTGGTTACAGGTGGTGCCGGATTGATTGGTCCATCTCTTATCGAGCTCTTGCTTCCGAAGTATCGTGTCGTTTCCTTGGACAACTACTTCATCGGGAGCGAGAAAAATCACGTGGGTGGCGCGGAATACGTGAAGGGACATACGAAGGATATCGAGTCGCTTCTCGGGAAAGAGTCTCCGATCGTTATATATCAACTCGGCGAATATTCGCGCGTCGAGCAGAGTTTTACCGACCTCGAGCTCGTGTGGGAATCCAATGTGCACGGAGCCTTTCGAGTATTCGAATACTGGCGCAAACGCGCCTGTAAGCTCGTATACGCTGGCTCCAGCACAAAATTCGCCGACGGAGGATTGGGGCGTGATCAATCGCCCTACGCATGGATGAAGGCGAGTAACACCGAGCTCGTGCGCAATTACGGCGCATGGTTCGATCTCCCCTACGCCATCACATATTTTTACAACGCTTACGGCCCTCGTGAGCTCTCGGAAGGTCCTTACGCTAGTGTAATGGGAATCTTCAAGAGAAAGTATTTAGCGGGCGAGCCGATAACGGTTGTTGCGCCCGGAACGCAGAAGCGCAACTTCACACATGTAGAGGACATCGCGCGCGGGCTTTTCATGGTCGGCGAGAAGGGGCAGGGAGATGAATATGGTATCGGCTCTCCAGAATCGTACACGGTCTTGGAGGTTGCAAAGATGTTCACTGACAACATCGTCATGCTTCCTGAGAGGAAGGGGAACAGGATGGAATCAATAGTGGATACGACTCGTATCGAAAAAGAGTTCGGCTGGAAGCCGCAGCACACAGTGCGCGAATACGTCGAATCGCTTAAGCGGCAGAAAAAATGAAGCGCGTACTCATTTTTTCTCTTGCATACGTGCCGTACATCGGCGGGGCGGAGCTTGCGATCAAGGAAATCACCGATCGCATTGATCCATGGGAGTACGAATTCGACATGGTTACGCTCCGATTTGATCGGAATCTGCCGGAGGTGGAGCACATAGGAAACATCACAGTTCATCGGATCGGGTTTACGTCTCAATACGTGAAAGTCTCGGACAGAGCGCTTCCGCTGTCTTGCAGGCTTGCAAAGATACTTTTTCCCTTCACCTCGTTTTTTAAGGCACTCTCGCTCCATCGTACAAATCGATACGACATGATCTGGGCGATGATGGCGAATCAAGCCGGATTCGGGGCGCTCTTTTTTTCTGCTTCGCTAAAGCTTCGCAGAACAAGCAAGCACGCGCCATTTTTTTTGGAACTACAGGATGGGACTCCATACGAGCGTCTCAGGGCACGTCCGCTCTTGCGCCTCGTATGGCCGCTCTATCGGCGGATCTATACAAAGGCCGACGCGGTAAAGGCAATCTCAAAATTTATAGAGAAGGTTGCGAGAAGCGTTGGATACGAAGGATCTCTTCATGTGATTCCCAACGGCGTTGATATCGCGAGATTCTCGATTACTCCGCCGGAGGATGAGGCTGTAGAGTTGAAGCAAAAGCTGGGAAAGAGCATGGGTGATGTGTTTCTGTTCACGGCATCGCGCCTTGTCCTTTCGCGCGGCGTTGAGGATGTGATTCGGGCGCTTGCCTCTCTCCCGTCGCACGTAAAATTTCTCATCGCGGGCGACGGGGAAGATCGGGAGAAACTCGGAATGATTGCGAAAAAATCCGGAGTTGCTGGAAGAGTCGTTTTTCTCGGTCACATCAATCATGCGGGACTCCCGCTCTATTTCAAGGTATCTGACATCTTTGTGCGTCCCTCGATCATCGAGGGTATGGGAAGCGCGTTTGTGGAAGCATTTGCTGCCGGGATTCCCGTTGTCGCAACTCCCGTCGGCGGAATTCCGGATTTTCTCTTTGATCCCGATCGAAATCCAGACTACGAGCCAACGGGCCTTTTTTGCAACGTGCGTGATCCCGAATCGATTGCACGTGCCGTGAAGCGTTACATGAATGATCCAGTGCTCACGGCGCGCATTGTGAAAAACGCGAGAGCGCTTGCGGAGGAGAAATATGATTGGAATCTCATCACACGAGATATGAAGGCACGAATATTCGATCCACTCACGACCGTATGAGAGTCCTTATCGCGACCGGTCTTTATCCGCCTGAAATAGGCGGCCCTGCGACATACGCGAAATTGTTCGAGGAGCAGCTACCTCGCTATGGAATAGATGTGTCTGTCCTGCCATTTGGCACGGTACGAAGTCTTCCGCCAGTTATCCGGCATATTGTGTACGCATGGAAAGTTGTACAGAAGGCGCGCGGCGCGGATCTCATTCTCGTACAGGATACTGTTTCAACGGGACTGCCTGTTGCAATAGTGTCGCTTCTCACAGGAAAGAAATTCATTCTTCGTGTGCCGGGTGACTACGCGTGGGAGCAGGGAACACAACGTTTTGGCGTGCGAGAGTCGCTCGACGATTTTCAGAATCTCTCATACGGCCCGGGTGTGGGAATTCTCCGCTTAGTACAGCGGCTTGTCGTCAGTCGCGCCCATCGCGTCATTGCGCCGAGCCAGTACCTTGCCCGAATTGTCTCCGGTTGGTCAACAAAGCTAAGGAAGGTAGAGGTTGTGTACAACGGGATCGAGATTGCCGAGACGCTTCCAACAACGCGACGAGTAAACATGATCGTATCGTCCGGCCGCCTTGTTCCGTGGAAAGGATTTGAAGATCTCATTGACGTTATCTCTGCACACAAAGAATGGCAGCTCGAAATCCTCGGAGATGGTCCACAGGCGCAAGAACTTGAGAAACGGATTCGCAAGAGCGGCGCTGGTGCGCGCGTCAGGCTTCGTGGGCGTGTCTCTCACAGTGAAGCTCGTGAGATTTTCGCGAGCGCTGCCGTCTTCGTACTCAATTCGCGCTACGAAGGCCTCTCTCACACGCTTATTGAGGCCATGTCGACCGGTGCTGCTGTCATTGCGACGCGAGCCGGAGGAAACCCCGAAGTTGTCCGGGATGGTGTGAACGGGATACTCATTGATGTTGGAGACAAAGCGGCTCTTGAGAAGGCTCTTGAAATGGTACTTAGCGATGTGAGTCTGCGTCAGCGACTCGGCGAAGCAGCAAAAAAGCGCGCGATGGATTTTTCGATTGACAAGACAGTCGAGGCGACCGCCTCGCTTTTGAAATCATGCGCGTCCTCTTGATAAGTACCGATAGAACAATATTTGAAGAAGGGAGCGCAACGCGACGCCGACATCGCGCCTATGCGAAGTGTTTTGAGGAGCTGCATGTTGTGTCTGTTTCCGAAGGACCAATGTCTGCCGTCCGGGACGGAAATCTGACGATTTACCCAGTGCCTCCGTACGGTGCATTCTTCAGATCGCTCTCGAGAAGAATACAAGCAACATTCAGCATTGCGGGAATCATCTCTAGATACAACATCGACGTTGTAACTGTTCAAGATCCTTTTGAGGTCGGTCTTGCTGCATTAGTGGGCATGATGGGGACGAAGGCGAAATTTCATGTGCAGGTGCACACCGATTTTCTTTCTCCGGAATATGCACGGCTATCATTCATTAACCGCGCCCGTGTATTCATTTCCGGTTTTGTTTTGCGAAGAGCATCGCGTATTCGAGTAGTTTCCGAGCGCATCAAAGCATCAATTCAAGATAAGTATCGTCTTCCAGTACCGATTACCGTCTTGCCGATCTTTACTGATGTTGAGAGAAAAAATGTTTCATCCGATGAAGGGTTGAGGCGGCGGTTCGAAAAACATAAAACGAAGCTGCTTGTTGTTTCGCGTCTCGAGCCAGAAAAAAATGTGGCGCTCGCGTTACATTCGTTTGCAGAGTCAGCGCCATACGATAGTTGTCTCATTATTGTGGGTAGTGGTCGAAAGCGTAAGGCACTTGAACGACAGGCAAACTTTCTCGGCATACGCGATCGAGTGTACTTTGAGGGTCATGTTGATCCTACACAATACTATGTGATTGCCGACGTCATTCTCGTCACTTCGCAATACGAAGGATATGGTTTGGTTATTGTTGAGGCACTCGCGGCCGGGAAGCCCGTGCTTTCGACTGACGTCGGTATCGCGCGAGAAGCCGGAGCGATAGTCGCGTCGCCAGAGAAATTTTCGGATGCTCTTGCGCAGTGGTTCAAAAGCGGTCCTCGTGAAGGGCATCTCAAGATTCATCCGTACAAGAATTTCGAAGAATATGTTCGCGCGTACTGCGACGACGTCGCAGAAAGTGTCCGAAAATAAGCCTAAAAGACTTGCTTTTTTCGACGACTCTCAGTATGATGCCTCCTCATGCCAGCGAAACGACCAGTCATGGGGTTTATCGGCCAGGGGTATGTAGGCGGAAGCTACGCCAATAACTTTGAGAAGCGCGGGTTCTCGGTTGTTCGCTATTCGCTCGAAGAGCCATACCGCGCGAATAAGGAAAAGATACGGGATTGCGATATCGTGTTCGTATGCGTGCCGACGCCGACAACTCCAAGAGGCTTTGATGCCTCGATTGTCGAGAAAGGTCTTTCTCTTGTCGGGAAGGGTAAAATCGCGATCATCAAGTCAACACTCCAGCCCGGAGCGACGCGCCGATTGCAGAAAAAATTCTCTGGCACACTCGTGCTGTGCTCGCCGGAGTTTTTGAGCGTCGCGACGGCGCAACTTGATACTGACAGCCCCTTCTCGAATATCGTTGGAATTCCGTCGAATAGCCCAAAACACCGGAAGGCAGCAAAACTCGTCCACTCGATACTTCCCACAGCACCATTTTCTCTCACGTGCATGAGCGAGGAGGCAGAACTCGTGAAGTATGCTCACAACTTCAGCGGATACACTCAGGTTATCGCCTTCAATATCATGTACGATCTCGCGCAACATTTCGGATGCGATTGGGATGCCATAGAAAAGGCAGTCCACGCCGATCCGCTCGTCCCGAATCGCTACGCTCACCCGGTACACAAGGGCGGCCGCGGCGCGGGAGGCGCGTGCTTCATCAAGGATATTGCATCGCTCGCACACCTTTACGCTTCTGCAGTGAAGCATCCCGAGGGAAAGGCGTTCCTCGATGCGCTCCAGAAGAAGAACATCGCACTCCTTCTAGCATCGAAGAAAGATTTCGATCTCTTGCGCGGCGTGTACGGGGAAGGTGTTTTGCGACACATCAAGCACGGGGCGCTGAAGAGAAATAAGTGAGATACTTGATGAATGCGACTTCTCATCACGACACAAGCCGTCGACAGAGATGATCAAGCGATGGGATTTTTTCATCGCTGGCTGGAAGCGTTTGGCACGCGCTGTCTACGTGTGCACGTTGTATGCCTTAAAGAAGGAGAGCACCGGCTATCTCCCAATGTTTCCATCCACTCTCTTGGGAAGGAAACTGGCCGCTCGCTCTTCAAGTACGTTTCGCGCTTCTTTCGATACGCGTGGTCTCTAAGGAGAGAGTACGATGCGGTCTTTGTGCACATGAATCAGGAGTATGTACTTCTCGGAGGCATTTTTTGGCGCCTGAGTGGAAAAAGGATAGTTCTCTGGCGAAACCACAAGAAGGGATCCTTGCTTACGCGCATCGCGTCCCTCCTTGCACACACAGTATGCTATACCTCGCCTGATGCGTACGTAGCAGGCTTCAGCAACGCGATTAAGATGCCCATCGGTATTGACACGGAAGTTTTCAAGCCGCGAGCGAATTCGGCCGAAAGAGACTCGATACTTTTTTTGGGGCGTCTTGATGCGGTAAAAAATCCCGATGTTTTTCTCGAGGCACTCGCCTTGCTTGCCAAAGATAGCGTGCTATTCAAGGCGAATGTGTACGGCGATCCCACGCCGGGACGCGAGGCGTATGCAGAAACGTTGCGCAAGCGATTTGCCGGGACGAAAGGCATCTCATTTCATCCGGCCGTTCGCAACGACGAGACACCTGCGCTCTACGCGTCGCATGCGATATACGTCAATCTGACACCGTCGGGAAGTTTCGACAAGACGATCGGGGAGGCCATGGCCTCTGGCTGCATTGTGGTCGCGGCAAACGAAGTGCTTCGAGGCGTTATTCCGGACGAGCTTATTGTCGATCCCGCCGATGCCGGCTCGGTCGCTCGCGGAATTCGCGCGGCGCTCGCCATGGATGCTCACGCGCGCGCAGATCTCTCGGCGCGTTCCCGTGCCTACGTCTTGCGTGAGCACTCACTCTCTTTGCTCACGGAGCGACTTATGAGCATATTAAACTCATGAGTATTCTTAAAGATGCTTTATTTCTAGCGCTCGGCGCACTCTGGAGCGATCTGCGAGGGACGTCGATATTGATGTACCACTCGATTGAGGAGAGGCTCGATCATTTCAGTTCTGTTGCGCCCGCTGTATTCGAGATGCAGATGGGATATCTCGCATCGCATGGGTATCGTGTCATCAGTCTCGGAGAGCTCGCGAGCCGTTTGCAGGGGAAATCGTTGCTCAATCGCTGTGTTGTCCTCACCTTTGACGATGGATTTCGCAACAACTATACGCACGCATTTCCTGTTCTGAAAAGGTTCCGATTTCCCGCAACTATTTTTGTCGTTACCGGACGAATTGGACAGAGAGATAAGGAGAGCGGTCTCCAGTATCTTCGCGAGAACGAATTGAGGGAAATGGAAGCATCGGGTCTCATTGACATCGAGCCGCATACCGAGACTCATCCGAAACTTTCAGCGCTTTCTAAAGAAGAAGCGCTACAAGAAATGAAAAAGTCTAAGGAGGCAGTCGAGCGGATTCTCGTCAAGCAGACACGTTTATTTGCGTACCCTTATGGGAATTACACAGACGAAACTGTCAGGGTTGCGGAGGAGTGTGGTTTCAAGGCAGCAGTGACTGTCAGAGAAGGCATAGTTACCTCCAGAGAGAAATTTCTGGAACTCCCACGGAACTCTGTGGACCGGTCAACGACGTTCGTGCAATTCAAAGGAAAGGTATCGTCTGTAATTGGCCGGTACGAAGCACTTAAACGCTTATGGAGATGATACGAGTATCAGTGTTGACCGCGATACGCGGCGCGCTCGCGGGAAAAACCATCGGCCGCACGATTTTCAATGAGTTTGTGCGCGTGCGCTGCGCCGTTCTTTCAGGGCGCGTCCTTGATCTTGCAGGCGGTGCGCGCCCAAGCTACCTTCCGCTTTTGCCGAGGGGGATAGAGCTCGTTCGAACCGACCGCGAGGCGAGCAAGGGAGTTGTCCCTATCGATTTCGACAAACCCCTGCCTTTCAAAGATGAATCCTTCGATACCGTCTTGTTTTTTAGTGCGATCTATATCGCGGAAGATCCGCATGCGCTCATGAGGGAGATTCGCCGCGTACTGAAGGCTGGAGGGGCATGCCTTGTCGCATCGCCCTTCGTAGCGAACGAGATGCCCGAGCCGCACGATTACGTGCGCTACACGGCCGAGGGGTTGGAGCGGCTCTGCCGCCGCGCGGGTTTCTCGATGGTGGAGGTTGAGCGGATGGGAGAGCGCGCGAGCGCCGCAGTGCAGATCAAGCATCCGTTCTATGTTTTCAACGTTGTGCGTGCGCTCATATATCCGCTCGCGATTCTCATGGATCGCCTCATTCCCGCCTCGGTGCGGCGCGCACACCCGATGCCGATTGCATATTTTGTGCGCGCCGTGAAATAGTATGGGAAGCAAACGGGTACTCTTCTTTATCAATTCGCTCACGATCGGAGGAGCCGAGCGCGTTTTTGTCGCGCAGGCAAATGAGCTCTCGAAGAGAGGATTCGGCGTGCATGTCGCGACGATGTTTTCCGACAATGTGCTCGCGCCGAAGCTCGCGCTTCCTCCCGAGAATCTCCACGTACTCAACATTGCTTCCGTTTTCGATATCAGAGGAGTAGTGCAGCTCTGGAAGCTCGCGCGGCGGATACGTCCCGACATACTCTACAGTACGCTGAACGAGGCGAATTTCATCGCTAGAATCCTCAAGATTTTCGCCCCTTGGCTCACCTTACACACACGGGAGGCGAACATGGCGGACATAAAACCCTTGCTATACAAACTCGGCGACATGGCGCTCGGTATTTTCTCCAGACGGATTTTTGTTGTATCGAATGCCGTCGGCGGATCTCTTGTCTCGTACGCACCGTGGCTAAAGAGCAAGATCCGCGTTATCTACAACGGTGTCAGCGTTCCCGAACTCACAGTTCGCTCCCGTTCTGCGAAAGGCGCCTTCAAGCTTCTGGCCATCGGGACCTTGATGCCGAAGAAGGACTTCGGTGTTCTCATTCGCGCGATGGAACATCTGCCCGCGCGGTATGTCCTCACGCTCGGGGGCGACGGGGGAGAGCGCGCTTCGCTCGAAGCGCTCGCGCAGCGGGTTGCGTCCAGCAGGGTCGTTTTTCTCGGGTGGGTGTCGCCCGATAAAACGGAAGCGCTCTATCGCTCCCACGATGTGTTCGTGCTTCCTTCGAAATATGAAGGATGTCCAAATGTGGTCTCCGAGGCGCAGAGTTTCGCGCTTCCTGTCGTCGCGTTCGACATTGCGGGCATGCGCGAATTTGTCGACGATGGCGCGGGTGTGTTGGTTGCGGAGCGCTCTCCAGAAGCACTTGCGGAGGCACTGCGGAAGTTGTGCGAGATACCCGGTTTATTAGAAGCGAAGGGGAGGGGTGGGTACGAACTGGTGAAGCGCAATCGCGAGTATGAGACACAGATGGAGAGGTTTGTCAGTTTGATCTCCCAATGAATCGCTCGTTGTTTTGAATCGTTCGGTACAGAGCGACGAGCGCGAAGCACGCTAATGGATAACGCTTGATTAGGATATCTCGCGAGCGGGGAAGATAAATAGTCACGAGTTCGCGGTCCTCCAGAAATGAAATGGCATCCTCGAGGTCATACTTCAGCGCGCTCGAAGTTTCGAGCATGCCCCGGATTGGGAGACCAAAACCGCTCTTGGGGCGGTGGACGAGATGCTCCGGTAGATAGCGCGCGAGCATGCGCTTGAGAATCGGCTTTGACGTCGACCCCGATACAAATTCATTCTCGAATGCAGGCGCAGAGGCTATGATTCTTGGATCAAGCAGCGGCACGCGGCCCTCGATCGAGTTGAAAGACGTTGCGAGGTCCGTCTTGCGCAGAAGGTCGTTTTCGAGGTAGATGTCGCGGTCGAAGTACAGGGGGTCGTGCGCTGCCTGTGCAATCGCATGCTTTCCGGCGGCCCACGCGTTTACCCCGCTCATGTCCCGCGCGGGCGCCGAAGTCGAGAGGTAGAGGCTGATAGGCTGCTTGAGGATCGCACAGAGCTTCTGAAAGATCGCGTTCTTGCCTCTAAAATCGGGGCTCGACAGATATGCGCGATCGAGAACGGTCATGCCGTTATCCTTCCGGTTTCGCATGCGCGCGAGCGCCGCCTGTTGATAGTAGCCGAAAAAGAGCTCATCGCCGCCTTCTCCTGAGAGCACGACCTTCACGTGCTCCCGTGCTTTGCGCGATATGAAATATGTCGGGAAGAGGGATGTGTCGGCAAGAGGCTCGTCCAATCTCTCCATTACCTCTCCGTACACCGACTCGAACTCGTCCGCCCCGAAGTCGTACTCGTTTCGCTTGAGCGATAGATGCGAGGCGATTTCGGAGAAGTAGCGCTTGTCCTTATCGCGCTCCGGGAGCGCGACGCTGAAAGTCTCGAGATCGACGCCTCTTCTGTGGAGGACTGAGGCGATTAAGGACGAGTCTGTGCCGCCCGAGAAGAAGACACCGACCGGCACGTCGGCTAT
>MFLZ01000009.1:15666-20566 GCA_001781685.1 Candidatus Kaiserbacteria bacterium RIFCSPLOWO2_01_FULL_54_13
CTCCTCTTCGCTCTTTGCGGAGGGCGCGGGGAGCGGAATCGGAACTGTTCTTGTGATACGCCTCTCTCTGAGATCGAATTCCATGCACGAGCCGCGGGGCACTTTTCCGATGCGTTCATACAGGGTCTTCGGCGAGGGAATATATCCGAGTGCAACGTAAGTGTTGAGCGCTTCACGATCAACCTCCGGCAATATACCCTTCGCGCCGAGTAGGCTCATGACGCCCTTCATTTCGGATGCGAAGGCGAGGATTGTACCGTCAGAGTAGTAGAGGAGCGGCTTGATGCCCGCATTGTCGCGGAAGAACAGTAGTTTTTTTGTACGCGTGTCATAGATGACGAAGGCGTACATACCCCGCAGGAGTTCGGCGAAGGAGATTCCATGCTTTTTGTAGCCGTAGAGCACTACCTCTGTGTCAGAGGTGGTACGAAAGGGAAATTCGTTCTCGAGTTCTTTCTTGAGTTCGCGGTAGTTGTAGATTTCGCCGTTGAAAATGATGCACACCTCATGTGCCTCGTCCCACATGGGCTGGTTGGCCCGCTTGTCGAGGTCGATGATGGAGAGCCGGTTGAATCCCAAAGAAACGTGCTCATCGCACCACTGCCCATACATGTCGGGTCCGCGGTGCGCAATGGTTTTTGCCGCAGCGCGAATCGCCCTCTCATTTTTCTCGTTGATTCCGATGATGCCGCACATCGCAGTCAGAATATCCTGATTTCTTGTATTTCTCTAGCGTAAAGGCATACTTACAATTTATGCAGAAAGCAGCCGCGTCTGCACGCGAAAAAGCGGAGCGCTATCTCGCCGAATGCAAAGAGTACACGGATCCCTATGAGCGCGAGCACCTGATAGGCGATTGGACAACGAAGCGCGAAGAGGCAGAGAACGTCGTGGGTGATTTTGAGAGGCGTGCGGGGCCTGTCGGGAGCAAGCGGATCCTCGATATCGGCTGTGGGAACGGGACATTCGTGGCGGCGTTTGCGAGGGCGGGCGCGAGGGCTACCGGACTCGAAGTGAATCCGACGCTCGCAGAGATCGCGAGAGAAACTTTCAAGGATGAAGGAGTGCAGGCGGAAGTGCGTCTCTACGACGGCATGACATTTCCGTTTCCCGATAATTCGTTCGACTATACATTCTCAGTGAGTGTTTTGGAGCATGTCAGCGATCCGCGGAAGCTCTTGGAGGAAACATATCGCGTGCTCAAGCCCGGCGGGAAGTTCTATCTCGCATTTCCGAATCGTTGGAGGCCACTCGAGACGCACACGGGAATCTTGTTTTTGAGCTATCTGCCGCGGAACGTCGCGCGCTTTTTGTTGCGCGGGGCATGGAGGCGGAACTCTGTCGATGAACTCAACCTCCACTTCTTGAGCTTCTGGACACTAAAGCGATGTCTACGCGGCATTCCACTTTCAATCGTTCCAGAGTATGGCGCGAAGACGAGCCTACGAAGCCTTATCAAACGGATGCTTGGATTTTTCGGCATCCATTTCAGCGCGATTCTCGGTACCGTGATGGTTGTCTTGAAGAAGTCAGAATAGAGCATGTTTGAAAACCTCCGCTCGCAGGGCGTTCCCCCATCGGTCGCGTCCTCGCCTGCTGGCGTGGCGCTGCCACTCGGCCTCGTCGGCCTGCGTGAACACCGCTGAGAGAACGTCCTGCTCGCTGACGGTAAACAGTTTCAAAACATGCCCTAGATTACTGCGAGGCGTGGTCGACCTTAACCTCGAAGAAATCGAGGCCTATCTCGTCGGCTATCTCGTTTTTTCTCGCGATGCGGATTTTGTTGAGATCGCGCAGCTTGATTGTGCGCCGCCCGATTTCCTCGAGTCCGAGCTCTTGGTCGCGACCCTGGCGTATCGCTGCCTCCATGTCCCAGCACTGCCCGTTGATGTCTATCATGGCCTTTATCCATTCGTCTTTTACGGAGATGCCTTGTAACTTGTACTCCTCGATGACAGCGCGGTAGAATTCGTATTCTTTCTCTACCGAGGCGTCCTTCGGCAGGCGCTCGCGCTTCAGGGTCAGTATCGAGAATTTGTCGAGCGCTTCCGGCAAGGGCGTCATAAGATAGTGCCGCTCGTTTTTGGGAGGGAGCGCGACGGGTCTTTTCTCCTCCATGAGAGTGCGGAAGAGACCGAGCGTGCGGCCGTACGTTTTTTCCCACGTGAAGAATCGGCTCCGAGCATAGCCGCGCCGGATCATCTCGCTGCGTACGAGAGGGTCGCCGACGAGCTTCATGGCGGAAGCGAGCGCATGCGGATCGTGCGGGCCGACGATGATCGCGGCGTCTCCTGCGACTTCCGGCAGAGACGTAGTCGATGCCACGATGACGGGAGTTCCCGAGGCGAAAGCTTCTATGACAGGTACGCCGAAGCCTTCATTGAGTGTCACGAACGAGAGCGCTTTCGCGCCGCGGTAGAGCGCCGGGAGATCTTCGCCCGGGACGTAATCGAGGAACCGAATGTCCGAAGAAAACGGCGATTCGGGTAGCGCGCCGAAGGCCCGTTCATATTCTTCTTTCGTATCGCCCGCGATGACTAGCAATTCTTTTGACTTCGGATTCTCGCGCCGGTAGATGAGATAAGCATTCACGAGATTTCCCACGTTTTTATGGAGCGCGCAGCGTCCGAGGTACATGAAGTACTCCCGCCTGCCGAGATCGTATTTCGAGCGTACCGCCTCCACGCGCTTCTCATCGGGCGGCACAAGAAATGTGGGATCGAGCGGATTGTAGATCGTATGCACTTTGTAGGGAGGGATGCCGTACGCATAGATGATCTCGCGATTGCCGTAATCGGAAACGGCGATAGCCGCTGCAACGTATCGATGGAACCACTTCAGAGTGTAGTTGAATATAACACGCTCGATGGTCCAGATGCCGGGATTCAATACATCGCCTCCGCCGTGCATCATGACCGTTGTGTGTTTGGCGGGGAAGAGCCAGAAAAAGGGGAAGACTCGCGGCACGAAGTAGTGCACGATGTCAAACTCTTCGTTCGTCGTGAGGCAGAAGCGGACAAAAGAGACGAAGCGCGTTGCCCACGGAAGCTCTATACGCGGCAGAAGTATCTCGCGCGCTTTTTGGTAGATCGGCTCGTCCTGCATGCGTTTCGAGTGTATAAGTGTTAGCTCGACGTCTTTTTCCTCGAGCAACTTCTCTATGAGGCGCCGCGGTAGCGGCGTGCGCTCAGGCCGGCGGTCGAACTCGTCTGCCATTATCGCGATGCGGATTTTTCTTGCCATGCGATCACTTCGTCCAGCTCTCGAAATCTTTGAGAAATCTCTCAACAGAATCGTCGGTTTTGAAATGCATGAGCGAATCCTTGAGAACCTTGAGCGAGGCCGTCACGATGTGCCCGCCGGCGAGCGCGGAGCGCTTCACGTCGAGGGGAGTGCGGATGCTTCCTACGATAATCTCAGCTTCGGGGTAGTCGGAGAGGAGCGGCACCGTCTCGCGCAAGACCTTGTCGGGGTCGTAGTCCTGTCGCTCGACGATCGATCCGGCAATGAGCGCTTCGCGCTCGGCTTTGTATTTCTCTTCGTTCTCGGCGTCGCGCAGTCTGTTGTAAAAGAGGCTCACGTATTTCGCGCCCGCGGCTGCTGCCATCATGAGCTGGAGGGAGGTGACGCACGCAGTGCAGTTGACGGTGATGCCTTTGTCGCTCAGTGTTTTGATAACGTTGAGATTTGATTGACCTCTGTAGCTGACAGGAATCTTCACCGCCAAGTGCTTGTATTTGATCTGCTTTACAAAATCCACCGCCTGCCGCACCATCTCTTTTTCGTCATTGCTGAAGACCTCAATGCTCACAGAAATATTCTCTCCGTATTTTTCGGCGAGCCCCGTTATTCTCTTGATGTGCTCGACGTAGTTGCCCTTAGGCTCCTTGGCGAGAAGCGAAGGGTTCGTCGTGATGCCGCGAATAAATCCGCCGCGCAAGGCCTCCTCAATATCGGCGAGATTTGCGGTATCTATAAATAATTTCATATTTTTTCGCAGTATAGCAGGAGCGGTTCACAATGAAAGCAGGGACCTCCTCGGAGGTCCCTTAGATAATGGAGCTTACGTCGAGTTCGGCCCACTCGAACACCACCAGCCGCGCTCCTGCGGCTAGCAGTTTCAGCGTAAACTGATCATCGCGAACTGTCGGAATCGCGATGACTGACGAGTGAGCCGCGATGGCGGCGAGGATTCCTGCCACAGAGTCCTCGAAGACGAGCTGGCGAGTCGGCTTGATTCCCATCACCCGGGCCGTCTCAAAAGGGACGTCCGGATAGGGCTTATGCCGACAGCCCATCTCGTCGCCGATGACGATCTCTTGTGGCTCGAACAGAGCCGTAAGACCGGTCCGCTCAATGTACAGGTGAGCGAGCCATGGGACTGCCGAGGTCCCAATCGAGACGCGAAGACCTGCGTCTCGGAACTTTTTCAAAACAGCCGGGAATCCGGCGCGGATTTTCAAATCCGCGTTCTCGAGAGCACGCTCGAAATATTCCGTCTCGAGCCTCTCGATCTCTTCGGGCAGAATTCGCCCATCGCTCAGCGCCCAGATTTCCCGGGCGCGGTTGCTGATCGCGCCGCCGATGAGCGAGGGTACCCGCTCAAGGGCGAGCTGGAGCGTGAGCTCCACTCCAGCCGCGCGGGCCGCTTCCCGCTGCGCTCTGAAGCGCAGCGGCTCGGTGTTGACGATCGGCCCTTCCAGGTCGAACGCAACACCATCAAATTGTTGCATTGCGTCCTCCTGAGTTGGGGCTGCGTCAACGAAAACGACGCCCGCGCGATTAGAGCACGTATTCTTGGTTACCGCAAGTCTCTGTATGACCGCAGGTAGTTTTGCACTCCGCTGTTAATGACTCGTACTGTAACAAATACTGCACTGGTGACAATGTGTTTCCGAAT
>MFLZ01000010.1:0-4773 GCA_001781685.1 Candidatus Kaiserbacteria bacterium RIFCSPLOWO2_01_FULL_54_13
GCCCCAGCTCGACACGCGTTTGAATACCAAGTGGTTTCCCTTCGGATCGTCGTACTGACTGAAGGGCGCAATGAGATTCTCGAGAAGCGCTTTCGCGCGCTCCTTAGTCCCCGCCGATGCGGCAAGACGAATAATGGTCGGCACGACGCGACTTTTCACTTTGCGCTCGATCTCCTCGGCCGCAACCTTATCGGGCTGCCTGCGGAATGCGCGATCCTTCTCCTCTTGCAGTTGCTTTTCTGACTTGAGCATCAAGTGCGAAACATCGTAGAGCATCTCGCCAATCGCGCTTTCGGGAACCGCGAGCGCATGGTGAAGCGTTTTTCCCCGCTCGAGACGTCGCAGCATTTTCTTGTAATGCAGGTTGTATCGGTCTCCCTCAGAGGAAACAGTAATCTGGAGCGCGGCGCCCTCGCCATGCTTCGCGATCTTCGCAAAGGCCGCGAGGAGCACGTTCATGGGATCGTGCTCGAACATTTCGGGTGTCTTGATCGGATAGGCAGGCGTGTCAGCGAGCGTGGCGTAGGCAGCCGCGTGCTCTCCCTCATAGTTGAAAATGTTGTAGTCTCCTCGTTCTTCAGAGATGCGCGCATTGGGAAAGACGGAGGAAATGAGGCGCTCTGCCAGATCTTTCTTCTGTCGCGGTACGGCGAGGTAGAGAATCGCGGCCTCCGTCCCTTCGGGAACCGCAATCTCAAGGGAGAAGCCCTCGTGCGGCGCGATCAAGGAGACGAGGCCCGCGTAGAGTTGCTCAGATGAGGATAGGATCTGGCCGAGCTGATGGCGGCTGCTATCTTGTTTTTCCCGCTCGCCATGCGCTTGCGGATCGACCATGAAGAGCACGAGGTCCAAGGCACGTCTCACTTTCTCTGGAGGTGAGGTGCCCGCGTCGGGTAGTCCCTCGGCAATGTAGGCAACGAGCACACGATGAAAATCGTCTTCGAGGTGCGGATTCTTCATCTTTGTACAGACAGCCAACGCATTCCTGATGCCGCGTTCGGAGACAATCTTCAGAAGCTCATCCATCTGCACGTCGTGCGTCTCCGGCTCAAGCTTTAGCATGTGTCGCACACTCTCGTGTTCCGGCATCACATAGTCCTCGTGAAGAACAGTTGCCTGCGGAGTTTGCGCATACTCCGCGATCTCGCGCTTTGCGATCCTGTCGCTCTCGAAACGATTCTTCGGAGCTTCAAGCTCTGCTTCTTTTTCCTTCACCCGCTCGCGCAAATAGGCCAACTCCTCTTCAGGAGATTTGAACTTTTCCGCACTTGCGGCCTTCGGCCGCTCCATCATCGCAGGAGGCATGAGGATAAGTATATCGTATTTTGTATATGGTATTTCGTATGAAAGAGAAGAGCCGCCCGAGTGGACGCGAGTATATGTACCCAGACGTCTCTTCTCGCGCGGCTTCAAGGTGCGGCAGGCCGCAATGTCAGTAGCGCGTGTCCCACTGCGCAGCTGATAAACGCCACCTCTATTTGCCGAAAAGAATGGAATTGGACATTTGCCACTCGCTCGTCCACGTTTGCCACACCCACGATAGTCATGACGAAATCCTCCCAGGTATCAGTGAGGTTCGTGTCGAGATCGAGAAAACGCAAACCTCCCGCAGCAGCTTGCTCAATCTCACGTTGAATCCGTTTCGCCATCTTGAACGTGTCGTCTCGCCGCTTCTGCTCAAATCTCGCGCGCACGACTGCGGGATCTTCAGCCTCCGTTGCCGTCTGAGGACCACGGGGTCGCCTCAATCGTTCCAACAGACCGATCATAATGCACCTCTTTCTAGAGCCACGTTCAGATGTGGCACCGACAAAACTATACAGTGGATAGACTACTGAGACAATGCTTTTGTGCCGATGTCGCGGCGATAGTATTTGCCCTCGAAATGGACTTTGTCGACAGCTTCGTACGCTTGATCAAGTGCCTCTTTGAGCGTATCGCCTACCGCGGAAACGCCGAGCACACGACCCCCAGACGTTGCAATATATGGATGTCCGACATCCATAATTTGTGTGCCGGCGTGGAAAACGACGACGCCGGAGATTTTCTCGGCTTCTTCGACGCCTGAGATTGGAAATCCTTTTTTGTACTCGTCAGGATATCCGCCGGAGGCAAGGACAATGTTGACTGCGAAACCGGAATTCCATTCGAGTTTCTGTTTGTCGAGAGTTCCATCTACGCATGCCTCAAATAAATCAAGGATGTCGGATTTCAGAAGTCTCATATAGACCTGACACTCCGGATCGCCGAAGCGGGCGTTGTATTCTAGGACTCTTGGCATCCCGCCCGACATCATGAGACCGGGGTAGAGCACCCCCGAGTACTTTGATCCGTGAGCTGAAAGTGCGTCTAGTGTCGGACGTACAACACGTTCCTCGATATCGCGCATCATATCGGCGTCCACCCATGGGAGCGGTGCGACCACACCCATGCCTCCGGTATTTTTCCCTGTATCTCCTTCCCCGATCGTCTTGTGATCTTGCGATACGGGGAACATTGCATAGGTCTTCCCGTCAGAAAGTGCGTGGACTGAAACCTCTTGTCCCTCTATATATTTTTCGATGACAACCTCCGTACCGGAATCCTTAAAAACGCGGTCCAACATTATTTCTTTGAGCGCGACCTCGGCTTCACGGACCGTGCGACATATCGCGACACCTTTTCCAAGCGCGAGTCCACTTGCTTTTACGACGATGGGTACGCCCTTTTCGTGCACATATCGCAGTGCCTCGTCGTGATTGGTAAATACTGCAAAATCAGCTGTTGGAATGCTTGCGTCGCGCATGAGTTGTTTCGCGAATGCCTTCGACCACTCAATCTGCGCCGCAGCTTTTGTCGGCCCCCAGATACGAAGTCCGCGGAACTGGAAAAAATCAACAATGCCGTCCGCCAATGGATTGTCGACGCTACACACCGTAAGCCCAATCTTTCTCTCTTCTGCAAACTGCGCGAGCTTCTCGAACTCCATCGCCTCGATAGGTACGTTCTCTCCGACAAGACGCGTCCCGCCATTCCCCGGCGCGATATAAAGCTTCCCTAAGCGCGGCGACTGCTTCAATTTCCACGCGAGCGAATGCTCTCTCCCGCCACTGCCAACTAAGAGAACATCGACCACCATCCGGGCATTCTATCCTATTCTTTGGTCAAAATCTCCGGACCGTTCTTTGTGACGAGGACCGTGTGTTCGAAGTGGGCCGTGTGCGAGCCGTCCTTCGTGCGATACGAGTGGCCGTCGGCATCGACGTAGAGCTCTCCAGAGCCGAGCGTCATCATCGGCTCGATCGCAACGACGAGTCCCTCGACGATTTTTTCTCCTTTTCCCTTTTCTCCAAAATTCGGCACGTGTGGCTCTTCGTGCACTTCCTTCCCGACTCCATGGCCTGACAGGTTCCTCGGGAAGCCGAATCCATATTTCTTAGCAACTTCTTCCACTGCGTGGCCAATGTCTCCGAGCGTGTTCCCAACTCGCGCAGCTGCGACCCCTATGGCGAGAGCTTCTTGCGTGCCGCGCACGAGCTTTTCGTCGTCGGCGCTCTTCGCATGCCCGGCGATAACGGTGACAGCGTGATCAGTGTAGAGCCCGCGATGCCGGATGCCGAAGTCGAGACACACAACGTCACCTTCTTGAATCGCCTTCCCATTTTGTCCGGCAGGACTATGAACGATCGTATCGTTCACCGAAACACAAAGGCCAGAAGGAAAACCTTTTGTATCCTTCTTTCCCTTGTAGCCGAGAAACGCCATCTCATCGCCGTCCTTTGCAACTAGCTCGCGCGCTCGTGTCTCTAGATACGCTGACGACACGCCGGGAGCTACCATATCTTTCAAAATTCGCACGTGTCGCGCGAGTCTACGTCCGCCTTCGCGGAGTATTTCAACCTCTCCTGTATTCTGAACAATCATTTCGATAACCCGAGCACCTTGAGAATGCGCGTGTGTACCGTCTCGACATCCGCCTCGCCGTCCACCTCGTGAATCGTCCAACCGAGTTTGCGCAACTCCGCAATGGAAGGAACCACATGCTCCTCGTACCACGCGAAACGGCTGCTCATCGCTTCATCCTTGGCGTCATCTATTCTTCCGCGCGCAATGAGGCGTTCCTTGGCAGACTTTTTAGAGAGCTTGAGAACGATTGCCTGAAGGTTTGAGCGCTTCCAGAGTCTCATCATGTCATCGACTGCGCGCGACTGATCGGGCCTCCTGCATGTACCGTCGAGAATAAGATGCTGTGAGCCGTCGAAGGTTTCATTCAGCACGTCCGTCAGCATGTAAATCGGGATGAACGACGGCACGAGCCCGCCTGAGTTGACGATTTCCTCAGTATGCTTCGCAAGGGAGGTACCGCTTTGCATGAACCTGCGCAAGAGATCGCCCATCTCGGGACGCACGACGCCGCGCTTAGGGTCCTTTTCTTGAAGATAGTCCTCGAGAAGAACGCATTGTGTGCCTTTACCGGAGCCAGAAATACCAAAAAAAGCTACCGTAATCGGAGACATGTTATTCAAGAGTATAGCCCTCTTTCTTGAGAATCGCCACGACTTCCTCGACTGCCTTCTCGAGCTTGCCGTCGGCATTCACGACTTGGTAATCGTATTTGTTTGCATACTCTTTCATTTCAACCTCTGCAATGTGCATCCGTTTCTTGAGCTCATCTTCGGACATGCTTGGATTGCGTGCACGAACGCGTCGCTCGAATTCCTCTGACGAACCAGGGAGAACAAATATCGTAACGGCGTTGTAGCGCTCCTTGAACATTTGGGCTCCCTTCGCGCC
>MFLZ01000010.1:4818-4923 GCA_001781685.1 Candidatus Kaiserbacteria bacterium RIFCSPLOWO2_01_FULL_54_13
TTTCTCGAGATCAGGCAAATATGTCCCGTAGTGAGTTCCGAGTGCGGGAACAAACCGATGCTCCGGGATTAAACCGGTTTCCATCGCCTCGTTGAATTTCTCCAA
>MFLZ01000010.1:5038-5582 GCA_001781685.1 Candidatus Kaiserbacteria bacterium RIFCSPLOWO2_01_FULL_54_13
TTCTTTCCGCTCCCTGAAGGACCGGCGATTACGACGACTTGTCGCTGCATAATCGCTCAATATTCCCGTATCGAGGTTTGCGCGTCAATCTTTTTCACGACATCAAGGACGACTGAAACAACGATGAGGAGCGCCGTGCCGCCAATAGTGAGCGCGGTAATCCCTGTAATACCCTGAAGAATAATCGGCAAGACTGCAAGAAAACCCAAGAAAAGTGCGCCCACCAAGGTGATCCGCGTGATGATGGTGCCAAGATACTCGGCGGTCGTGCCGCCGGGGCGGACTCCTGGGATAAAGGCCCCGTTCTTCTGCAAGTTTTTAGCGACCTGATGCGGCTCAAAGGTAATCGCGGTGTAGAAGTACGTGAAGATAACCACAAATCCGAAGTAGAGTGCACCGTATACCCAATTGTTCGCAAGACCCGAAACCACCGCAGAGGCAGCGGAGGCAACAATCGGAATAGAGCTCTTGGCGAGAAAGGAGGCGATCATCTGCGGAAACAGAAGTATCGAGAGCGCAAAGATTATGGGCATGACGCCCGACT
>MFLZ01000010.1:5596-6725 GCA_001781685.1 Candidatus Kaiserbacteria bacterium RIFCSPLOWO2_01_FULL_54_13
GGAAGATATGTAGAAACGCCTCCCAAGACTCTCATCCCGCGCACGCGGCGCGCGTAGGTCACAGGAATCGGACGCTCCGCCTCAGTGATAAAGACTACGCCCGCAGTAATTACAATCGCTGCAGCGGCAAATCCCACGTATGCGGGAATCTGCGAAATCTCGAAGGTATAGGCAAACTGCGCGAGAGAGGAAGGGATCCCCGCGACAATGCCTGCAAAGATGACGAGGGATACGCCGTTCCCCACTCCATACTCCGTGATTAGCTCCCCTATCCACATGATGAGGAGCGAGCCTGCAGCGATGACGAACACGTTTGTGAGCAGATGGAACATATCGAGCGACGGCACAACACCGTTCTGTTGTAAGAGAACGAGAAAGCCGAATGCCTGAATAAAAGCGAGAGGCACCGTAATGTAGCGCGCATACTGCATGAATCGCATGCGGCCGGCCTCTCCTTCTTCCTGATATATTGACTTCAGTTTGGGAGAGAGAACCGTCATGAGCTGCATGATGATCGAGGCGGTGATGTATGGAGCAACGCCGATCATCATGATAGAGAGCGTCGAAAACCCGCCGCCGGAGAATATGTTGAGAAGCCCCAGGAACTGGTTGTTGCTGAGGTAATTCTCGAGCGCCGCGGAATCGATCCCAGGAATCGGTATGGCAGCGAGAATGCGAAAGACGATGAGAGCGCCAAGGACAAATAAGACGCGACTCCTCAAGGTCTCGTCCTCGATTATCAACCTAACTTTGCGCCAAAATGTTTCGAACATACGCTAGATTTACTGAATGTTCCCGCCAAGCTTCTCTATCGCCGCGCGTGCTGAGGCAGAGACAGCGACTCCCTTGATAACGAGCTTCTTAGTTAACGCGCCGCCACTCACAACTTTGATCGGTCGTCTCTTCCGCGCACTTATAATACCGCGCCCAGCGAGTGTCTTCAGCGACACCTCGGTGCCCGATTCGAAGAACTTCTCGAGTGTCCCGATGGAAACGGGAGATGCGTCCAGTCGCGTGCCGACGACGGTGCGCCCGCGGTTCTTGCCATAGCCGCGGCGCTTGGGAAGCTTTTTGATGATGTCGCGCCACGCGGGACGGATCTTGTGACCGGCTCGAGCCGTTTGCCCTT
>MFLZ01000010.1:6755-17950 GCA_001781685.1 Candidatus Kaiserbacteria bacterium RIFCSPLOWO2_01_FULL_54_13
ATGCCATATTTATTTCGCAATGCCACGGAGCGCTTCGACCGCCGCGCGCGCATTGTTAACAGGATTGTGGCTACGTGAGAGAATCTTCGCTGTCACATCGGAGACTCCACCGAGCTCGAGAACGGTACGAACAGAAGAGCCCGCAACGAGCCCTCGTCCGGGAGATGGACGTATTTCAACACGCGAGGCGCAATACTTTGCCCCGATATTGTACGGAAGACTGCGATTATTCGTGAGGTTTAGGGTAAGCATGGAGCGTTTTGCAGCGCGTGTCGCCTTTTCTATTGCAAGCGCGGTATCTGCCGCTTTTCCAAGACCCACACCAACGCGGCCCTTCTTGTCACCCAAAACGATGGCCACAGAAAAATTGAAGCGGCGGCCGCCTGCCATAACGCGCGCTACGCGCCGAATACCGATAATCTTCTGCGAGAATTCGCTCCTCCTTTCGTCGCGGCCTCTTTCGCCTCTGCCTCTGCCGCCTCTGCCGCGCCCGTCTCGAGAGCGTCTCCTCTCGACAAGCTTCTCGACCGGCGCACTCACCTCCTCAGGAAGTCCAACAGCCGTCTCAGTAACTTCCGGCGCCTCCGGAATCACCTGCTCTTCATCTGCTGTTTTGTGTTCTGCGGTCATACGTTAGAATTTCAACCCGGCTGAGCGAGCCGCGTCGGCAAATGCTTTCACCGTTCCCACATACTGAAATCCTCCACGGTCAAATACGACAGAAGTGATGCCCTTTTCCTTTGCACGCTTGGCCAAAGTTTTCGCGGCAGCCTCCGCGCGCTCGCGCGGCGTCTTAGCTTTCTCTTCCGAAGAAGAAGCGTGCACAAGCGTGATTCCCTTACCGTCATCTACAATCTGCGCTACAACGCGCGTATTCGACTTGTAGACAGAAAGGCGCGGGCGATCTGCACTTCCGAAAACCTTTGCGCGCACGCGTCTGTGGCGCCGCTCCCGTTTCAATTGTTTGATAGAAGTTGTCATGCAAAACTATGCCGCAGCTGTTGCGACTGCTTTCTTACCCTGCTTGCGGCGCACGATCTCATCCTCATAGCGAATGCCCTTGCCTTTGTATGGTTCGGGCTTCTTGAGAGCTCGTACAGATGCTGCAAACTGGCCGACGGCCTCTTTGTCAGGACCAGCGACGGTAATGACGTTCTTGTCCACTGCAACTTTTAGACTCTCGGGAATTGCGACTACCACGGGATGCGAAAAACCGAGCATGAGTTTCAAACTTTTTCCGGCAATTTCGGCTCGGAAGCCGATTCCCTCAATCGCGAGCCTCTTCGAAAACGGGTGACTGACACCGGAAATCATGTTGCGGATGTGTGCGGCAAACGTTCCCGGAAGTGCACGAGAGAGACGGGAGCTGCCGGAGGGAGTTACCTGCACTTCCTGCCCCGAGACGGCAACAGAAACGGCGGGGTGAAGCGTTCGTGTGAGCGTTCCTCCCTTCCCCTTCACGATGAGCTCTCCGTCTTTAACGTCGACCTCAACGCCTGAAGGAATCGGGATTGGTTTTTTGCTGAGTCTGGACATAGGTTATTTATGATGAGCGCAGTCGAACTACCATATCTCAAAAAGTGCTTCTCCGCCCACCTTCTCTTTGCGGGCTTCCTTTTCAGTCATGACACCCTTAGGCGTCGAGAGAATGAGCGCGCCATGGCCATAGCGCACAGGCATGAGCTCGTGAGCTCCTCGGTAGATCCTGCGACCCGGCTTGGAAACGCGCTTCACGCCGCTGATCGCGGCCTTCCCTGCCTCGTTGTACTTGAGTACCACATCCAATGTCTTGCGTACCTTCTTGCCTTTCTTGTCGATTGATTTCACATACCCCGCTTCCTTAAGCTTTTCAGCGATCGCCATTTTGAAATTGGAAAACGGCATGGAAACAGAAGGCTTGCCGATTGCACCGGCATTTGCAAGACGCGTGAGAAGATCTGCCACAGGATCGTTTGTCATAGGAATAGTTCGTAGAACGTAGTACGTAGTTCGTAGAAATTACCAAGAACTCTTTTTAATGCCAGGGATGTTTCCCTCGAGCGCCTCCTCGCGGAAGCAAATGCGGCAGAGGTTGAAGTCGCGCATAAAGCCTCGCGGCCGGCCGCACTTGAAGCAGCGCCGAACCGTGCGCGAAGAGAACTTCGGCTTTCTGAGCGCCTTTACGATCATTGATTTCTTTGCCATGGAAGATTAGTTCGTAGTACGTAGAACGTAGTACGTAGAGAATTCACCTTGAAGGATGCCGGGGCTCTGCACCGAGGCCTTTCGGCCAAGGTTACGAAGCTATCCTGCGTGACCTTGTTCCTGCGATATCCCGATCTTTCTATAGAAAGGGCGGGATCACTCTAAAAAACAAGGCCCCCTGCGAGGCCTGCACAATATAGTCGAGTCGTCTTCGAAAGTCAATTCGGGTTTGACAACAAGAAAGATTCGTCGCAATGTTCAAATCCCCCAGACGGGGTGATCCTTCCTTCCACTCATGCTCAGGAGAGTGTGCAATGAAAATCGGAGACCTGAAAAAGGCAATCGGGTCGTTGCCTGACGATACGGAGGTCGTAGTCGAGTACATCGGCGACGATGGTTACCGAGACCAGAACCCACATCTGTGGACTAAGATTTGTCGCTGGCGGGCAAAACGACATGGCCGACATTACTGGGAATACTTCCGAGGCAGAGGCCTGCCGGAAGGTTCAGAACGGATGAGACGGCCGGTGTTCGTCATCAGCGCCAACTGAGCTGACTCAGAATGCGTGCAACGGGCCCCTGTCGGGCCCGTTTGTTTTATTTTTTATCAGTTGCTTCTCGGAGCGGCACTCCGATATGGCGCAGAAATGATTCCGCTTCTTTCTTGTTTTTGGCGGTCGTCGCAACGGTGATGGCAAGGCCGAAGATGTCTTTCGAGTCCTCGTCGGAGGTTTCCGGAAATACGATGTGCTCTTTGATGCCTATCGTGATGTTACCCATTTCATCGATAGCACCGGGAGAGATGCCTCGGAAGTCCTTGGTACGCGGGAAGACGATGTGAATCAACTTGTCCAAGAAAGCCTTCGCGCGCGCACCTCTGAGCGTCACCTGGTAGCCCACTACATCACCCTTCCTGCTCTTAAAGTTCGCGATCGCCTTTTTTGCAGCACGCGCGGCAGGGGCCTGACCAGTAATCTTCGCAAGCCTGTCCACGATGAGCTCGAGACGCTTCTTGTCTTTATTCACTTTGCCCACCCCTACTGAAACTACGATTTTCTGCACTCTTGGCGACTGCATGATATTTTTATATCCGAAATCTGCCTTCATAACCTCGAATATTTTGTCCCGAGCTGTGGTTGTTGTATTCATACTACGTTCTACGTACTACTAACTACAAACTACTTCAATGCTTGCCCGCTCCTGACAGCCACACGCTCGCGTGCTCCATCTTTCCCGCGCACGATCTTGATGCGCGTTGGCTTGCCGCTCTTGGGGTCGAGGACTTGTACGTTCGAAGCGTGAACTGGCATCGCGCGCTCAACGATCTGTCCCTTTCGATTGCGCGCGCCCGGGCGACGGTGCCGCTTCACGAGATTCATCCCCTCGAGAATAACGAGATTCTCCCGCGGGAGAACGCGAACGATGGTGCCGCTCTTACCGCGCTCTTTGCCCGTTATCACGAAGACTTTATCTCCTTTTTTTAGACGCATATATCTCTAGACTATCTCTGGTGCAAGAGATGCGATTTTCTGGTATCCGCGCTCAACCACTTCGCGCGGAATCGGCCCAAATACGCGGTTCGCTTTTGGCTCTTTCGGCTCTTTGCCCGTTCCTGCTACAAGCACGACCGCGTTCTCGTCAAAGCGTACGTAAGAACCGTCTGTGCGGCGGTATGGCTTCGTTTGACGAACCACAACCGCGCGGTGCACCTCCTTTTTCTTCACGAGCTTGCGAGGCTGCGCTGTTTGAATCGAGATCACGACTTCGTCGCCGATCTCAGCATATCGTCTCCTCGTCCCGCCCAAAACTTTGAAGACCCGGCCAATGATGCCGCCGGAGTTGTCTGCAATCTTAACGAGTGAGCGGTCTTGCAACATAGAGACAGTTCGTAGAACGTAGTACGTGGTTCGTAGAAATGCAAATTATTTCACGAGTATAAACCTCTTGCGGCGAGATATCGGCCGCGTCTCACGAATGACGACCTTGTCGCCAACATTGACTGTATTTCCCGGGTCATGCACAAGATACTTCTTCCCTCTGCGTAAGTACTTCTTGTATTTCGGATGCTTGACGTACCGTTCGATAAGCACGGTTACCGTGTCTTTCATTGCGCTTTTGACAACAACGCCCGAGAGTACTTTACCTCGTTTTTGAGTCGAAGGTTCCATAGTTATTTCGTATTACTGGAGGGAATCTCGCGGCTCCGGATTTCGGTCAAAATGCGAGCGATTTCTTTGCGGAGGTTGCGACCTTCGCGGACGTTTCTGGTGCGACTCCCTGCTCCGCCAAAACGAAATACGCGAAGCGCCTCTCTCTTCTCGAGGAGAGTCTTCTTAAGGTCTTCGGCATTCTGTTTCTTCAGATCGTCCATAGGTTTATGTGCGAGCCACAACGCGAGCCTTGAGGGGAAGCTTCGTGCCGGCCTTGCGCAGAGCTTCGCGCGCAATATCTTCGGGCGCTCCGTCTATCTCGAAAATGACACGGCCCGGGCGCACCTCGACAACGTAGCCCGCGACATCGCCCTTTCCGCTTCCCATTCCGACCTCCGCCGCCTTTTGCGTGAAAGGCCTGTCGGGAAACACGCGAGTCCAGACTTTGGCGCTTTTTCCCCCGGAGCGCACGAGCGCGCGGCGCGCCGACTCTATCTGGTTTGAGGTGATGCGCGCGGGCGTCATTGCCTTGAGACCAAACGCTCCAAAGGCAACCGTGATGCCGCGCGTCTCGGGCGTGCGCTGCTTATCCGGGTGTCTCCGCCCCGTCTGCCATTTGCGAAACTTTGCTTTTTTTGGTGCCAACATAATGAATAGTTAGTAGTTCGTAGAACGTAGTACGTAGTTAAAATGCAAAATCATTTTTTCTTATCATCCTTTTCGAATATCTCGCCGCGGTAAATCCAAACCTTGACGCCAATCACGCCGTAAGGCAGGTAGGCTACCTCACGCGCGAAATCAATGTCTGCACGCAAGGTCTGCAAGGGAACGCGACCCCTTTTGATCTCCTCCTGCCGCGACATCTCGGCGCCTCCGAGGCGCCCCGCGATTGCTATGCGCACTCCTCCTACATCGCGATTCGCCATTACCTTCTCCACGGTCTGTTTGAGTACGCGGCGGAAGGGCTGTCGCTTCTCCAAGCCTTCGGCGACCATATATGCGACAACGGGTGCCTGAGACTCCGGTGAGCGCACTTCTTCTATATCGAGCCGCACAGAAAGTTTTCCGGCGGATGGAACCTTACGAACCACTTCTTCTATCTCTTTCGTGAGCTTCATCGAGCCCTCGCCGCCACGGCCAATGACGAGACCCGGACGGGACGTTTTGATGAGAACACGAATGTGCTTCTCGCTGCGCTCGATCTCAACTGATGTCACGTAGTGCCCGCGCAGACGCTTCTTCAAGAAGCGGCGGATCGCTGAATCGACCATGACATTCTGCCGAAACTGCGCAGGTGTCTTGGCAAACCAGCGGCTCTTCCAGTCGCGGATAACGCCCAGGCGGTGTGCGTATGGGTGAACTACGTGGGTCATAATAGGAATAGCTTCTAGCTTCTAGCTTCTAGCTTCGAGTGTTTCTTCGCCGTCAATTTCGCAGGTTTGCTGGCGCTGGTTGCGAGTTCCAAAGAAACAATAGACATGGTCTTCCTCAGGGTGCCGGAGCGGCCGCGCGCAAAGGGGCGAAAGCTGCGCACTACACTCCCCTTGTCGACAGTCACCTTTTTCACAAAGAGATCCGCTGTCGAGATACCGAGATTGCGGGCATTCGCGACCGCAGAGTCGAGAAGCTTTGCTACTGCGGGAGAAGACTTCTTCGGCAAGAACGCAAGCGCGGCTTTCGCTTGCGATACCGATTTGCCGCGTATTAGATCCGCAACGAGACGGACCTTGCGCGGCGACTGGTGGTAGTTCGTGAGAAGCGCTTTCATACTATTTCTTCGGTGCACTCGCAGCTTCGGGCGCTGCCTTCGCGGCTTGTGCCGCGGCTACTTCAGCAGCCTTTGCGGCCATTTCAGCTTCCTTTTGCATGCGACCGCCGTGCTTCACAAACTTCGTTGTAGGGGCAAACTCGCCAAGGCGGTGCCCGACCATATCTTCCGAGACATATACTTCATCGAAGTTCTTTCCTGTGTGCACGAGAAACGTGTAGCCCACAAATTCCGGCGCGATCTGCGAGGAGCGCGCCCACGTCTTGATGCCGCCCTGAGTGGGCTTGCGCAAGCTCACCTTCTTCGCGAGCTTCACGTCCACGTAAGGACCTTTTTTAAGCGATCTAGTCATAAGAGTGAGGAACTATACAGGATTTAAGTGCGCTTTCCAACCCTGCGGCGCGAAACAATGAAAACATTTGAGTACTTCTTGGGGCGGCGCGTTTTCTGTCCCTTCCCTGCGGGCTTGCCCCACTTGGTACGTTGCCTCCTATGACCCCGCCCTTGGCGACCTTCGCCACCGCCGTGCGGATGGTCCACGGGATTCATAGCAGTGCCGCGCACGGTAGGACGCACGCCCATCCAGCGCGAGCGGCCAGCTTTCCCGATAGAGACGAGACGATGCTCAGGATTGGAGATTTCTCCCACCGACGCCCACGCCGTGTCTAGCACCCTGCGCACCTCCGAGCTCGGCATCTTGAGATGCGTGTAAGGAGTGTCCTGCGCCACCACTTCGGCATAATTCCCCGCCGAGCGCGCCATTTTCCCGCCGCCCCCCGGCTTCAGCTCTATGTTGTAGACGAACGTGCCAACGGGAATTTTCGAAAGCGGCAGGCGATTGGCAACTTTGATTGGTGCACTCTCCGACACAATAAAAGTATCCCCCACCACCACCCGCTGCGGGAGAACAACGTAGCGCTTCTCGCCGTCCGCATACACAGCAAGCCCTACGAATGCAGAGCGGGAAGGGTCATACTCGATGCTCGCGATACGGGCGGGAACGTCCTTTTTGTCATACCGGAAATCAACATCACGAAAACGGCGCTTGTGCCCCCCTCCATGGTGGCGAACCGTGATTCGTCCCCTAGCGTTCCGCCCACCCATGCTCTTCTTTCCACGCACAAGCGACTTCGTCGGCTTGTGTCCGCTGAGAAGCGCCCTGTATTCAATGCGGGTCATTTGCCGCTGCCCGGGACTTGTTGGTTTATAGGATTTTATGGACATACAATTTTTGAATCTTCAATTTCTAATTTTCAAAATTAAGACATTGGAAATTGATTGAAAATTGAAAATTAATAATCCTTAAGTGATAGTGATACTTTCACCTCGCTTGAGATACACGTAGGCTTTCTTGCCGCCGCGCGCGAAACCGCGCATCCCTGTGCGCGCGTTGCGCTTCTGCTTCGAGGGAATTGGGACAATCCGCACCTTTCGAGGTACAACGCCGTACAAACTGCGCACCGCATCCCTAACCTCCGATTTGGTCGCGCGTTCTGCAACATCAAACGTGTACACTCCCGTCTCTTGGTGCATGGTCGCCTTCTCTGTGATACGCGGACTTCTCAAAACGTGGGAGAGGTCTGTGCCCGTTGCAGAACTCAAGGCAGGAGCCGCGGCGCGGACCGAAACTCCCGGCTTTTCCACCTTATCGTCTCCTTTTTTATTTCGTCTGAATAGGGCCATAAATAGAATAGGTTCTAGGGACTAGGTTTTAGGTTCTAGTTTGGAATTCGTTTTCTTGGATGCGCGCTTCGCGACAACTGCAAGCGATGCTTCTGGGTTCTCGATAACGAGATAGGTGCTACCAAGAACGGAAACCGGATTTAAGTCCTTGACATCAACGGTGCGCACATTACCGATATTACGATAGCTCTTCTTTGTCGCCTCGGTCGGGCTCGAGAGCGCAATCAATGCAGCATTCTCGCGTTTGTCCGAGATCTTCTCGAAACCGGAAACTCTTGAGAGTGCAAGGAGGGTCTTTTTCGCAAGAGCGGTCTTCGGCTCTGCCATCGCGAGCGAATCAACGAAGATTATCTCTCCGTCTTTGAGCTTTCGCGAAAGCGCCATAAAAAGCGCTTTGATGCGCATCTTTTTTGGAACTGCGCGCGTGTAGTTCTTATCACTGCGCGGTCCATGCGTGACTCCGCCGCCACGCCAGATTGGAGAGCGAATGGAGCCGTGCCGTGCGCGGCCCGTCCCTTTCTGCCGCCACGGCTTCCGGCCGCCCCCTCGCACTTCTCCGCGCGTCTTCACATGTGCAACCGTGGGGCGGGCATTCGCCTGCATGGACGTCACGACTTGATGCATGAGAGCGTCGTTCCACGAAACATCGAAAACACTCTTGGTAAGTTCGACCGTGCCTGTTTTCTTTCCCTGTGTGTTGTATATATCTGCGTTCATATGAGAGATGAGAAGTGAAAAATGAGAATGACGAAGTAGAATGGAGAACTTTTTTAATTCTTATGTGTATTTCTCGTCTCTGCTTTCTCACTTCTAATTTCCACTAAGGTGCCCGGCCTTCCGGGAATCGCGCCAGATATGAGGAGTGTATTCGTCGTGGCATCAACCTGAAGGACCTTGAGGTTCTTGACCGTGATGCGGCTTCCGCCCATGCGCCCCGCCATGCGCATGCCTTTCACGACGCGTCCGCCCGCACGGCCGCCGCCTCCGATCGAGCCGGGAGCACGCTCCTTGTCCTTCTGGCCGTGAGAGCGGGGACCTCCGTGGAATCCATGTCGCTTCACAACGCCCTGAAAACCCTTGCCTTTCGAGACTGCCGATACGGCAACGATGTCGCCGGGAGCAAAGACGGAAACGTCGATCGAGCTTCCAGCCTCCACGCCTGCGCCAAGGCTTTGGCGGGCAGGTAGCTTCCCGCTTTCAGTATCCGAGAGAGAGAACTCTCGAGCATACTTGAATGGCTTGCCCTGCTGAGGTTTCTTCACCCGCGATTCTTTCATCGCGACGAAACCAACTTGAACCGCGCTATATCCATCCTTCTCGGGATTTTTTACCTGAGTCACCGTGAGGGGACCTGCGGAAACAATCGTTGCAGCGTGCACGACGCCTCCCTCGTCGAAGACTTGGGTCATGCGACCTTTTGTTCCTAACATAAACTTCATAAATGACGAACGCCCGCAATGGCGGGCGTATCAAGCCCAACCATTGGTCCCGTATGGGGACGTGGCGCACTGAGGAGTATACGAAAATTAAACTATAAATCAACCCCGATGCCCAAAGGGATCGGGGTCCCGACCGAAGCGCCGGGAAAGTCAAAATCCAAAAATCAAAAGGATGGATCCGCTATGCTCTAGATTTTAGACTTCCTACCACAGGGTGATGACCATGCTTATGCAAGAGGATAGAGCCGATGACGAATAGGAGGAGCGCTGAGACGATGCCGAGTCCGATAGGGATCCCTACATCAGAGCCGTCGAGTCCGAACGCTTCGTTGAGCGCGCACAGGAAGGACATACTCCCGCACTGCTCCACAACCGCCTCCACCACAGGCTCCTGCGGCTGCCACAGAATGTCGTACGAGGTGACACCCTGCGCCTCTGCCTCCTCTGCGAGCGCTGCTACCATCGCATCTATTTCTGCTTCCGTCATTTGCGCTGTGCGCGGGTCTGAAAGAATCGCAGCACGGATCGTCTCGGAGAGACTCGCATTTCCCGCTTGCGCATGAACAAGATATGGAGCTGCGCAGAGCGCGAGAGCCATAAAGAAACCCACCAAGCTAAGACGCGAAGATCTCATACTGAAGAGTCTTCATTATACCAGCCGAGAGGGCTAGATCTCCTGGAACACGGGAAGGATGTTGACAGTCGCAGTGTCCGTTAGGTTGCCACCGGGCCCGGTGCACGAGAGCGTGTAGATAGTTGCCGTCACGATCTGACGCGTAGTCTGGCCGCCTGCGGGTGACGAAAGACCGCTCCAAGAGTCACCATTCCCAGCAGTCACGGTGCAAGAGGTGACGTTTGCCGTTACCCACGTCACTTTCGTCGTCTCGCCGAGGCGCACAAGTGCCGGAGATACAGTAATGTCTCCCGTCGGCACAGGCGCCGGCACACACGCGCCTCCCGAACACAAGTAGGAACACCTTTCAATGAATCGGGTCGTGCACGAGCTCTCCCGATAGTAGAGATCGTTCCCTGAGCAATAGTACTGCGCGGTGCAGCTCGCGGCACCGCCCACGGTAACTACCGCCGAACACGAGAAGGAGTCCGTGGGAAATCCGAAGAGGCGGTATTGCCCGGAGTACGTGTAGGTCGTCGTTTGCGAAGGAGATACGCTAGCTGAGCCGTTCGCAGAGAGAGGCGGGATTGATCCCACGCCGGGTGTAATGGAGCCAGTAATAGTCCTCCCAGAAATCGGAACTGCAGTCCATGACAGGGTCGTGCTTTGACCTTGGGTGACTGTTGAAGGATTTCCCACAATCGTACAGTTACTCCCTGCAGGGGGTGGAGGAGATGGCGGAGGTGGAGGAGGAGGTGGACTTGTGATCGTTACCGTCACACTGCAAGAAAACGCGCCCGACTTACTGCCAGTGCCTGATAGAGTGTACGTCGTCGTCTGGGAGGGCATCACTGTAAGCAAGCCGTTTTCGTCTACCCGTACCGCGCCCGGCGATATCGTGAGAGAGCCCTCTCTTGTACCTTTTGCTGAGTTCCACGACAGATTTGTCCTCTCTCCTGGAGCAATGGATGTCGGGTCTGCGACAATAATGCAGCCGCTCGCAGGCTGTGGCGGCAAATCACACTCGCCCGCAAAATGGGGATCCGAAGGACACGATGCTGGGACGATTGAGAGGCCCGAGGGTGATGCATCTGCGAACCGGAGCTCTGAGGAAATGAAAGATTCTTTTCCCCCGGTGCTTACACCGCTAGAAAGAACGCTCAGGAGAACAAGTGCGAAGACGAGCCACAAAAGAGAGCGCATACTAGCCTTCACACTGGCGTGAGGGTTCATAAATGCAGTCCAATTATACCCTTCCCTCACTGGAGGCAACGAGTATGGTGTGCATATTCTTGAGAATGGAATCCTGCAGCGCGCGTATGCCTTCCCCGGCGATTTCGGGATCGTTACCCGGATAA
>MFLZ01000010.1:18020-29097 GCA_001781685.1 Candidatus Kaiserbacteria bacterium RIFCSPLOWO2_01_FULL_54_13
AGAGCCACGGATTGTCGGGAAAAAACGAAAGGCCACGCGCAGTCGCGACAACGGCTTCATGTGCCCTCTCGGCCTTCAAGAGCACCCACGCGTAATCATTGAGAGCGGCCCAGTTGGTCGGGTGTGATGAGAGAAAAACCTGATAGTCGCGAGCGGAGGCTTCGTACTCACCCATGTATCCCTCAATGAGCGCTTTGACGTAGTACGAACTGATAGTTGCACCGGGATGATAGCGTATCTGGATTTCGATGAGGCGTAGCGCGCGAGCAAAATCGCCCTGCAAAAACGCGATGCGCGCGAGTTGGTGATATGCGAGCGGGTGGTTCGAGTCACGACGGAGCGTCTCTTTGAAAAAGTACAGCGCACGCTCGAGGTCATACGAGACGGAATACTGAGAGCCAAAGTGCCGCTCGCCATACGAATAGGAGCGCTCCGCCGTGGGCATTAAGAAGAGAGACAGGTCTTCCTGTAACCTCACGAGTATCGGGTTCGCACCGAACAAAAGGACGCCTGCAAGGCCCACAGCTACAAGTCCCAACACAGATTCTCGCGGGAACATACTAATACCGCCCGGAGGATACATGACGGCTACGATCCAAAATCACTCTCCTGCCAGCCAAGAGACAACAAGAGGTTTCTGAATTCTGATGAAAGCACGCCAAACCGCACATAGCGTCTCCATTCCCTGAGACGCGCGGAATTGCTCTGCCGTCCTTCCTCCGTGTCTGCGCCAAGAGCCTGCAGATGCTCGAGATAGATGCTGTGGGTGTCCGGATATGCACGCAAGATTTCTGCAGCCCCCCTTAAGTGAGTGCGCGCTTCTTCTTCGGTCCCGTACACATCCGGCTCGGTAAGTATGAATCTGGTGTATGAGATATGCGCATCGAGAGCTGGCCTTGAAACTAGCGCGTAGCGATCACCTTGCGGATTCCTGCGCTCGTCGTACATTCTGAACACCTCTGCGAAAGCCGCCCGCGATCGGGCTGTATAAGACGCGTCGGTTAGGGAAACCGCGCCGAGTAGGAACCCTTTCCAATAATAAAACCTCGGTTCGACGGTAATCGCGAACGGCGAGTATGCGATGTTCGGCCGCTCTTGCTGAAATACCGTTTCGGCTTCTCCCACCAACTGAAGTATGGTTTGCGCATGCTCGCGGTTCGCTTGGCGGGCATCCGAGCTCAGCGCGGGCGAAGTATATGAGTTCAGAATTTTTCCCGCATGCCACCGAGCAATGTTAACCAGTACATCGGGGGTAGGATACAACGTGCGGGAGAATTCCGCCAACTTCCTTAAAGTGAGAGCCCTATCGCCCGGAACCGCATACGCGCGAAACGGTTCATTGGTGAACACTTCGTCAAATAGATACTGCTCTGGAATAGCCTCGAGTGCAAGCGCAAGACGGTTGACTGCGTAGGCTTTCAGATGCGGCTCCTCAGCGGTCTCGAAGTCATCGAGAATCGCCCTAACGAGTGCGATTCTATCCTCTTGCGACCCAGCCTGGAACATGGCCAGGGACTGCTCAAGGGCGCGCGCGGAAAAATACTGTGGATTTGAGGGTCCGCTCTTCGTGATGCGTTGTGCGCCCTCAAACGCGCGAGCGTAGTCTCCCCGCCACGAAGCATATACAGCTTCGGACATCTTCTCCAGCGAGTCCTTTCCCAGAGATAGAGTGGGCCCGAAATAATAGTAGAAAACAACGCCGCCTCCAATCACCAATAGCGCCGCCGCCAACAGGAACAGGTTCTTTGAGGTGTGCATAAAACTGAATGTCCTCTACGCTCAGCCGTTGCCAGCGCCGGCGCAGCCGCCGCCGCAGTCGCCGCCGCAGTCGCCGGTATCGCTGCAGCCGCCTGCGCCGGAGCAGTCGCCGCCATTCCCTGCGCAGCCGGAGCAGCTGGCAGAATCGCCTCCGCCGCCGCAGGCGGGAGAGTCGCCGCCGCCGCCACCTTGTTCGCAACTATAGCCGGTGTCACACCCTTTCGGAGCATCGGCGTGCGCTATGCCGGAGCCGAAGTACCCCGCGCTGTCCTGAAATATGCGTGGTGCGGAAGCGAAGAGGAGCGCGAGAAAACCGACAACCAATAGAAGAAGGCCCGATACCCTCTTCAGAATAGATTGTGTCGCTTGCACGGATTTTTGAATCGCTACCATACTAACATTCATTATACATCGAACTCACGAAGGCACAGACTCCATGTGGAAAAGCCAGACCGATACCATAATGTTTGACCATGCGCAACTGCGACTGGTATCATGCGCCGATGTTGCGTGATGTTTTGCCGTTTCTCTCGCTCCTGAAGCAAGCGTCGCGGGACTCCTTGAGTAGGCGGGCCATCTTTGCATTCGTCGACTTCTTGGAGAGAAAGTGGGGGGTCCAGGTGGTATACCCCGCCGAACACGTGCCCTTCGGAAGATCAGACCTGATTGATGCGTTCGAGGTAGCGCGTACTCTAAAAGGACACGGGGTGATTACGGAATTCAACCCTGTCCCGAACCAACCCGACGAGCCTCCTCTCCATTATTGGAGTGTCATCTGTAACGACGCGATGAAACATAGAGCAGGAGGCATGAGCGCAAAGCACGATCGCGACGCTCTGCTAGCCGCGCTCGCAGAAGCTCTCGAGCGCCTTGTTTGGTTCCAGGAAACCGACTATTTCCTCTCACCTGTAAACGCTAAAGCAGAAGAAATATCCAAAAGAGGTGCATATATCGCGCCAGAGCGTTTTGCGGGCTTTTCCGCGCGCCAGCGTGAACATAACGCCGCGCTCACCCTTGAAAAGGACACGTCATACCTTTGGATTCGGGCCCTCTCGTTGACAAATGCGGAACCGGTATATGTCCCAGCTCAGATTGTAAGCAATGCGCACTTTGCGCGCGCGAGAAAATCCGGTAGCGCGCAGGGCGAGCCTGTAATTCGCGTATCCATAACGACAGGGCTTGCCACATGGCCAACGCGCACGCAAGCTGTGTTGTCCGGCGCCCTCGAAGTCATCGAGCGGGATGCCTTCATGATCACGTGGCTCAACCAGCTGTCGCTCCCGCGCATAGACTTGAGCGCCGTAATAGCGCAGAGTCTCTCCTTACAGGAGCTACTCGCACGCTGCGCGCGATACCGGTTGAAGATAGAGGCTATACAGTTGATTACCGATGCACCCGCACACGCCGTCTGTGCAGTGGTGGAAGACCCGACGGGACATGCTCCTCGCTTCGCGGTCGGTCTCAAAGCGCACAGAAACCTCGCTCACGCAGTCGAAGAGGCGATCCTTGAGGCGCTTAGAGGAAGAAGGGGTGCGCGCTCCATGCAAAAGAATCCGCCGCAAAACTGGAGGCCAGAAAAGACAACTCCGGAAATAGGGCACCGCGACCGCCTTTTGTATTGGATGCAAGGTGAACAGCATAAGGAGCTGGAGTTTCTCGTCGCAGGACCCGTCGAAACACCGGCAGAGGCGACATGGGAGAGTGATACTTCCGAAGAGCATCTGAGTCGCATTGTCAACTGGTGCAAGAAAAAAAGGTACGAATTTGCTTCAGTTGATTTGGGAAGGTCGAAGAGAAATCCGCTTCCGTGGAGCATCGAGATGGTCGTAATTCCAGAATTGCATCCGATGCACCAGAACGAGCGATTTCAGTACCTCGATAGCGCGCGCTTGCGCGAAGTTCCCGCATTATTTGGGTACGACGCCCGAACGGAAGCCTTCTCGGTGCACCCGCAACCGTTCTCTTAAAACGTATGCTGTCGCGTCTGCCTTTCCGAATACACAGCGATTTGCGCATGGTCCGGCGCACGCGAAGGGGCGCAACGCTCCCGCCCGATAAGGTCCCCCGCGGACTCCACAAAGAGTATATGAGGATGCCCCGGATAAAACTTCCGGAGCCGGAGCCGCTTTCAGATACCCTGGATGCCGTGATCGGGAAGCGTGCCTCGTGTCGGGTGGGCAGCTTCCAAGAGACTTTCTCGATCGGTGAACTTGGAACACTTCTTGGACATGCTCTGCGCGTACGAGACGATGGGCGGCGAAACTACCCTTCCGGAGGGGCTCTGTTTCCAATCGAGACATACCTCGTTGGCAACGTGCTCGAAGGGTATGCGCCGGGTGTTTTTCACTACCATCCCACGGCGCATGCGCTCGAGTTTTTGTGGGAACTGCCGCCTGATTTTGATATGGAAAACGTGCTTCGCTCGCCGAACCCCCGCGCCCCCTTCTCATCCGCGCTTATAGTATTCACGAGCGTATGGGATCGGGCTTCCGCAAAATACGGCGATTTCAGCTACATCATCGGACTCCTAGAAGCGGGGCATATGTCGCAGAATGTCCTACTAGTGTCTGCCTCATTAGACCTCTGTACGTGTCCCATGGCTGGCTTCAACGACGAGCTATTGACGAACCTGCTTGATATTGACGAAGGATATGAGCAGCCCGTGCATACTATTACTCTTTGCAGAAAGGGAGCTTCGGACGTGGACGCTTCCGACGGAGAAGAAGCGTAAGGAAGCTTCGTATGCCAACACTGGAAGAATTTGCGAGACTAATTAAAGAGCGGGCATTTATCGAATCGGACAAGACGAGATTTGCCCTCGTCTCGGAACGACTCGCGGGACCAGGGCAGTGGCTCTTCGACTTCCGATCCGTTATTCTCGAACCGCGATGGCTCGACTTTGTTGCCGAAGCATTTTGGAAACGCTTCGCCGACAAATACCCTTTTCAGGTCGGAGGAGCAGAGACTCTGGGGATCGCCCTGGTCGCAGCGATCGTTATGAAGGGTGTCGAACACGGAACGCCGGTCAATGGCTTTTTCATCCGAAAGTCACGGAAACGAACGGGGCTCATGAAAAATATCGAGGGCTTTCTCAACGAACATCCGATCATTCTAGTGGACGACATCGTGAACAGCGGCCGTACGTTTGAAAAACAGATTGTTGAACTCACAGACAGAAAAAAACGGGTGAGCGATCTTTTCACGATTCTTGCCTTCCGCGACGCATCAGCATATACACTCGCGAGAAAAAGAAACGTTGTGTTGCACTCCCTCTTCACGCTGCCCGATTTTGGTCTGAAATCACTCTCTTCCACGCCGCAAAGATCCCCTAGGCGGGAACTCGAGATAGTGTGGCATTTTCAAGCAGGAAGTCCCTCTTTCAACATCGTAGTGCAGAAATCAGCTCCCGTTATTGACGAAACGTGTGTGTACTTCGGCGACGACGCGGGCACGTTTCGTGCACTCGACCAGCAAACAGGAGAAGTGCGCTGGTCTTACGAGATTGAGAAACATCCCCGTGATAAGGGTATCTTCTCGTCCCCGGCACTGTATCACGGTTGCGTATATTTCGGTGGATACGACGGAAATGTATATTCCCTTAGTACGCGGGATGGAGCACTACGATGGAAATTCTCCGACGCAGATTGGATTGGCTCTTCACCTTCGCTTGCGCCGGATCTGGGATATCTATTCATAGGCCTTGAATTCGGACTGTGGAAAAAACGCGGGGGCATTGTCGCGCTCGACATGTCGAACGGAAATAAAATCTGGAGCGCGGTCACGGAAGAGCTTACCCACTGCTCCCCGCTCTATATTAAAGAAGAGCGGGCCGTCGCGATCGGGAGTAACGACTCGATTGCATATTTGTACGACTCTAAAACGGGCGCGGAGCGCTGGCGGTTCAGCGCAGCAGGAAACTTCAAGACGAAGCCCGCGTATGACCCGCTCCGCCGTCTCATTCTTTTCGGCTCGATGGACGGCAATACGTACGCCTTGCGCGCGTCAGACGGACGACCAATCTACTCTTTCCCTGCTGGAGCGGGGATCTATTCTACCCCTCTCGTACATGACGACGTGTTCTATGTGGCTTCATTGGACAAATCGCTCTATGCCGTCGAGCTCGACACCGGGAAGCTCCTCTGGGAGTTTCAGACTGCTGGACGTATATTTGCCTCCCCAATTCTTGCCGATAATTCGCTCTGGATCGGCTCAAACGACGGACGACTCTACGAACTCGATCCGAAAGGCGGATCTCTCCGAAGTTCCTTCCAAGTAAGCGAGCGGATCGTCAATGCAGTTGCGTACAATGAAAAAAGTGGACATTTATTTCTGCCCACCCACGCAAATGAAATATATTGCTTAAAAGAAAAAGAACAAACATAAACACTGAAAACAGGTGGCCCAGCGCATGCGACTGCGCTGGGCACGAAATCCGCATGGGCTTACTGTTGCCGCGTGCCGGTGGCGATGCAATCGTTGAATCGCATCGCCTGTCCTTCCGAGTATCGCCACCGGTTGGTCTGGGGGTCGCACGAGCCCCCGACCTTCACAGCGCATTGCGCCTGTAGGTTGCTGCACGGCTTCCCCTTCTTGGTCTGCTGGGCCTGGGCCGTACCCAGGGACAGCAGCAGCGTGGCAGTGGATGCCGCCAAGAAAATCATTGCAGTCCTCATCGTTCCCTCCTTAATCGCCTGCCGCAGAAACAGTCTGCGGATCAGGACTACCCGAAATCTTGCAGCATTATACAAACGTCGTCAACAAACGTTGGCAATTCGAGCTCTCTTGTCTCACAACCAAATCCGTAGATCATCATGGAGCAGGCCAGAGATTAAGAGAGGTCTTAGATCTCGCGGAATATGGGGATGATGTTCACGACAGGAGATACGTCCGTAAAGCTTCCCCCGGGCCCTGTACAGGTGAGTGTGTATGTGCTTTGAGTCCAAATCGGTCCTGATAGATACCCTTCAGAAGGAGACGAGACTTCATCTTCCCACCTGTCACCGTTGGTCCCTGTGACATCACAGGTTGTGGCGTTGTTGGCGTTCCATAGTACGCGCGTACTCTCTCCCTCGCGAACGAGCCGCGGCTTCGCAGCGATACCACCTATGGGCGCGGGCGGTGAGAGACAAGCGTGCCCAGAGCACCCGTATGGACACGGCACGGTGACCGGGCTCTCCACGCAGGCTGCGTTTCGGTAGTAGAGATCGTCCACTGAACAGAAGAACTCTGGCGAGCACGTTGTTTCATCCGTATCGTCCGGTTCGTAACAGCCCAGGTCGTCAGGATAATCCACGAGGCCGTCCCCGTCGTTGTCGACGCTGTCATCGCAGGCAGTTGACCCCAGCTCGCTCGTGTCATTAGGACTAGCACATCCGGGATCGCCGCCATCAATCGAAAGATCGCCGTCATTATCAACATTGTCACTGCATGCTGGGGGCTGCACACCGACCGTCACAGAGTCAATCACGGAACCTCCGTCTCCTGTGCATCGAAGGCTGTACGTGGTCGTGGCGACAGGAGATACCTGCTGGCTCCCGACGATGGGCTTCGAGCCGCTCCAGCCGCCACTCGCCAAACACGAGGTGGCGTGCTCGGAAGTCCATGAGAGCTGAGAGCTTTGACCCCTGATTATGGTTCCGGGTGTCGCGACAAGATCGACTACAGGAGGTGAAGCGACACAGCTAAAGATGTGCACCTCGCCGCGCGCTCCAGCTCCTCCAGTCGAGGTGCGTCCTCCCTCCCCAGACGACCCTCCGGATCCCACGGTGACGCTGATATTCGAGCCTGAAGTCAGCTCGCCGACGCTGTAGGTCCTCTCCACATACCCCCCGGAGCCGCCGCCTCCCCCCATGGGTGCAGTGCTATCACGTGCACCGCCGCTGCCACTTCCACCAGGAGTCCAGCCGGGGAACCCAGCTGCGTCTGGTGGAGAAACGCTCGCGCCGCCATGGCCGCCGAATGGAGCTCTTGCTCCTCTTCCGCTCGTTGTTGCTCCTATCTGCGCACTGCCACCGGAAAACCCGGCAATGTTGATGTCGCCGCCAATAGCGCTCCCACCTGCGCCGCCTGTGCCGCCGTTTGCGTTGTCATCGTCCTGCCCGCCCAAGCCACCGCCTGTAGTGAGCGTGCTGAACCTCGATTGGCCGCCGTTGCCGCCATCGGAATCACTACTTCCATCCCCTCCCCCCCCTCCACCACCACCCCAGACAGATACGACGAGCACTCCGGTGTAGGTCGGCACGGTAAAGGTTCCGCCCGAGGTAAACACCCTGAGGACCGTACAGTTTTGCACATCCTCGCTCGTAGGCTCGCAGTCGGCTCCGAAGTGGGGATCCGACGGACATGAGGCCGGAACGAGCAGCATGCCGCTTGAGAGTCTCTCGGCAACGTGCACTTCGGAGGATATAAAGACATCGCGTTCTTGAGAGACCACAGCGACGACGAACGAAACAAGAAGCAGCGCAGAGAATGCAAGCAATCTCAAGCCATAGCGATGCCTCGTTTGCTCGACGTGCCCACGCATTGCATTCATTGTAAACCGCGTTTAGACGCAGTGAGCAGAATCGTGTGCATATTGCGGCGAATTGAGTCCTGAAATTCGATAAGGCCTGTTCGCGCAATTGCGGGATCATTCCCCGGATATGCCGTGAGCCAATCGTTCTCGGATACGTGCATGGCGGCAGTTGCCGAGGAGCGCGCGACAAAGCGCGCCGTGTCGAGATCCCCGATCTCGTAGAGCGCGGACGCATAGGTATTGAGAAGCCACGGGTTATCGGGAAAATACTTGAGTGCCTCGCGCACGGCCTCGATAGCCTCCTCTGTGCGACCTGACTTCAGGAGAACCCACGCGTAGTCGTTCACGGCCGCCCAATTGCGAGGATACGCCTCAAGAAAGACCTTAAAGTCGCGGGCTGCTTCTTCGTAGCGGCCCATGTATCCCTCTATGAGTCCGCGGACATAAAAAGAATTCCGGGCACTCTTGCCGTGCATCCCGATTTGAAAGTTGATTTGGCCAAGCGCACGCTTGAAATTTTTCTTAAGAAACGATATGCGCGCAAACTCATGGTAGAGGTATGGAATCGTTGGGTCTTCTGCGGCGGCACGTTCGAAAAAATATTCTGCCCGATTGATGTCATATGCCGCAGGATGGCGTGAGTCGAAGTGCCTTTCGCCGTACTTAAAAGCCTTCTCGGCGCTGGGTGCGAGCTTATACGAAATGTCCTCATAGGCATTCCTGAGCCCTGTGCTGAGAGTAGGAACGGCATCTAAATATGCCACCGCAATAACAAAAGCGAGGGCAAGAACGACGAACGGAACTGCACGCACGTGCCGCATGTCTGGATCAAAAATCGTCTTCCGTCCAGCCGAGAGAGGCGAGAAACTCCTTGAACTTTGGGTCGATGCGAGAGAGCGTAACGAGGTATAGATGATTGCTCGTCGCCAGAGTCCTCTCTCTCCTAAATAGAGGAACGACATCCGTGGACATATACGCGTCCGATTCGTACAGGGGAGCAAGAATCTTAATAGCATCTTCATACCTTGTGGGACCGTAAATGGCGGCCAGAAAGTATGCATAGTAGAAGCGTGCAATCCCATCTTGAGGACTTCCGTCCGGCGAGGGCAGGAACGAAGAGAGAGCAATTTTAAACGCTTCGTCTGTCGTGCCAAAAGACATCTCGCCGCCTCGCTCCAGCAATCCGATAACCGTCGCCCTGCGCAAGAGTACCGAGGGAAGTGTTGCGCTCTCATTGGGATCATTCTGCATTCGCGCAATATCTTCGTCTGCGTTCGCTATTTTTTGCCGAACGATACCCTTATAAATCTCTACGTCCTCGTCCGTGAGTTTCCACTTCGATGTCGAGCTCGCGTGAGCAGATCTGAGTATGGCCCTCGCGTACCACTCCGCGCTTCCGAGCTCCGACGACGCGAGAGGATGGATCGATGAGGCATATTCGAGCAGGTTCCGATAGGAGACAAACCTGTTTGATTTATCGCGCAGCGAGGAGTAAGGCTCGTCCTTGAACACGTCGCGCGTGATCATGGCGTTAGAAGTCAGAAAAAACATCGCTGCCAACTTCTGAACGGCACTAGCGCGCGTGATGGGAGAGTAGGACTCGTTTGTCGCTATTCGCTTAAAGAGAGGAACCGCCGCGCGATATGATCCTCCATTGCTCACCATGACCGAGGCGGCAATTTTGAATGCAATCTGTCCCTCCTCTTGTGCGTTGCGCGCGTAAGGAAAGGCGGCGCGAAACTTGGGAAGAGCAAGCTCGGGCTTCCCCGCACGAAGGAGCGCTTCGGCTTCGGCAAACAGAGCGTTGTCGCGCATGAGAGCTGCAAACGGTGAGCCAGCGGTACTTCGAGGCACTGGGGCTGGTACGGGATACAAATACTGCCATACGAGGAGAGCTATCGTGAGAACAGCGACTATACCGATCCCGAAGCTCAGTTTCGTACGCATCATTGTAGTAGCGCAAATGGCTCCGGCTTTATTATAATAGGGAATCAAATTCATTAGCCGCCATCGCCGCTCTCAGCCGTCCGCAGAAGTACTTCCACTTCCCGTGCCAGCGCTACCGCCCGTTCCTGCGCCAGTCCCTCCTCCACCCCCGGCGGTACCTCCTGCCAAGTCGGCATGCGCCGTAAACGCCATCAACGAGTCGTCAGGAGAAAGACGCGACGATTTGCCACCCGACACAACAAACCCAACAACGAACGCGACTACGGAAAGAAAACTATATGCCCCAATTCGGAAGACTTTCTTGATTAAAAAACTCATATCTGAACCCGTAGATTTACTCCAAGTCTATCATGCGCCAAAACAGCTACGGAGCGTATAGAGCGTGAAGCTGTTAAGACGTCAGCCCACGGCAATGGCATATACAACCGATTCAGTGACACCATCTATGTCGAGGACCTTTTCGAGCTCCACGTCCCATACGCCTCCGAGTCCCGTGCACTTGAGTCCCAGTGCTTGCGAGATGAGATATATATTTTGACCGATATGTCCCGCCTCAACAAGTACGTAGCGATACCCCCGCGCGCCGTACTTGTTCTGGGTTCGCGCAAAAACCGCGGTCATGACAAGCATGCACGAAGCATTCCGTACCCATAAGTGGTAGGGCGTTAGTCTCTCGATATCTGCATGCGCAAATGGCCTCTGCCAAAGGACCTCTAGTGCGTGATCGAGAATGTTGTAGTGGTACACCCCAGCGGGCACATGTGTATTTCCACGAAATACGACAGGGTAGATCTCGATCGGAAAGAGCGCGCCCCCAGAAGGATGCGCCCGCCTGCGATGGGTGTCGTCCCGACCCAC
>MFLZ01000010.1:29119-30862 GCA_001781685.1 Candidatus Kaiserbacteria bacterium RIFCSPLOWO2_01_FULL_54_13
GTTTCGAGACGACAGAGAAAAAATCGCCCCTTGGGCGCGCACGGGAGAGTGATACTCTCTTGAAGCGCGGATACTCCTTGTAGCGAACAGTCTTCCATTCCTTCGGCCACATCGTGGTGTCGAGAGGAATACGAACTGTCCCCTGAGCAGTTAAGTCCTTGGAAGATTGGTGAAAGAGTTGCGAAAAATCAATATACATGCCGAATGCCTATCGTACGTCATTTCTAAAGCGACGCAAGAAACACGACTGATATACTGACTCCCCATGACACTCGAGCAAAGAGAGCAGTCCGGCTTGCATATTACAATCCCGGAGTTTCGCCTTCTCCCACGAGAGGAAGCTCTTAAGGAGCTGATGCTTCCGTGTGGGCGCTTCAAATCGCTCTTTGGCATAGAAGAACGATTCCGCTTATACATCACGAAACAACTCGCCCGCGCCGATTTTTTCCCGAACAGGAACCTCATCGTTGCGCCGGGGACTCCTCTCAACTGGCACATGCTGCTCGAATACCTTGTTCGCGAGAGTGTTCTCGCCTCGCCCCGCATCGGATTTCGATCGCTCAGGAACGACCACCCTCAAATTCATTCTCTGCGCCTCAAGCCTCGTAATTTGACTTCCGAATCAGACGGACTCCAAGTGTACTACGGAGGCTTTGGCAGTACGGCTTCTTTCGAGCAGTCGCTCTCAAAAGCGATCGGCGAGACTCTGGAGCGTTTTTCCTTCGCTCGATACAAGAGTGATTCATTGACTAAAACCACATACGCCGCGCTTAAGCAGCAAGGAATAAGTGTGCTCAATCCGAAAATCCTTAATGGATTCCTCCCATGGCAACGCGAGCTTTTTCCTGAACTCGGATTCCGAGAGGAAGATACACTCGAGTGGGTGGAAGGTTATGAACTCGAAAGCGGCAAGAAAGCATGGATCCCTGCGCAAATGGTCTTTTGGTCTTACCAGCACGACCGTAAAAGCAAGGGGCCAGTCCTGCTCAACGCAACTACAAGTGGGTGCGGGGGACATTTTTCGCGCGAAGAGGCCATTCTCGCGGCGCTCCTCGAGGCAATAGAGCGCGATGGGTTTATCATCTATTGGCTCAATGCTCTCCCGCCTCCGATAATCGAGACCTCCAAGCGCGACGACCTCGGAATACACGAGATGCTTGAAAATCTTAAACGCTATGGACTCGAAGCTCATTTCTTGAATACGTCCAGTGACATTGGTATACCATCTGTCACTTGTGCGATCGTGGACAAATCGAAGTCAACCCCCTGCTTAGCAATAGGATCCTGCGCTGGGTTCGATCGAAAAGAAATATTCACACGCGCGCTTGAGGAAGCGCTCTCGGTCTTCGTGTCAATCGCTTCGCTTCCGAGTTTCGTGCTTCCTGCGGATTACCAGCCGTTTTCCATGCGAGATATTGGACGTCTCGACCGCTTAGCTCTTTGGAGAGGCGTTGCGATGCTCGAACGCTTCGCATTCTTCACCAAGGGAAAGAAACAGGACGCCGACGAAATCATGGGAAATGTCGAGCAATACTCGTCTGCGGAAGAACGTCTCGCCTGCGTTCAGAAGCGCATGCGCGAGCTTGGCGAGGGATACGAGATCTACATTTACGAGGCAGGGCACCCCGCGCTCGATACGCTAGGCTATCATGCGATACGCGCCATCGTGCCGCAGCTCTTTCCACTTTACCTCTACGAACATATGGCGACTCTTGATTCTAAGCGACTGCGGGAAGTTCCAAA
>MFLZ01000011.1 GCA_001781685.1 Candidatus Kaiserbacteria bacterium RIFCSPLOWO2_01_FULL_54_13
TTTTATCTGCGAATAGTAGCAATAAAGGTCGTGAAATTCGTTTTGAGGTCTTGGATGCCAGCTTCGAGGATTTTCAATTTGTAAATGTCGGCGGCAGCTTTTGATGCTATGACGGCAGTGGATGCGGGAAGTTCCCCGCGCGCGAGGTCTTTGGCTGCTTTTGCAGTGTCTTCATATTCTTTGATCTTCACGCCGCGCCAATTCTTTTTCAAATACGCTTTGCACTGCCGAATGGCCTGCTCGTGAGAGGTAATCACTTTGATCTTTCCGCGCGAGATACCTTTGCGGACGAGGAGGTTCTGCCGGATATCGATGTCAAACATCTTTTTTATTTTGAAGTTGTGTCGCGCCATGCCTTCCACGGCCTCGGTAACAACACCTCCCGTTGAATTCTCAATCGGGAAAATACCGAGGTCTACAGCCCTGTTTTCAAGTGCCGACAAGACGTTCTCTACTGATATCAGGTAGTCGAGCGAGAATTTTCTGAGCTTGGCCTTCTTTGCATACGCACGCGCGGCCTCCTCCGAAAAGCTTCCCTTCGCGCCCGAAATACCTATCCGCATGGCAAGGTAAGACCTTGCCATTGTCGGCACTTCGAGAAAGTTGCGGACGCTGTGCTCTGCTTGCTCAAATCTCTCCATAACTTCCCTACAGTAGGGATTGAAGCGGAACACGTCGCGAAAGAGTGCCTCGTCGTTTTTAATACTCTCGACGGCGTCCATGAGAAATCCAAATGAGACTGTGTCTATTTCGGTGCGCGCAAAACCTGCGCGCAGGACCGTTTGACCCACAAAATGCGTAAGGAAAAGCGTCTCCGCGAGATGCTTGTCGTGCTTCTCTGCTGACATTTTCACGATGTCGAATCCGAGCCGCTCGAGAAACATGCGAATCTTACCGTAATCGGCTTTCGGCAGCGTGTGCTTCGCAACGACGATGCGAAAGCCTGCTACATTCTCTCCGCGCTTTTCGTAGCTTTCAGGCCCCCACACGGGGTGCGTTGCGATATAGCGGCGTCCTTTCGCTAGTTTTCTCAAAAGTTTGACCGTGTGCACCTTAACAGTCGCAACGTCGACAATCACAGTGTCCTTGCGCGCGAGCGGCAGAACTTTTTTCAGTGTTTCCTCAAACGCCGCTATCGGCACTGCGAGAATAACAGCATCGCACTTCGCTGCATCAGAGAGCGAGAAAAATTTTCTTTTATCGGGCTTCCGATCACGCCAATACACTTTCACTTGGACTTCCGGCGCAAAACGATTCAAGAGCTTGTGCACGAGCGCGCCGAATGAGCCGTATCCGACAATACCGACTGATCTGATGTTCATGGTCGGCTATTTTTTCCGCCGCCACCTTTCAACGGTGACCAGGAGAGGAGTGGCAAGGAATATCGATGAGTAGGTACCCGCGGTGATACCTACGAGAAGCGTGAGTGCGAAGTCGCGCGTAGAGGCAGGACCGATAAAGTACAAGACAAGAAGCGTGAAGAGGACCGTGAGCGAGGTGTTCACGGAGCGCACGAATGTTTGCCCCAAGCTTCTGCCGGCGGTTTCTGCAAAATCCTCTTTGCGATTGCGTTCCTGATTGACGCGCAGATTTTCGCGGACACGGTCGAAAACGACGATGGTGTCGTGCACTGAAAAGCCCAGAATGGTAAGGATTGCCGTCACAAAAAGCGTATCAACTTGCGCGCCGAGAAAATGCCCCAGTGCCGCATAGAAACCCACGGGGACGACAACGTCGTGCAAAAGCGCCACGAGCGCAATCAAGCCGTACATCCACGACGAAACGGGCTTCGAGACCTTGCGGAACGCAAACGCAATGAAAAGGAGGATGCATAGCAAGACGAGCGCGAGCGCGATTAGGGCCTTGTTGCGTAACTCTTTGCCGATCGTCGGCCCGACTTCGCTGAGTTGCTCTATGGTGGCCGGATGTTCCCCGCTTCCGGAAAGCGTTTGCGGGAGAGCGGCACGTTGCGCCTCTGACATATTGCCCGCTCGCAAGATATACCCCTTCTCTCCCGCCTCGCGCAGCGAATACCCGGTAAAGCCCGCGTCGCCCAGAAGCTCTGTAAGCTCCGTCGCTGGAGGACGGCCACCCTCATACGAAAACTGCACCAAGGTGCCTCCGGTGAAGTCGATGCCGGGACGGAGTCCAAACGCAAAAAGCGAAACTAGCGACACGAGCACGATCGCGCCCGTGATCGCGAAGAATATATTTCTGTGTTGGACGATAAACATAAGGACTTGTATTTAGTATTTGGTATCTAGTATTTGGTATGCATACGACATACGATATACGAAATACTTCATACCTATATTTTAGTGCCGCTTCCAAAAAGGAATCGCCCGAGGTTACCCTTAGCTTCAATCCCGAGCGCGAAAAGAAATGTGCGTGAGACGGTGATTGCCGTGAGCATCGAGACCAAAACGCCGAGCCCGAAGACGAGCGCGAAGCCTTTGATCAAAGACGTCCCGAACCAGAAAAGTACGACGGCGGTAATTATGCTCGAAATGTTGCTGTCGCGGATTGAAAGCCATGCGCGTGCGAATCCGTCGTGGATGGCATCTTTCGTGCTCTTCCCTGCCGCGAGTTCTTCCTTCGTGCGCTCGAATATGAGAATGTTCGCGTCTACCGCCATGCCGACGGAGAGGATAAACGCCGCGATACCTGCGGCGGTCAGGGTCACCGGAATCAACAAGAAAAGCCCGAGGACGAGAGCGATATAGAGGAGAAGGGCAACGCTCGCGATTGCGCCCGGCAAGCGATACCAGAAAAGCATGAAGAGAATCACGGCCAAAACGCCCCACAGACCGGCCGCAAGTCCGCTCTGAACCGCCTCCGCACCCAAGGTGCCAGCGACCGTTTGTGTGGAAATGAGCTCTATGGGCACGGGAAGTGCGCCGTAGTTGAGGTTGCGCGCGAGCTCCTTCGCATCCTCCGGCGTGAAGTTGCCTGAAATCACTGCGGTGCCATCGGGAATAGCTTCTCGGATTACTGGCACCGATATCGCCACACCGTCGAGGAACATCCCGAAGTAGCGGCCGACGTTTTCTTTCGTGAGATCAGCGAAAATCTTTTTCCCATCAGAATTGAACGTGAGGACAACGACGGGCTCGTTGGGAACACCGCCTATGCCCTGATTGAACTGAAGCTGTGCGCTCTTGAGATGCTTTCCCGTAATCACTGCCGGATAGAAAAGCTTATTCACTGTTGAAGTGGAAATTTGCGAGGGAAACGTATCGCCTTTCAAGAGCCTGAACTCGAGAACGGGTGTCTCCCCGATAAGCTCGATTGCTTTTTGCGTGTCGGTAACGCCCGGGAGCTCCACGATAAGACGCTCTTCCGTCTCTCCCGCCAAAGTGCCCCCGCGCTGTGTTTGCACGATAGGCTCTGACACTCCGAAAAGATTCACGCGCCGCTCGATCGTGTCGCGCAATGAGGCCATAGAATCGGCAACGTCGCTCCCGACGATCGCCGAAAGATCGGCACGGTACACGAGCTGGGTGCCGCCCGAGAGATCGAGTCCGAGCTTAAAAGGCCGTGATGCGCTCGCCTGCGAGCTATAGACCCACCAACCGATCCCGGCTCCAACAAGCAAAATAACGAGTGCCGCAAGCCGAATTTTCCACATGGTGGCTGTAGTCTACCCGCGCTTTTCTATTAAATCAAACAGGTTCTTGAATATCATTGCGACCGCTATGGGGCCGACACCATCGGACTGAGTTACCGATTGCGCGCGGCATGCACGACACCAAGTATGATAACAAGATGCTTCTCCGCGTCGATTGTGTAGACAACAATATATGGCAGTCCCCGCACAATCCATTCTCGCGTATTGCGAACCTTCCCGCGCCTTCCTATCTCTGGCACGATCTCGAGCCGCTCGATCGATTCAAAAATCTCCGTTATGACTCTGGATGCGGCTGTAGGATTATCCTTCGCAATCCAGGCGAAAATATGCTCGAGGTCGGCATACGCCGCCTCGCGCAAAATCACTCTCATACCCGCAGCTTCTGCAGACGCGCTTGCGCCTCGGCGAGCGTGATGAATCTCGGCGAAGGCTCGTTGATCCGTCTTTCTATCTCGACGACTTGTTCATCGGAAAGCTGCAAGTCTTCAGAACGCGGGGTTGCGGCGTCGATAATGGCGTCAGCAAGAACTCGCGCCTTCTCTTCCGGCAAATTTTGTAAAATCTCGATTGCTTCTTCAACCTTGTTCATACGCAAACACTATAGCACAATCCCCAGAAAGCGCTGATTTATTCGTGTCCTGAGACAAGCTTGAGCAAGTTCTTAAAAATCATCGCGACGGCAACGGGGCCGACGCCACCGGGGATGGGTGTAAAAACCGAGGCTTTTGCGGCGCACGCAGGATCGGCGTCGCCCACTACTTTTCCTCCCTGCTCACTCGTACCCGCGTCGATCAAGGCGACTCCCTCCTTCAGATACTCGGGCTTGATGAAACCGGGATTGCCGGCTCCTAGCACGACAATATCCGCGTCTTTGAGATCTTCGACCGAACCTGCTTCAAGCGAGAATATGGACACATCGGCACCAAGACTCTTAAGGAGCCACGCGGAAGGCGCGCCGACAAGGCGGCCGGCGCCCACGACGACGGTTCGGGCGCCCTCGATGGGTATCGAGCTGCGATTCAAGATCTCAACAACTGCAAGCGCAACAGGTGCATGGACGATTCGCTCCTCCTCCAGAATTTTCGGATTCAAAGCATCGACATCCTTCTCTTTCGGCACGGTACCGAGAACTTCGTTGGTATCAATTCCCTGTGTGAGAGGAAGCTGGACGATGACGGCGTCGGTATCACGCACGAGACGGTTCACTGCCTGAATGATTTTTCCCGCGTCGCTCTTTTCCGACACATTCACGCGCACCATCTCGACACCAAGCCGCTCTGCTGAAGCAGTCTTGATGCGCACAAAAGACTCAATGATTGGATTCGCACCGGCAACAACTATACCGAGCTTCGCCTTTCTTCCGAGCGAGACAAACCGCGGCGCGAGCTCAGCGTAGATATCGTCTGCGATAGCCTTGCCATCAATAATCATGAGAGTCCAAATGACACTTTCATCTCGGCAATGCCTTCCTCGCGCACCACCCTCGGCTCCCACCCCAGAAGCTCGCGAGCTTTCCGGATGTCGGCAAGAGTATGCGCCGGCTCCGCGCGCTCCGGCTCGTGGACGACGGGCCCCCCGATGAGCGCGGCGAGGTCGTTCACCGAGATGTTGTTGCCCGCTCCGATGTTGATTGCCTCTCCCTTTCCCACCTTAGTCGACGCAAGAGCGAGTATGTTTGCCCGCACGACATCTTTGATATTTGTGTAGTCGCGCGTGTGCGTCCCGTCGCCCCAGATCGTGAGCGGTTTGCCCTGTGATTTCTGCTGAATAAATCTACCCATGACTAGCGCGTAGGGACCGTCGGGATCAAACCTCGGCCCATATACATTGAAATACCGCAGACAAACTGTCTCGAGGCCGTACACCTCACTCCACAGCTTGCATGCAAGCTCGCCCATATATTTCTGCAATCCATACGGGCTTTGGGGCTGCGGCGACATATCTTCCGAAAGCGGCAACTTCTCTTGATCTCCGTACGCGGAACTCGATGCCGCGTAGATGAGACGTTTAACGCCACCCTGATGCGCGGCGCGCAAGACAGACACGGTGCCTTGCACATTTACCGAGAATGTTTCGAGGGGGTGTTCGATAGAGAACTGCACGCGCGGGAGCGCCGCTTCGTGAAATACGTACATTGCTCCCGCAACGACCGGCGCTAGACTGTCATAATCACGAATATCAATCTCATGATACGTTGCCTTAGGGTTGATGCGATCTTCGCGCCTCCCCGCTGCATAGTTGTCTACCACATGCACATCGTCGCCCCGCTTGACCAGTGCATCCACAATGTGCGAGCCGATGAAACCCGCACCTCCTGTCACTACAGCTTTCTCTTTCGCCATATTATGAGCCGCGGGCAGTTAGAATAATCCGTATTGTCTGCAGGATAACGAACAAATCCAAGAAAAGCGAGCGATGCTTGAGGTAGTAGAGATCGTACGAGAGTTTAGTTTTGGTCTCTTGAATATCCGCGCCGTGGTGCGGGTGCGTGTCGTGCCTTATCTGCGCCCAGCCTGTGAGGCCGGGCGTTATGAGATAGCGCGCGTTGTAATAGGGGATCTTCGCGCTGTATTCTCTCGAGAGCGCGGGAAACTCAGGCCGAGGACCTACAAGCGAAAGATCGCCCTTGAGAACACTCCAGAGTTGAGGCAGCTCATCGATGCGAGAGCGCCTCAGAAAATTCCCCACCCTCGTTACAGAGAGTTTGGTTTTTCCGCTTGCGCCATACTCTCCGCTGTCATTTCCCGTCATCGAGCGGAACTTCATGACACGAATCGGCTTTTGGTAACGTCCGACACGCTCCTGATCTATAAACACCGGACCCCCGTCCTCAAGCTTTATCGCGAGCGCCACGAAGGGATACAAAGGCAATAAAATGATTCCCAAGATGAGAGAGCCTGCCACATCGATAACTCGCTTAACGACGCCATACATGCGAGACGCGTTTACACTCGCAAGGACCAACTCATATGTCACAAGCGAGAGAGGAACGCGGTCGAATACCTCCTGGTAGAGTTCAACGACATCGACGACAGCAAACCGCTCTTTGTTAAACGCCGAATCGTAGACGATCGGCCGAGCAGCATCAAATGCCCTGTCCGAAAAATCCACAACTAGAAATGTCATGTTGTCTTCTGCTGCGAGCCGGAGAGTCTCCCGAATGACCTCGTGCGACGGAGACTTTGCTGTATCGATAATGCGATCAAAGACAAAAGGATAGCGACTGTCACTCGCGACCTCATGCGCAAGCGCGTGCGCGTCGGGACCCGACGCAACAAGGATGCCCTTAAGTTTCCGGCCCCTCAAGAGGCCCGGCAAACGAGGAAACATCGAAACACGCCACACATAAATCAGACCAAAGGAGACAAGAAGATACAGGGCGAGGATCGTTTTCGGCGCGAGTCCGAACGCGGGAACGAGAAAGAAGAAGAGTGCTGCAACAAGAACATTCACGATCTGCGTGTAGAAAATCGTGTCGGGAAGCGAGCTGCGAAAGAGCCGTGTGTGCTTCCCGTAGAGTCCCGCAAGGAAAAAGATTACGACCCATACGATAAAGAGAAACGAGAACGGAACGAGATGCCGGAGATATAGCTGCGTATCTGGAAACTCCAGATTGCGGAGCGCGAGTGTGATCCACAGAGAAAGCCCGAAAACTGCGATGTCGCCGACGAGTAGGACGACATATTCACGTTTGGGCACAAGTGTCATTAGTGGTACTATGACAGAAAATATGGCTAAAAACAAGCCCCGTAGTGAAATTTCGGCTAACGCTTTTTGCCATCTCGGACATCGCGAAATCGACCACACACAACGGATTCCGATACTTCGACTGAAGTCATTAGCATTCGCCTTCGGCAAGCCGAAATTCTACTAACGGGGCAAGCCCTAAAATCACTATGCCGAAAACGAGGGTTCTCTATCTCATCACCAAAGCAACGTATGGTGGAGCGCAGAAATACGTTTTCGACCTCGCGACAAATCTGCCAAAAGATGAGTTCGAGCCGATAGTCGCATACGGGACGCGCGGGAAACTTTCTGCCGACCTCGCTGCAGCCGGAATAACAACCCGACACCTCCCTTCACTCGGTCGTGACATCGCGGTTATCTCAGACATCAGAAGTTTCTTCGAGATACTGAAAACGCTGAGAACAACTAAGCCTGATGTGATTCATCTCAATAGTTCAAAGGCGGCAGCACTCGGCGCACTTGCTGCACGCATCGCGGGAGTCCCAAAAATAATTTTTACCGTCCACGGCTGGCCGTTCAAAGAATTGAGAAATATTCTCGCAAAGCTCATTATCTACAAAATCAGTTGGCTTACCGGCCTTTTGAGCACCGCGGCAATCGTCGTATCGAAAGCGGATGAAGCTATCGGTAAGCGTATGTGGTTCGTGGGCAATAAAATCCGCCACATTCCGATCGGAATCAATCCGCCGCAGTTCCTCTCACGCGAAGAGGCGTCGTCTACTCTCAAGATCTCGGCCACAACGCCGCGCATCGTAACGATTGCTGAATTGACGCCAAACAAAGGAGTCCGCTATGCGATCGAGGCTATCGCCGAGCTCAAAAAAAGAGACTCGGATGCCAGCTATACCATTATCGGCGACGGCGAAGAGCGTACTGAGCTTGTCGAACGTACGCAAAAGCTGGGTCTCGCCGACCGCGTTTTCTTCAAAGGATTCGTCCCTGACGCGTCGAAATACTTGAAAGCCTTTGATGTCTTTCTTCTCCCATCAATCAAAGAAGGTATGCCCTATGTACTCCTCGAAGCCGCTGCGTCGGGACTTCAGATCGTAACTACGAATGTCGTAGATCCCGAATTCGGGGAGCGCACCGAAAGTACCCATGCCATTGCACCCGCAGACGCCGGAGCCATTGCGCAAGCACTGTCAGAAACAGCGGCAGGAACCCCTGTATCTCCATCTACAAAAAACGCGCATTCTCTTTCGGAAATGGTTGAGAAAACAACAGCTTTGTATCGATAATGCTACAGATACTATTCGCTGTTTATGAATTTGAACGACTGGAATATTTTCTCGGCATCTGCATTGTCGGCGAGATAATGCAATACAACTTTCTGACCTTGGGGGCTTTCTGCTATCACGTACACGTATTGTTCATTGCCACCGGCCAGTGAATACTCTCCCGAAAAAGATCTAAAGGCACTGGTAAGCGTAAAGCTATAGGCTGTTGCGCCACCGAGAGTTGTTTCTTGCAGAGGGCCGATCTTTCGATCCGCACTGTAGGGATTGGGGTTTGTGACCTGCAGTTCTCTCACGGCATCCGCGAAGAGCTGAAGACCTTGGGATAGCGCTTTTTTCTGCTCGGCGGTCGTTCCTGACCATGGAATCCAGACATCTACATCCAAGAGAATACTATCTCCAGGGACGAAAAAATATACTTCCGGCTCAATGCTGATATCGGTAGCATAATCATTATTGGTCTGGACGTGGGCATTTGATGGATAGGAAAGTGTGTAGTTGAATTGAGTATTTTTAAATTCTACCCACGATGTTGGATTTTGTGTTGTGTCGGCAGTCGTAGATGAGTTCGATTGTCTTGTCAAAACCCACCATCCTACTACCCCTGCTACGATAACCAGCAGAGTTACAAGCGCCGCAGACGAAAATCCTCGTTGCTTCATAGAATTATAAAGATAACCCTCAATGCCTGAATGATATCTTGCGTAGCTATCGCTGTCCACTTCAACTAAACCACCCCGACCATCTCCGTCTCGTCGCGCGCCTGGGCCGTGGGGCGCGCGCGGCGTCGGAGCCCCATGAGAATGCCGAGCGCTGCGTACTCGGTGAGAAGATGCGAGCCTCCGTAACTCATAAAGGGAAGTGTTGTTCCTGTTATGGGAAGCAGCCCGATGTTCATTCCGACGTGGATGGCAAACTGCGCAAGAATATATATCGCGACACCGGTCGCAAAGAGCGCGGTGAAATTGTCGCCTGCGCGCCGCGCCGCGCCGAGAATGCGCACAATAACGACAGTAAATAAGCCAAAAAGGAGTAGAACCCCGAGAAAACCCCACTCTTCAGCATATGCTGCAAAGATAAAATCCGTTTCGTATTCGGGGAGAAATTGGAGTTTTGATTGCGTACCGTAACCTATCCCCTTCCCCGTTAGCTCTCCCGAACCGACTGCAACGGTGGATTGATAGGCATTGTATCCTGCTCCCTGGATGTCAGTGAGCGGATGCAAGAAAGTGAGTATGCGCTCCTTCTGATACGGCTGGAGCCCCCACTGCCACAAGGCGCCAGACAGGAGAGCGGCCACGACGATGAGAGTCGCGAGATGCCTCCAAGAAATTCCCGCAACAAGAACAACGCCGAGCCATATTAACGTAATGATGATCGCCGACCCGAGGTCTGGCTGAAAAAAGACAAGGGCAGAGAGGGCAAATGCGTATGCACCAGAAACAAAAATGTGCCTTGCATGAGCTATTTCAATATGCCGCCTCGTGAAATATTTCGCGAGCAGCACTATAAGGACGATTTTCGCAGGATCGGACGGCTGAACGAAAAAGGCGCCGAGATCGAAACGCTCCCGCGCACCCATCACGAATGTCCCAAACACGAATACGAGCCCGAGAACGCCCACGATACTGCCGAAGAGCACAACGACAACCGGCGTGCGCTGCAAAAACCGGTATTCGGGAAGACTCGCTACGAAGAAAACGCAGAGCGCCGCACCGATCCAGACAATCTGCCGCTCGAAGAACGCTCCGCCAGCTGGCGAACTCTCCGGAAAGGAGTGCATCGTCACAAGTCCGAGCGCTGAGATAGTGAGTGCAGATACAAGAAGGAACCAATCGACGTGCGCAAATGAGGAAGTTGAATGCGACATCACAGCGCGCCGCACCGAGGCAAATCCCCACGCGAAAGAAGTCATGCTACTTTCGCCCCACTGTAGGCGGAAGGAGTGGAAGTACATCAACGCGCCCCGCCACCCTCAAAAAAGGACTAAACCACGTGAAGACAACTTCGACTTCCTCTCCTGCCCCCAGCCGTGGCAGGGTCGTATGAGAAGCAGCGAAGGCATTTCCTGCCGTGTCGAATGCAACTGCCACAAACGAAGGGTCTAAGACTGCCACGACTGACGTGTTCTTAGCGCGTGCCGTTATTCGCGGAGTCGATTCAGGCACCGAGACAGTTTTGTTGCTGATAGAAAGAACGCTCGCGTTGTCGACGAGACGCTCCCATATCGGTGGCTCGGTGAACTCGAAGAACGTGCGCGCAACATTGCGATTCCCCGTGCTAATCGCTCCTTCAAGAAAGGGCGTGACACCGCCCGGCATAATGAAGCCCTTTCCCTCTCTTTCGGCAACCACGACGTTCCGCTCGTCATAGAGACGGAAGCGATAGCCGATTGTGCGCGCACCCGCATCTCTATTCGGATTCTCAACATAGGCGACCGCATTGTAGCTGCCGGGGCGTATGAGAAACGCACGCGCCCACAAGACGCCGTACGGACTAAGCGTCCGCTCATCGAGAAGCACGCATGGTCCCCCCCTGTCGATGGTCGTTTCTCCTTGGTTCTGTTTTTTATCGAAACATGTGGGAGATTCGTACCACCAAATCGCAGTCGGAACCCCTAACACGATCGCAAAAAAAACCAGAACACCGATTGTGTAGAGTGTCCGCTTCCGCGATGCCCAGGACATGGGGATAGTGTACAGTGAACCCCGAAGCAGAACAAAGTTCGCTACGGGGCAGGCAGTGAACAGTGAACAGATATAGAAAACGCCCCGGACGACCGGGGCGTTTTCTTTGAGCACTCTGTGCTAGCGCCGACCTACTCTCGCCTTTCGACTACCATCGGTCCTGGAGAGCTTAACTGCCGTGTTCGGAATGAGAACGGGTGTATCCTCTCCGGCAAAGCACTAGCACGGAGTGCTCAATCACTCCGTCTGTTGAATGAAGAACGACACAAAATCCCGCCCTTTCCGAATGTTTCCAAATCGGATGAACGAGAACAAAGAAACAGAAAGCAACCCGCGACTTCCTGCGTGTGCAGAAAGGGCGGGACGCGACTCCCACAATTCCTTTCGAGAGTTCTGTCGGATTATTAGTACGTCTCGGCTGAGTGCATTACTGCACGTGCACCTAACGCCTATCAACGTGGTCATCTCCCACGACCCTAATTACGATTCCTAATCTTGGAGTTGGCTTCCCGCTTAGATGCTTTCAGCGGTTATCCGTTCCCGACATAGCTACGGGGCGATGCACCT
>MFLZ01000012.1:0-3641 GCA_001781685.1 Candidatus Kaiserbacteria bacterium RIFCSPLOWO2_01_FULL_54_13
CAACTGAACAAATGATTTTTGGCGCATATACCTGGATTCTCAAACCCAGGTGTCCTAATTCAAAGGTTAACGCGCGCATAGGGTCAAGTTTCCGCTCACGGAAAGGACAGTACGATGACCAATGTTCCTCATGATGGCGATAGGCTCGACGTCGATGCTTTCGACGTTGCTCTCGCGACCTGTATCAGAATTGCTCCTGATGCAAAGAGGTTCCTCGAGGAAGTAACGAACGCCGAGAAGTCTATCCGCAGACAACCCGGCGGGAAATTCAAAAGGACCCAAGAGACCGTCGAGGCAGAAGCGATACTACGTGGTCTGCGCAATGACTCGGACGTCATCGCGCTCCTGGATCACATCAGGGGGCGCTTCGACCCTCACTGATTCGAGGGCGAACGCGGCGGTCGGACTCATCCCCGGCCGCTCTCCTTTTTTAGATAGAAAACAGAGCCAAAGAGCAATACATACACAATGAAGAGCCATGCGGCACCAAACGCAGGAACTGAAACGCTTGCAAAAGGGAGTGTGGCGAATAGATTTCCCACTTCAATAATGTACGCGAGGAGCATGTAGGCCGGGAACGCGATGATAACGCCGAGCGAGCCGAGGAGAATTCCGCCGAGTGCAGCAATCGCAGAAAAAAGCATCGCCCATGGCACCGCAACGAGTGCAAGAAGGTTTGCCGGCAAAGAAAAAAGCGGAAACTGACCGCTTTGGTACAGCAAGAGCGGCAGCACGGCGAGTTGTGCCGCGAACGTCGTCGCTGCAATTTCGCGCAAGCCCAGCTTTGTCGATATGAACTTCAATCTCGTAACGATGATCGGTGTGAACGCAATGAGGCCGGCCGTCGCCAAGACAGAGAGCTGAAATCCCGGATCGAACGCGAGAATAAACGGATTCCACGCGACCATTCCCGCCGCGACGATTGCGAGCGCGCGCGATGCGAGATACATGCGCCCGCTCATGCGCCCGACGACCGCGATAATCGCCATCGCCGCGGCGCGCACGGAGGCGGAAGCGAGCCCTGTCATGAGTGCAAAAAAGATGGCAACGAAAACCGTCGCGCCGAAGCGAGCGTACCGATGTACAGAAAACCACGCTAAGAGCCACGAGAGGCCTTCCATCACAATCATGATGTTGTACCCGGAGAGAACCACGATGTGTATGAGCCCGACAGTGCGGAATACTTCGGCAAGCTCAGTACCAAGCCCGCGCTTGTCGCCCACCGTGATGCCACCGGCTAAGCCCGCGTACGGTTCGGGAAGTGCGTGGCCCAAACCTTCGAGAAACGTGTGCTTCACCCAAATCGCAAATATCTTAACTGGATTGGTAGCACCTCGTCCGATCACTTCGACATCGCGCACAAACGCGAGCTCGTAGCTGATTCCGTCTTTCGCAAGGTATGCCGGATAGTTAAACGCGCGCCCGACGCCGGTTTCGAACGCTTCGGGAACGCGTAACTCTCCCGCGGCGCGCACGCGGTCGCCGTAGCGAACATCCGCGTGTGCAGGAGCGATAACGAGAACACCTGCACCGCTTTCGAGCCGCATGGAGATGCGTACGCTAGCCTCTCGCACGTCCGGTTCATCGAACACAATTCCTTCAAGTGTCACTTCCTCGCCGAGCTTCTCCGTGAGTGCGGGATTGGGAATAAGAATCGCTGCGTCCATACGGAGAATCCCGCCTCCAAGCGCGAGGAGCGCGATAACAATAACAACGCCTTCGATTTTCCGGCTCACCAAAGATGTGAGGAGTGTCGCGACAGCGAGCAGTGCAAGAAAGCCGACGAACGCGAATCCAAGCGACGCGAACGAGCGGAGAAAGATGCCCGTGAGAAATCCAAAGACGATCGCCCAGAGAAACCGCGCATTTGTCATTCCTTTTTCTTATCGAGTGTGTCCAGCTTGAGCACTCGGAAGATGAGATACACTACGAGCGCAAGCACGAGAAAATCGAGAACGGCAGCGAGAAATCTGCCCACTGCGATTTCACCGATGACGATGTCGCTCAGACGCTCCGTGCCCCCGAAGAAATACGCGAGCAAAGGGTTCACGATGTCGGCTGAAAACGATGTTGTCACGCGAGAGACGGCGCCGCCCAAAACAAAGCCAATGGCGAGTCCCATGACGCCGCGTTCGCGGATAAATTCGAGAAAACCGACAAGCGTACCTCTGATCTGCCCGCGTACCATACCCGTATTTTATACCAAGGTCGGACCTTTACTCTCCTTCATCTATCGCTTCGTTCACAAGTTTGTCCGCCTCTCTGTTCTCCTCGCGCGGAACGTGAATAAATCTCACGTGCGGAAAATGTGCGACCAAAAGGTTGTGCACTTTCATATACTTCGGCCACAGTGTCTCTTCTTTGATCTGATACTCATCGGTGAGCTGGCGCTGGATGAGCTCTGAGTCCATTCGCACCTCGATCTCGCGCGATGCGTACCCGCGCCTCTTCGCCTCCGTGAGTGCAAGGATCACCGCCTCGTACTCCGCGGCGTTATTCGTGCGCTCTCCTAGAAACTTCTTGATTTCAAAAAGCTTGCGCTGACCTTCATACGCAATAACCCCCGCCCCGGCGGGGCCGGGATTATTGCGGGCTCCTCCGTCGGTATAGATGAGTACCTTGGACATCACGCGGGAGTCGGTCGTCCTACCTTCGCCTCAAGCGTCCGGTATGCATGCACCATGGCTAGCGCTGTAACGGGAATCGAGACGAGAAGTCCAACGAGAAGCGCGACCGCGCCGAGAATATTGAGTACGAAAACAATCAGCAGCAAGAACAAAAGCTCCCAGCGGCTTCCGCGTGTGATACGGGCGCTTTCTTTCAGCGCCTCAATGGGACCGAGCCCCTTGTCGATGACGAGATACTGAACAAACATGTACGCGAGTATTGCAATCACACCGGGAACAATGAGTAGGACGAAGCCGACAAGCACGATGAGACCCACGAGTAGCTCGACGGCAAGAAATTTCCAGAAGGGTCTCGGATGCCACAGATCGTTCACGTCGACGCTCTCGAGCATGTCGTGAGCGCGTATCACGACAGCCGTAAATCCCATGGAAAGCAGCGTCGAAAGCCCGATGTTGACGGCACCGCCGAGAAATCCAGGAAAACCTTTCTCTCCAAGAGTGCCCGCGATCGCGCCGATCACCCACGTGAGCACGATCATGAGGGCCGTCATGCCGACCAAGAACCATCCGCGCTTTTTGAACGTCGACCAGCCGAATCGGATACAGTCTGTCGCAGAGAATTGATTCATCCCGCTCTTTCTATACTAATAAAAGCATAGTGCGCAATATATGCACTTCTTCCTAACACACCCAAACCTCCGTAAAACAACATCTCAGAAAGGGCGGGATTCATACCGGCAATAGTAGCATGGTCACACGGGAAGCATGTCCACCAGGCGAAGCGCGAGACCGCCGCGAAATGAATCACGCTCCATTGTCGCAAGCAGACGCGCACTGTTGCCGTTTACAGGCATATGCGTGAAATCGTCGGGCGAGCGGAAAAAATCGAACGCGCGAGCAGTCGCACTGGTGCGCTCACATGAAACGACAACCTCGACATGGTTTTCGTCCCGGCCAAACTTCCTAATGGAGGAAACGGTGATCGACGACACGAGAAAGATGGGCTTCGGGTTG
>MFLZ01000012.1:3661-3859 GCA_001781685.1 Candidatus Kaiserbacteria bacterium RIFCSPLOWO2_01_FULL_54_13
CCGCGAAACTTCGTCAAAGAGTGATTCCGTGAGTTCGGGGAGCGAAATGAGTGCGTCGTGTTCCTGTTCACGTTGTAGCGTGCCCATCGACGGATTCGATGAACTCACCGCAAGCAGGCTCAGGGCCGCGTTGCTGAGCGACGACAGGAGCGTATGCACGCGCTCATGTGAAACCGTAAAGCCTCCGGACTTAGCGTG
>MFLZ01000012.1:3905-10769 GCA_001781685.1 Candidatus Kaiserbacteria bacterium RIFCSPLOWO2_01_FULL_54_13
ACAACAGAGATGGAGCCGTCGGAGCGGCACGATCCTTTGATACGTCCCATCGCGTCTCGCCCCCAGAGACAGACAACGCCTCCACGCTCCTCCATAATAGAATTCGCGGCAAGCCCGAGAAGCGCCGGCTTCCACTCGGGAGAGCCGAGTACGACGATCTTTTCGCCCGATTTGAATCGCGTTCGTACGCTCCTCTTCGCTGCTCGAACGAGTGAAGCAACGACACTTTTTCGCTTTGCATTGAGCTCTTCAAGATGTGCCGCGAGCCGCTCCGCCTCGCCGCCATCCAGTGTCGTAAGGAGCCTGAATGCAAACTCCGGTTCGTCCATGCGAGACGCCGCGTTGATCCTCGGCGCGATTGAAAACGCGACATCGTTCTCGGTAAGCTCACTCTTGCGCAGACGAAGTCTGTTACACAGTGCGACGAGCCCCAAGCGCGGCGATTTGCGCAACACCTTGAGACCGAAGTGCGCGAGTACACGATTTTCTCCAACCAAGGGGACGAGGTCGGCAATCGTTGCGATTGCGACAAGATCCAAAAGCCACTTCTCCCACCCCTCGGAGATTTTTGTGAACGACTCAATGCCGCGCTTCTTACCTTCGGAGAGCATCGCTTGAACGAACTTGAACGCGACGGCAGCGCCGCAGAGATCGCGAAATGGATAGTCTCCCAATTTCGGATTGAGTACCGCGACACAATCTGGCAATCCGCCAGCTGGCGGACCCGTGACTTCATGGTGGTCGGTGATAACGACATCAACCCCCTTCTCCTTGGCATGCGCGACAGCGTCAATCGCGTTCGTGCCAACGTCGACCGTGATAACGAGCGACACACCGCTCTCCGCGAGCTCCTCTATCGCCTCCTTATGAAATCCATACCCCTCGCGATCGCGATGCGGGATGTAGACTTCGAAGTTCTCGTACGCGATTTTCTTAAAAAAATCCCAGAGGAGTGCCGCGCCGGGAATCCCGTCGCAATCGAAGTCGGCATAAATCGCGATACGTTCGTTGTTCTGAATAGCAGAGAGAACGCGAGCCACTGCCAGATCCATTCCTCCCAAGAGAAACGGCGAATGCGTATCCCGCTCGTAATCGGGATTGAGAAACGTCTGTATATCGGCTTCCGCGATGATGCCGCGTTTCGCGAGAAGTCCCCTCACAAAATCGGACATGCATCGTATTGTATACTACCTCCATGAGCACCGACTGCATCTTCTGGAAAATCATCCGCGGGGAACTTCCCAGCTACAAAGTGTACGAGGACGATTTGACGGTTGCATTGATCGACATGCGCGGTTCACTATTTCGTGATACAAATGCTGCATGAGTTATACCTATCGTGTCATCATTAAACCGGACGAGGGAGGATTCCACGCCTTCGTCCCCGCGCTTCCCGGTTGTCACACATGGGGTAAGACCATCAACGAGGCGCGCGAGATGGTACGCGATGCCATCAATGTGTACCTTCGCAGTGTGATTGCGGACGGGCAGCCAGTTCCCGAAGACTTGGGGATGGAGCTCTTTGAGACCGTGTCCGCACCAAAGGGAAAGCGGCGCTCCTCACGATCGGCCGTTCATGTCTAGACTCCCCCGGGTCAACGCGCGCAAACTCATCCGTGTCCTACGCAAGCTTGGGTTCGTCGAACACCTCGAACGTGGCACATCACACCTCGTCTTTTCTCATCCTGACGGCCGGCGTACAATCGTTGCCCGCCATGGCTCGCGCGATATCAAGAAAGGAACGCTCGCCGGGATACTCAGGGACATCAATATTTCTTCCGCAGAATTCCGCGATCTGCTTTAATACTACGCATGCATATGTCTGACTGCGTCTTCTGCAAAATAGTCCGGGGCGAGTTGCCGAGCTTCAAGGTCTACGAGGACGAAGACACGATTGCGTTTCTCGACATCCGCCCAGTAAACGCTGGCCACACCCTAGTGGCCCCGAAGAAACATTCGCACAACATCTTCGACATCGCACCAGAAGATTGGGCTGCAACTACTGAGGCAGTGCGCAAGCTCGCGATCGCGATTGAAAAAGGGCTCAATGCCGACGGAGTCAACATTGCGATGAACAACCGCGAGCACGCGGGGCAGATCATCGATCACCCGCACGTGCACATCATTCCCCGCTTCAAGGGCGACGGACTGAAGCTCATGCCGCAGCGGATATATCAGGACGGAGAGGCGGAGGCATCCGCAGGAAAAATCCGAGCTGAGCTTCTGCGCTGAGCGGGAGCATTTTGAAGCCGAGGACCTCGTTCGAAGCGAAGCCTGTCCCACAGGCGAGAAATGCTCCCGCTCAGCGCTATGTGCCGGGGCACACGAACTCGCAGTTAGTGCCCGTGCGTCCGACCCACTGGCCGTTCGGGCACTGTCTAGCGTCGGCGGGGCACGCGATAAGCTCGTTTTGACACCGCCCCTCGTAGAGGAACGTCGCACCGGAAGCATTGAGCAAGCAACGGTTCCCATACGTCTGCGGCCCCGGTGTCGGCAGCATGCAGTAGGGCGGCGTACGGCGACACGCGGGCTCCGGCGGCTGACCGCACACCGGCACATACTCCATCGTGCAGTACACCTGGGCCGCTCCCACGCGCACCGTCGTTGAGGTCTTCGCCTCTTGCCCGGAGGAATCGCGGACAACAACGGTAATCGTGTACGTACCGGCAGAGCTGTACGCGTGCGTGAAGCTCGTCGTCTGCACAAAGGCTTCGCGTGCAGCATACGTCGCCATAGGCATCGGAGTAAGGTGTTCGTCGCCCCACGTGATTGAATACGTCAGCTGCCCGTTTTCTGGATCGCTTGCGTTCACAGCCCATGTGCCGGTCTCATTAACACTGAGTGTCGTCGGGCCGGAAAATCCCGAAATGACCGGAGGCTTGTTCGTGGCTGAGTCGAAGTACGCCGTGCAATACGCTGGCGCCTGCCACACGCACGCGCGGAGCGTGCACATCGCGGGACCATTCGGCGTCTCACGAGAGCAATTGTTGCAACCGTCGTACCATGCCCTGCAGCGCGGATCGTTCGCAGGATCAGCGCTCGAATCCCTGCACGCTCCCTCGTAAAGGAATGTAGCGCCGTCGGCCTGCATCATGCAGCGATTGCTATACGTCTGCTGAATTGGATTGCACGGGGTTGTGATGCAGACGATTGTGTGTGAGCCACACACTGGCATGTACTCTTTCGTGCACGCGACCGGACCAACGTAAATCGTAGCTGTTGCGACAACAGTGCTCGGGATGCCACTCGGGCCGGGAGGACCAAAGTATCCAAAGTGGACGAGCTGTACCGTATAGGTTCCGTTCGATGTGTATGTGTGTGTGAGGGTGTGCGGGCCATAGCACCACGGAGTGTCTCCCGTGCATGGAAATGTGTACTCGCCCCCATCGCCAAAAACGACCTTGTACTCGCCTGCGTCGGCAACGAACCGGGAGTTTGCAAGCTGGACGTTCGTCTTGAACGTAACCGTAAGGGGAGCACTCCCGCGCTGCGGCTCTACAAAGAAGCGTCCAGTGGCGCCGCTGCCTTCCCCGGACATGCCGCACCAAATCCTGATGCGTTCGCGAGAAAGCGGACCGAGAGAGCCAACGGCGGAAACGCCCTGCGCGGCTTGCCAGCGGGCGACCGCGTCGCGCGTCATGGAGCCGAAGTACCCTGTCGCACTCGCGGTGAGGTAGCCCTCGGAGCGCAGAAATTCCTGCAAGCTCGCAACGTCTTCGCCTTGCACTCCAAGCGAGAGGTTGCGGGTAAGAATTGCGCAGATGTGGTGTCTCATCGGCATTTGGCCCGGCGCTTGAACTGAAACGGTCGGAGGAGAGGCAGGTTGGCCTTGCAGAGCATTAAGTTGCGCTGTGAGTTCTACCACCTTCGCGAGTAGCGCTTTTATTTGCGCCTGGATATCATCAATCGTGAGTGCAGAAGCGAAAAGAGGCGCGCCCACAAGAATGCAGACTGCCACAACTATGGTGAAATTGCGCCTCATCATGGACTAGTGACGTTGGTGTCACCCCCATCTTACTTGTTCATCGTAGAAATCACCAGAGCGATACTCGTGCGGCTAGTCCTCATCGTCGTCCTGCTGCCCGCCGCTGCCACCACCACTGCCGCCGTTATCATCGTCGTCATCCGCTTGTCCACCCGATCCACCGCCTCCGGCACCTGTTGCACTTGAAGAAGTACCTCCACATAGCGCTGTCAGAGTCTTCGGAGGAGAAAACTTTTCTCCCTTCTTCTGGACGAGGAATTTCTCGAGATTGATGTAGTTGCAGGATTCAATAGCCCAGACACCTGCTCTGCAGACTATGATGCGCTTGTTCGAAGTATTTGGAATTTCACGACGATCCTGCGTCATCGACATTCCCTGACAGTTCTCCCAGAGGCACGACTCGCCCTCCTTATATGTGCTAGTTCCGTAAATGCAGATGCGGTTTGATGCAGTAGCTGATCCCGGCGGCGTCGGAGAGGGAGACGGTGTCTGAGACCCCGAGCCCCCGAGAGAAGATACGAGATCCCTGATGGAGTCGAGGATTGCGGGAGTAAAGACCTGAATATTGTCCAGACAGTATGGCGCTGCATTGGTAGTGCATACGCGTTGTGTGCATGGGCGAGTGCCGTTTGCCTGCAGTGAACAGACATTGCAGCCGTCAAACCAAAGCTTGCAGACCGCGGGTGCAGTCGATGGAGATGGGGTCGGCGCTGGGGGCGGGACTGTCACCGGTGCACCGCACACACCCTCTTTGACAAATCGTGCGCCAGCAGTGTCCATAAGACATCGGTTCCCGTAAGTCTGACGCACCGGATTGCATGGCGCAGTAACGCAGACGACTTCCCGCTCACCACACACGGGTCTGTATTCCCTCGCGCAGGCAGCAGTATCTGACACCGAAACGGTGCTTGTCGCGCGGGCTTCGCCACCACGCCCGTCGCGCACCGTCGCGAGAATCGCGTACGTGCCCGTTGCGGAATACGAATGCATAAATGAGATCGTTTGCCCTAGAAGATCAATGCTCCTTTTTTCTTCGACAGCGCTCGAATCGCCCCATGACATGAAGTATGAGAGAGCATCTCGGTCTGCGTCACGCGCTGTCACAGCCCATGTGCCGCTTGCGCCACGTTTCAAGGCAGTGGGGCCGGAAAAGAACGAGATTACCGGAGGAGTATTCGTCGCAGACGTGCTCGTTGCAAGAACTTGAATTCCGAGTTCGGCAACAGTACGCACCGTCGAGGTAGCTGTCGTGCGCTTGAGGCGTGCCGTGAAAGATCCCGGTTGCGGATATGTGTGAGAGAGCGTGACCGGACGCACACATGCGCCTGTCGTCGTCGCAGTGCAGGGAACAGGCGTCGTACCGCCGTCACCAAAATCTACACTGAATCCCGCCGCGCGAGTTTGCACATTGACAGAAAATTGCACGGTAAGAGGAGCAACCCCGCTCTGCGGGAAGGCCGAGAATTTTCGCTGCAGAGGAAATCCGACGCACCACTGTGAGATCGCGGCGCGTGTACGCGGGCCCACGGCGCCAAATCCTGTTGTGGGCGGTGAACCCCACATCGCGATGTCGTTGTCGGCCTGAAATTGTTGCACCGCAGCCTCCGTCGCACTATCGAAAATGCCGTTCACCGCGCCTGTGTAGTAGCCCTCGTCTTTGAGAAAAAGTTGAAGTCGTGCTACCTCGTCGTTACCGAAAGTGTCCCGCGCGCCATGTTGCAAAAACCTCGAAAGGGCAGGGCATACCCCGATCGGAGTTGTCCACGACGGGCCCGGTCCGGTCCACCCTCCACCGCCGCCACCTCCACTGCCCTGAGTTTGATTCGAGAGCAAACTCCTGATCTGCTGCTCCAAGTTCGCTATCGTTGCCAAGAGACTCTGTATCTGCGCTTGAATGTCCGTTGCGGACGCTTGCGCTGAAGCAAATAGAGGAACCGCAAGAAGAGCAACGACAACGAACCCAACAATGCGCCATCGGATAGCCATATACGTCAATAATTACTTAGCAGATAATCGCCGACTTTTCGTCAATTCAATTGTATCACTGGCCCGCGCCGGAAAACGGCCTGTGTGGATAAGGGCAAGTTGAGCAAACGGATATCTCGGAACGCCTTCCGACAAGCTATTTCAAGACTTCTATCCCGGGAAGACTCCCTTTCAGCAGATATTCCAGCATGGCACCCCCGCCTGTGGAGAGGAAGCCGAGCTCTCCTTTGGGCACGCCGGCGGCCTCAATCGCCGCGATCGTGTCGCCACCGCCGATAACGACTTTTGCCCCGCGATCGTGTGATTTGGCGATTAATTGCGCCAACTGCTGTGTGTACGCTACGTACCCCTCCTCATAGATACCGGTCGGACCGTTCCAGAGAATGAACTTTGCGTTTGCGATGTGGGGAGCGAGCATCGAGACCGTGTCTGGACCGATGTCTACCATCCGCTCGTCTTCGCCGACCTCCTCGGGCTTCTTGACGCGCGCGTGTCCGTCGGGTGTCTCCACCGTGACATCAATCGGCGCGAGGAAGCGCGGATTCGAGAGAATGTCCTTGCCGGGAAGCTCCTTCGAGATTAGCGACCGACCGACGGGAAGTCCGCGCGCCTTAAAAACGTCGTTCGACAAAGCGCCCGTAATGAAAACATGATCGTACTTCTCGAGAAGCAATGTAATGAGCGGCGCTTTAGTCTCGAACTTTGCGCCGCCGAGAATTACAAATGAGGGATGCTCAGGATCGCGCGCTTCATCGATATGCTGAACCTCGTCGCGAATGAGAAAGCCAGCATACGCGGGCAATATCTTTGCGACACCGACGATCGAAGCGTGCGCGCGGTGCACAGCCGCGAACGCATCGTCCACGTAGAGCTCTGCAAGCGAGGCGAGCTCT